>JAGRHI010000278.1:0-652 GCA_020445045.1 Candidatus Competibacteraceae bacterium
TTCAATATTATTCGAATTGTTGGATGTTTTTCCACCCTCTAAACTACTCGTCGCCTTCGATCTTAAAAGAGCGATTTCATGAACATCCACATCCAGGCCCAAGGTTTTGCGCTAACCGACAGCCTACGCGAACACGCCGAGCGACGCCTGCGCTTCGCGCTTGGCTGGGCCGACGACCACTTGCGCCAGGTCTCGGTCCGTCTGTCTGACGAGAACGGCCCGCGCGGGGGCGAGGACAAGCGCTGCCGGATCCAGATCACCTTTTCCGGTACGCCGGGCATGGTCATCGACGATACCGAAGCCGATCTGTACGTCGCCATCGACCGCGCCACCGACCGGGCCGGCCGCTCGGTGGCGCGTCGGCTGGAGCGACAGCGCGATTATCGTCGGAGCCTGGTCGCCGACGGCGATACCAGCCGATTCCATCGCCCCGACTCCGAACTGAACACTGGAGCAATTCGATGAAATACTTACCAGAGCTGTTTGCCGCCAACGCTCGCTGGGCCGAGGAGATGACGGCCGCCGATCCCGGTTTCTTCACCGGATTGGCGGCGATCCAAACCCCCGCCTATCTGTGGATCGGTTGCTCGGACAGCCGTGTGCCCGCCAACCAGATCACCGGCCTGAAGCCGGGCGAGGTGTTCGTCCACCG
>JAGRHI010000278.1:838-1464 GCA_020445045.1 Candidatus Competibacteraceae bacterium
TCGCTGGGTTTGATCGACAACTGGTTGCGCCACATCCAGGACGTGCGCGACCGGCACGCGGAACTCTTGACCGCCCTGCCGGATAGCGACACGCGCTGGCGAGCCCTATGCGAGCTGAACGTCATTGAACAGACGCGCAACGTTGCCCGCACCACTCTGGTGAGAGATGCCTGGAAGCGAGGGCAACCGTTGATGCTGCACGGCTGGATTTACGGGCTGATGGACGGTCGCCTGCAAGACCTGCGGGTTTCCATCCGGGACGACGCGGAGCTTGACGACGCCGTTGCCCTGGCGATAGCCGGCGTGCGATCGCGCTACGCGCCGCAGTGAGGCTGTTCATCCGAGTCGACTCCCGATGTATTTCGCTCACCGGGGCGCGCAATCGGCGCGATTGACAGTGAATTCAACCCAGAAACCCACACGCAACCGAGAGAACGAGAAAATGGCCAAAGAACTATACGACTTAGGTGAAATGCCTCCCTTGGGCGAAATTCCCGAGAAGATGCACGCCTGGCTGATCCGGGCGGAACGGTTCGGCAAGCCGACCGAAGCGTTCCAGCAGGAGGTGGTGAATGTCCCGCCGATCGCCGACGACGAAGTGCTGGTTTATGTCATGGCGGCCGGCA
>JAGRHI010000278.1:1655-2252 GCA_020445045.1 Candidatus Competibacteraceae bacterium
ACTGCGGCCAATACAGCCGCGACTGCGCTTGGGTCAAGAGCGGCGGTGATCCCATGTACTCGCCGACCTTCCGCATCTGGGGTTACGAAACCAACTGGGGCAGCTTCGCCCAGTTCACCAAGGTTCAGGCCCAGCAATGCATGCCCAAGCCCAAGCACATGAACTGGGAAGAAGCCGCGTCCTACACCCTGGTCGCGGCCACCGCCTGGCGCATGCTGCACGGCTGGGGCGCCAACGCCATTAAGAAGGGAGATGTCGCCTTGATCTGGGGCGGCGCGGGTGGCTTGGGGTCGATGGCCATTCAAATCGTCAAAGCCGCTGGAGCGACCTCGGTGGCCATGGTCTCCGGCGAAGACAAATTCGACTACTGCATGAAGCTCGGCGCCAAAGGCTGCATCAACCGCAACGAATTCGACCACTGGGGCATGTTGCCGCACTGGAAGGACAATGCCGGTTACGCCAAATGGATGAAAGGGGTGCGAGCCTTCGGCGCCAAGATCTGGGAAGTGCTGGGCGAAAAGCGGGCGCCCAACCTGGTGTTCGAGCATCCGGGCGAGACCACCATTCCCACTTCGATCTTCGTCTGCGAAACCGGCG
>JAGRHI010000030.1:0-823 GCA_020445045.1 Candidatus Competibacteraceae bacterium
CCGCTGATCATCTCCGGTCCGGCCGAGGAAAGCTCCGAGCTGTACCGTCGAGTCAACGAGATCGTGCCCCGTCTGACCCGCCAGCAGGAAGAAGAGGGGCCGGGTCACTACTGGGTGGACGAAAAAGCCAAGCAAGTCTACCTGACCGAGGACGGCCACCAGCGGGTCGAGGATCTGCTGCTGGAAGCGGGACTGCTGCATGGCGGCGAGAGCTTGTACGATGCCGCCAACCTTGGGGTGTTCCACCACATGAACGCCTGTCTGCGCGCGCACGCCCTGTTCCATCGGGACGTCGAATACATCGTGCGCGGTGGCGAGATCATCATCGTCGATGAATTCACTGGTCGCACCATGCCCGGACGGCGTTGGTCGGACGGTCTGCACCAGGCCATCGAGGCCAAGGAAGAGGTGCCGATTCAGGCCGAGAATCAGACGCTGGCCTCGATCACCTTCCAGAACTATTTCCGCCTGTACCGGAAGCTGGCCGGCATGACCGGCACCGCCGATACCGAGGCTTTCGAATTCCAGCAGATTTACGGCCTGGAAGTCATCGTGGTGCCCACCCATCTGCGGATGGTGCGCAAGGACATGGGCGATTTGGTGTTCCTGACCCCACAGGAGAAATTCGCGGCGGTGTTGGAAGACATCCGCGACTGCCGCAAGCGCGGCCAGCCGGCTTTGGTCGGCACCACCTCCATCGAAGTCTCGGAACTGCTGGCCACGCTGCTGGACAAGGAAAAGATTCCCCATCAGGTGTTGAACGCTAAGCAGCACGAGCGGGAAGCGGAGATCATCGTCCAGGCCGGCCAGCCGGGCACGGTGA
>JAGRHI010000030.1:1008-1734 GCA_020445045.1 Candidatus Competibacteraceae bacterium
CGCGACGCATCGACAACCAGTTGCGCGGCCGCTCCGGTCGCCAGGGCGATCCCGGCTCCAGTCGGTTCTATCTATCACTGGAAGATAACCTGCTGCGTATCTTCGCCTCCGACCGGGTGGCGGGGTTGATGCAAAAGCTGGGCATGGAAAAGAACGAGGCCATCGAACATCCTTGGGTGACCAAGGCGATCGAAAACGCCCAGCGCAAAGTCGAGGCCCACAACTTCGACATCCGCAAGAACCTGCTGGAATTCGACGATGTCGCCAACGATCAGCGCAAGGTCATGTACGGCTGGCGCAATGAGTTGATGGCGGCGGAGGATGTGTCGGCCACGCTGAAGGACATGAGCACCGAAGTGCTCGAGCAGACGATCGACCCGTACATCCCGCCGCAGAGCTTGGAAGAACAGTGGGATGTGGCCGGGTTGGAGCAGACGCTGGAAAAGGAATTCGGGCTGCGACTGCCGGTCGGCGCCTGGCTGGAGGCCGATCACGACCTGCACGAAGAACCGCTGCGCGCGCGGATTCACGCCGAACTGGAACAGGTGTATGCCGATAAGGAGGCCCTGGTCGGCGCGCCTTGGATGCGGCAATTCGAGAAAGCGGTGTTGTTGCAGGTGCTGGACGCCCACTGGCGCGAGCATCTGGCGGCGATGGACTATCTACGCCAAGGTATTCACTTGCGCGGTTACGCCCAGAAAAACCCCAAGCAGGAGTACAAGCGCG
>JAGRHI010000031.1:0-3022 GCA_020445045.1 Candidatus Competibacteraceae bacterium
GCTCTTACCGCACCTTTTCACCCTTACCGGTTCTCGCGAACGTAGGCGGTGTATTTTCTGTGGCACTTTCCGTCGGCTTACGCCGCCCAGGCGTTACCTGGCACCCTGTCCTGTGGAGCCCGGACTTTCCTCCATATCGTCATGCGATACAGCGACCGTCCAGCCGGTTCCCAACTCTTAGTGTCCACCGCCGGGCGCCGGTTGGCAAGACCGGCACATGGATGGAAACACCCCGCCATCCGACTCCGGCCGCTTCCCCTCACTCTCCCTCCATGGCGGAGGAAAGACGGGAATCGCTTCCCAGCGCCAGCGCCAGATCGTACAGCGCCTTCTTCCGTAGGCCGGTCAACTTGGCCGCCACCGCCGCCGCCCGGCTGGCGGGCAGTTCCGCCAGCAATGCCACCAGCAAGCGGCGCGTCTCCGCCGTATCCGCCTCGCTCGCGGCCGGCGCGCCCTGCACGATCACCACGAACTCGCCCTTGCGGCGATGCGGATCGGCGTCCAGCCAATCCCCCAGTTCGCTCAGACTGGCGGTGTGAATCTCCTCGAAACGCTTGGTCAACTCGCGGGCGACCGTCGCCGGACGTTCCCCGCCGAACACCGCCGCCAAATCAGCCAAGGTTTCGGCGATGCGATGGCTGGCTTCCAGAAAGACCAGCGTGCGTTCCTCTCGCGCCAAGGCTTGCAGACGCTCGCGGCGCGCGACGGACTTGGGGGGAAGAAAACCTTCGAAGGTAAACCGGTCGGTCGGCAGACCAGCCACCGACAGGGCCGCCACAATGCTGCTCGGTCCTGGCACCGGGATAACCTTCAGCCCCTGCCGGCGCAGTTCACGCACCAACGGAAACCCCGGATCGCTGATCAGCGGCGTACCGGCATCCGACACCAGCGCCAACGCCTGTCCCTCGCGCAGGCGTGCAACCACCGCTTCCAGACGCGCCCGTTCGTTGTGCTCATGCAAGGAAAACATCGGCGTATCGATACCGAAATGCGCGAGCATCTGACCGGTATGCCGGGTATCCTCGGCGGCGATGCCCCGCACTTCCCGCAAGATGCGCAGGGCGCGCGCGCTGATATCCTCCAGATTGCCGATGGGGGTGGCAATCACGTATAACGCACCGGATTCGACGGTCATACGGCCTCTCTATCCGGCTCCGCAAACGCCGGGCTCGCTTTAAACTCCCACACAACCTATCCTTCACGTTCTATCCACAACTTCATTGCCGTGATGTCAATGACATAGGCCATGTCACCGATTGCGACTAAACTTGAGATAATTTAGCATGAATGAATCATCAACCTATCCGATATCAATCGATTTGGAGAACAACCGATGGCCGACACGATTTCAAGTTATTTCGGTGATCGCATTACCATAAATCCCGATATCTGCAACGGTAAACCCACATTGCGCAACAAACGCATCACTGTGCAAACGGTGCTGGAATTTCTGAGCGCGGGCGAAACGCCGGATGATATTTTGCACCAATATCCAAGCCTGGAACGTGAAGACATTATGGCTTGCCTGCAATTTGCCGCCCGCCTGATGGAACGACATTACACCCTGAGGGCAGTTGCCTGAAATGGCATATTTCTTGATCGACGCCAACCTGCCATACCATTTTTCGTTATGGCGCGGCGACGACTACTTACATGTATTCGACCTCGATGACGAATGGTCGGATAGCGAAATTTGGAATTATGCCAGAGAACATAACCTGATTATCGTCACCAAAGACGCCGATTTTTCTGATCGAATTATTTTGCATGAACCGCCTCCCCGAGTGATCCATATTCGGATCGGTAATATGAAAATTCGAGATTTGCATGGCTTCCTCCATCGCATCTGGCCAGAAATCCGCGAACTCATCACCACTCATAAGTTGATCCGAATCTATCCGGATCGCCTGGAATGTATTGGGTGAACGAATCGTGATCAGCCGCGTCGCCCAAGGCAGCGCCGCCGAGGATCTGGCTCGCCGCTATCTGGAAGCGCGCGGTCTGGCGCTGGTGGCGCGCAATTTCCGCTGCCGGGGCGGCGAACTGGACCTGATCATGCGCGACGGCGAGTACCTGGTCTTCGTGGAAGTGCGCAGCCGCCGCCATACCCGCTACGGCACACCGGCCGAATCGGTCACCCGAACCAAACAACGACGCCTGCTCCGCGCCGCCGCGCTCTACCTGCAACGTCAGCGCCTCGACCTGCCCTGCCGCTTCGATGTGGTGGCGATCCTCCAGGCCGATGGCGAACCGCGGGTAGAATGGATTCGGGATGCCTTCCAGTTGACCTGAATGCCCCGACCAGCCGCCAGAGTGTCGGCCCGCAAGGCGCACAACCCGGCTGCCCGCTCTTCCCCCTTCTGATACCTTACAAGTATTCCATCGAAGTTGCCGAGTACCTGACCGATGACCGTTGACCGCACCGCCGAACTCTCCGCCCTGCTCGCCCGCCGCATCCTGATTCTGGACGGCGCCATGGGCACCATGATCCAGAGCTATCGCCTGCAAGAATCCGATTACCGGGGCGAGCGTTTTCGCGACTGGCCCAGCGATCTCAAGGGCAACAACGATCTGCTGGCGCTGACCCAGCCGGCCATCATCCGCGAAATTCACGCTGCCTATCTCGATGCCGGCGCCGACATTATCGAGACCAACACCTTCAACGCCACCTCGATCTCCATGCACGACTACGGCATGGAAAGCCTTGTGCCGGAGCTAAACCGGGAAGCGGCCCGGCTGGCGCGCGAAGCCGCCGACCAATACAGCACGCCCGACCGACCGCGCTTCGTCGCCGGGGTGCTCGGCCCCACCAACCGCACCGCCAGCCTATCGCCGGACGTGAACAATCCCGGTTTTCGCAACATCGGCTTCGACGAATTGGTCGCCGCCTACACCGAGGCGACCCAAGCCCTGGTCGAGGGTGGCGTGGATATCCTGCTGGTCGAAACCATCTTCGACACGCTCAACGCCAAGGCGGCGCTGTTCGCCATCCAGCAATTTTTCGACGATTCCGGTATTCGGC
>JAGRHI010000031.1:3110-3600 GCA_020445045.1 Candidatus Competibacteraceae bacterium
CCGCTGTCCTTCGGCCTGAATTGCGCGCTGGGCGCGACCCAACTGCGGCCCTACATCGCCGAACTGGCGCGCATCGCCGATACCCATGTGTCCGCCCATCCCAACGCCGGATTACCCAACGAATTCGGCGAGTACGATGAAACCCCGGAGACCATGGCCGCCACCCTGCGCGAATTCGCCGAGAGCGGCTTCCTCAACATCGTCGGCGGCTGCTGCGGCACCACGCCCACGCATATCCGCGCCATCGTCAAAGCGGTCCAGGATCTGCCGCCACGCCCGATTCCCGCCATCGAGCCGCCCTGCCGCCTAGCCGGATTGGAGCCGTTGAACATCGGCCCGGACTCGCTGTTCATCAATGTCGGCGAACGCACCAATGTCACCGGCTCGGCGGTGTTCAAACGATTGATCAAGGCCGGTGACTATAACGCCGCGCTGGACGTCGCCCGCCAGCAGGTCGAAAACGGCGCGCAGATCATCGACATCAACATGG
>JAGRHI010000031.1:3727-4187 GCA_020445045.1 Candidatus Competibacteraceae bacterium
ATTCTGGAAGCCGGTCTCAAGCGCATCCAGGGCAAGCCGGTGGTGAACTCGATCAGCATGAAGGAAGGCGAAGCGGAATTCATTCGTCAGGCCCGGCTGATCCGCCGTTACGGCGCCGCCGCCATCGTCATGGCCTTCGACGAACAGGGCCAGGCCGATACCGAGGAGCGCAAGTTCGCCATCTGTCAGCGCGCCTACCGGATTCTGACCGAACAGATCGGGTTTCCGCCGCAAGACATCATCTTCGATCCCAACATCTTCGCCGTCGCCACCGGCATCGCCGAGCATAACAACTATGCGGTGGACTTCATCGAGGCCACCCGGCGGATCAAGGCGGAATTGCCTTACGCGCTGATCTCCGGCGGCGTGTCCAATGTGTCGTTCTCGTTTCGCGGCAACAACCCGGTGCGCGAGGCCATCCACTCAGTATTCCTTTACCACGCCATCCAGGCCGGCATGG
>JAGRHI010000031.1:4192-4561 GCA_020445045.1 Candidatus Competibacteraceae bacterium
CATGGGCATCGTCAACGCCGGGCAACTGGCGATCTACGAGGAAATCCCGGCCGAACTGCGCGAGCGGGTCGAGGACGTGATTTGCAATCGCCGCCCGGACGCCACCGAACGCCTGTTGGACATCGCCGACCGGTACAAGGACGAGGGCGGCGCGAGCGGCCCCAAGCGCGAGGAACAGGATTGGCGTTCCTGGCCGGTCGCCAAGCGGCTGGAACACGCGCTGGTCAAGGGCATCGACGAATTCGTCGACATCGATGCCGAGGAAGCCCGCCAGCAAGCGGAACGGCCGCTGCACGTCATCGAAGGTCCCTTGATGGACGGCATGAACGTGGTCGGCGACCTGTTCGGCGCCGGCAAGATGTTCCTGCC
>JAGRHI010000032.1:0-3965 GCA_020445045.1 Candidatus Competibacteraceae bacterium
TTGCCGGTGATGATGTCCATCATGGTGGTCTTGCCGGCACCGTTGGGACCGATGATGCAGCGCAGCTCGCCATCGCCGATATACAGCGACAGCTTGTCGATGGCCTTGAAGCCGTCGAAACTGACGCTGACCTCTTCCAGATACAGCAGGACGCCATGGGTGGCATCGACTGGCTCGACCGGCGTATGCAGACCGCCCGCATCCAATTCCGAGATCAGTTCGCTCATGCCGCTTTCTCCCGTCGCCGCAACAGGCCGATCAAACCGTAAGGCAACAACACGGTGACCGCCACGAACAATCCGCCCAGGGCGAACAACCAGACTTCCGGCAAGGCGCCGGTCAACCAGGTCTTGGCGTAGTTGACCAGCACCGCGCCGATCACCGCGCCCACCAGCGTGCCGCGCCCGCCGACCGCCACCCAGATCACCGCCTCGATGGAATTCAGCGGCGCGAACTCGCCGGGATTGATGATGCCGACCTGCGGCACGTACAGCGCCCCGGCCACCCCAGCCAACATCGCCGACAGGGTGAACACCAGCGCCTTGACCCGCTCCACCCGATAACCGAGAAAGCGGGCGCGGTCCTCGCTGTCGCGGATCGCCACCAGCACTCGGCCCATCCGGGTCGAGACCAGCCAGCGGCACAAAAGATAACCGCCGGCCAAGGCCAAGGCGGACAGTACGAATAACACGACGCGGGTGCCGTCGGCATGCAGCGGGACGCCAAGCACATCCTTGAAATCGGTCAAGCCGTTGTTGCCACCGAAACCCATCTCGTTGCGGAAGAAAGCCAGCATCAAAGCGTAGGTCAGTGCCTGGGTAATGATCGACAGGTAGACACCCGACACCCGCGAGCGGAAGGCAAACCAGCCAAACACGAACGCCAACAGGCCAGGCACGGCCAGCACCATCAGCGCCGCGAACCCGAAGTGGTCGAAACCGTGCCAATACCAGGGTAGATCCCGCCAATTCAGGAACACCATGAAGTCGGGCAATACCGGATCGCCGTAGACTCCGCGAGTCCCGATCTGCCGCATCAGGTACATGCCGAAGCAATAGCCGCCCAAGGCGAAGAAGGCGGCGTGGCCCAGACTCAGGATACCCATGTAGCCCCACACCAGATCGATGGATACCGCCAACAGCGCGTAGCAGAGGTATTTACCGAGCAGGGTGACGGTATAGGCGGTCAGATGCAGGGGGTGATCGGGTGGAACCAGCAGATTGAAAACCGGAACGCCGATGCCGAGGACGACCAGCACGGCCAGCAACACCAGTCCGGCGCGATCGGAGAGCAGCCAGGGAGGAAAACGCATGAGTTCAGACCTCCGCCGCCCGCCCGCGCTGCGGGAACAGTCCACGCGGGCGTTTTTGAATGAACAGGATCAGGAACACCAGCACCAGAATCTTGGCCAATACCGCGCCGGACCAGGGTTCCAGCAGTTTATTGGCGACGCCCAGCGACAGCCCGGCCACCATCGTGCCCCACAAGTTGCCGACCCCGCCAAACACCACCACCATGAACGAGTCCACGATGTAATTCTGCCCCAGGTTGGGGCCGACATTGGTCAGTTGTGACAGCGCGACCCCGGCCACGCCGGCGATGCCACTACCCAAGCCGAAGGTCAGCGCGTCCACTCGCGCCGAACGAACGCCCATCGCCTTCGCCATCGCCCGGTTCTGCGCCACCGCGCGCACCTCCAAGCCCAGCCGGGTGCGTTGCAGGGCCAGCCACAGCAGGGCAAATACCGCGATGCAAAAGCCGATGATGACCAGGCGATTGAGCGTAACCTCCAGCGGGCCGAGTAGGATCGTGCCACTCATCCAATCCGGAGTCGCCACCGAGCGGTTGAGTGGAGAGAAGATCGAACGCACCAACTGTTGCAGGATCAGGCTGATGCCGAAGGTGGCCAGCAGGGTTTCCAGCGGTCGGCCGTAGAGAAAACGGATCACGCTACGTTCGATGGCGATACCGACCAGCGCGGCCACGAGAAAGGCCAGTGGCACGGCCACCGGCAGCGACCAGTTGACCGGTAGATACTGCTGCGTCAACCAAGTCGTGTAAGCGCCGAGCATCATCAACTCGCCGTGNNGCCATGTTGATCACGCCCATCACCCCAAAGGTGACGGCCAGACCGATGGCCGCCAGAATCAACACCGAACCCAGCGACAGACCGAAAAACAGGGTTTCCGCCCAACCCAGCATTTGCAGCCGGAATTCGGTCTTGGCCAGCGCGGCCTTGGCGGCCTCGCGTACCGTGGCGTCGCTGTCCTCGGCGGCAACCCGCAGCAATGGACCGCGAATTTCCGGTTGCGTCCAGCCACCCAGCGCCTTGGCGGCTTGCACACGCGCGGCAGGGTCAGGACTCGCTAGATCGACCAGCGCCAACGCCGCCGTCAATAACTCCTGGATTTTCTTGTCAGGTTCCACCGCTAACCGCGCCTTCAGTCGAGCCGCGCCTTCCGGTTTGGGATTGCGCAGGAAAGCGTCGATCGCCGCCCGGCGCTTTCCTGGATCGGCGCTGGACAAACCCAGGCTGGCCAAGCGGTCTTCGATCAGGCTACGCAGGCGATTGTTGACCCGGATACGATCCAGGTCGCGCTTGACCACTTGCCCCAAGGGTTTACCGGTGATGGCATCCTCAATGGCAATCTCGGTATCGTCACCCAGAGCGATCACTATCCGGTCGCCTTCCTCCTGGTAGTACAGGCGACTTTCGGGCAACGCACTGAGGATTGCGGCGATCCGCGGATGATCCATACTCACCAGCGTTTCAATCAATGCCGCCTTCTCAGTGAAATCGGCTTCGCGGAGTTGCATCAAGACAGTCCGCAGCGCATCGTCATCGGCGGCGCGAACGGATGATGCCGCGAAGAGCGTCAGCACCAGCAGGGCAAGACCGGTCAGCCCGGCGCGAAATGACGTGCGGGATACCATAGGGAGCGCTTCTTATCGGAAGAGTGAGAGGGAAACCCCCTCTTTGCTGAACCCGTGGAAATGGATCGGGTGACCGTTACCCGCCTTGGCCAAGGCGAGACGCGCATGGCACTGGGGTGATTCGAGCCGGCGCCACCCGATCATTCGTGCGGATCGACAAGAGGGGGACCGGAGCGATTACTGGTAATTCTGGCCCGAACACTTCTTGGTGACGGTGTTGTAGTTGCCGCACTTGATCTTGGGATCGGCCCAGTCGGCGGTGATGTCCTTGCTACCCGGCAGATAGTCGGACCAGGCGTCGCCCGGCACCAGACCCTTGGTCTTCCACACCACGTCGAACTGACCGTCGGCCTGGATCTCGCCGATGAACACCGGCTTGGTCAGGTGATGGTTGGGCAGCATCTTGGCCACACCGCCGGTCAGATTGGGATACTCGATGCCGACCATGGTGTCGATCACCTTGTCGGGATCGGTGCTCTTGGCCTTTTCCACCGCCTTCACCCACATATTGAAACCGATGTAGGTGGCTTCCATCGGGTCGTTGGTAACGCGCTTCTTATCCTTGATGAAGGTGTGCCACTGCTTGATGAAAGCATCGTTGGCCTTGTTCTTGATGCTCATGAAGTAGTTCCAGGCGGCGAGATGGCCCACCAACGGCTTGGTATCGATGCCGGACAGTTCTTCCTCGCCGACCGAGAAAGCGACGACCGGAATGTCGGTGGCGGAGATGCCCTGGTTGCCCAGTTCCTTGTAGAATGGCACGTTGGCATCGCCGTTGATGGTGGAAACCACGGCGGTCTTCTTACCGGCGGTGCCGAATTTCTTGATGTCAGCGACGATGGACTGCCAGTCGGAATGGCCGAACGGCGTGTAGTTGATCATGATGTCTTCTTCCTTGACACCCTTGGACTTGAGATAGGCTTCCAGAATCTTATTAGTGGTGCGGGGGTAAACATAGTCGGTACCGGCCAGCACCCAGCGCTCCACACCCAGGTCGTTCATCAGATAATCCACCGCCGGGATGGCCTGCT
>JAGRHI010000032.1:3985-15987 GCA_020445045.1 Candidatus Competibacteraceae bacterium
GGCGCGGCGCCGGTGTAGAACACATTGCGCGACGACTCCTCGCCTTCATATTGCACCGGATAGAACAGGATGCCGTTCAGTTCCTCGAACACCGGCAACACCGACTTGCGCGACACCGAGGTCCAGCAGCCGAACACCACCGCCACCTTATCCTTTTGCAACAACTCGCGCGCCTTCTCGGCGAACAGCGGCCAGTTCGAGGCCGGATCGACCACCACCGCCTCCAGTTTCTTGCCGAGCAGACCGCCCTTCTTGTTTTGCTGGTCGATCAACATCAAGACGGTGTCCTTGAGCGTGGTTTCGCTGATCGCCATCGTCCCCGACAGCGAATGCAGCACCCCGACCTTGATGGTATCGGCGGCATGGGCCAGCGTGGTACCCAGCGCCAGCGCACCGGCCAGCAGCCAATGGGATAGCTTTGGCATTATCTTTATCATGCGTAACCCTCGATGTGGTGATTGATCGGTCCACCCGGATGCGGACCCAGAGGGCGCTTCATCAAACGCCGTGCCAAACGACAATATCGATGATATTCAATCAATTGATTTGGGCTGTACGTTGCGGGCGAAACGACCGCGCCTTGTCATGGTGCATGGCGAAGCTTCGTTGCGGCAAAGCAGGGCGAAGGCGATCATAAAGATGAGGCTAAGTTTCAAACAGGTGCATTCGAAGAACGGAATGGGTGCACGATCATGGGGATAGCGTGAGAAATGGCAGGCACCACAAGCGAGCAGTGCCGCCAAAAAAGCCAAGACACCGCGCCAGCCCGATTCGATCATCGACCCGGGCACCCGCCCGGAATATGATTGGCGGATCAAGCCATCGGGCTGCGTTCCGCGCCGAGCATCCCTCGCTCGACGATGAAATCGATCACCTGCTCCAGCCCCTGCCGGGTCTTGAGATTGGTCAAGACGAACGGTTTATCGCCACGCATTCTTTCCGCATCGCGCGCCATGACCGCCAACGACGCACCAACATGGGGCGCAAGGTCGATCTTATTGATTACCAGCAAGTCAGAGCGGGTAATGCCGGGTCCACCCTTACGCGGGATTTTGTCGCCGGCGGCCACGTCGATCACGTAGATCGTGAGGTCCGATAGTTCCGGGCTGAAGGTGGCGCTCAAATTGTCGCCGCCGGATTCGACCATCACCAGATCCAAATCGGGAAAACGCTCGCACAACTGCGCCACCGCCGCCAGATTCATCGAGGCGTCCTCGCGAATCGCGGTGTGCGGGCAACCGCCAGTTTCCACCCCGACGATCCGTTCCGGTTCCAGCGCTTGGGCACGAGTGAGGAACTGGGCGTCTTCGTAGGTGTAAATATCATTGGTGACCACCGCGATTCGATAGCGGCCGCGCAGTGCCTTGCACAGCGCTTCGACCAGGGCGGTCTTGCCGGAACCGACCGGACCGCCGACGCCGACCCGCAGAGGTTGTGGGTTCATAAATGGATGACCTGTTGAAAAGAAGGGAATGGGAACCGTTGGCAACGAATAGGCCAGCCCGTCTGGCCGAATTTTCGAAGATCGCCTATCAATCGTTAGCGACATTCGATTCCATTTTGACTCATAAAGAGGCATTCATGGAACTGGGCTGTGTACTAATACTACTTGATCTGTCTTAATCAGCTCAAATCCTATTCAATCCTTTCAATTAACACTACTATTTTGACTACCCACTCGCCACTACTGGAATCCGTCATGCAAGACCGCTGGTTATCTGTCGATGAGATCGCCGAATATCTGGGTGTCAGCAAGGACACGGTGTATGCCTGGGTGAGCGGCAAGGGGATGCCCGGCTATAAGGTCGGGCGGTTCTGGAAGTTCAAGAAGGAAGACGTGGACGACTGGGTACGGGCTGGCGGCGCCGCCAGCATCTCCGACGATGATCTTGAAGAAGCACCACGAGATGCCTGAACGTGAGCGTGAGCGCGAAAATGGCAAGGGCACGGTGAGCGAGGGCGTTCGGGTCGATTACCGGATCGACCGGACCGACACCGTTCACCTTCCCCGAACCGATACGCTGACACCCGCCGCCCGCAGCGAACGGATGAGTCGGATTCACGGAAAGGACACCAGGCCGGAAATGACGGTCCGCCGCCTCGTCCATGGCTTAGGCTACCGTTATCGCCTGCATCGCGGAGATCTGCCCGGCAAGCCCGATCTGGTTTTCTTCAGACGACGCAAGGTCATTTTCGTGCACGGCTGTTTCTGGCACCGCCATTCAGATCCAAACTGCAAGTTGGCGAGACTGCCAAAATCCCGCTTGGATTTTTGGCGTGCCAAATTGGAGCGCAATCGATTGCGCGATATTGAAAATCACAAGAAACTTACCGAGGATGGATGGCAAGTGTTGATCTTATGGGAATGCGAGCTGCGCGATGTCGCAAGGCTTGCGGAAAAAATCAGGAGCTTTCTGGAAGATGAACAAAGTCAGGGCCATTGAGCTTTTCGCGGGCGCGGGTGGCTTGGGCATGGGCGTGAGTCACGCGAGTTTCGAGACCGCCGCCGTGATTGAATGGAATCGTTATTGTTGTGACACCATTCGTGAAAATCAGAATCGTGGCACGGCGCCAGTATGCAAATGGCCTTTGATCGAAGAAGACGTCAGGAAGGTTGATTTTCGGCGCTTCGAAGACGGTATCGACTTGGTTTCCGGCGGACCGCCTTGTCAGCCATTCTCGCTAGGGGGCAAGCATCGTGGCCATGGCGATCATAGGGATATGTTCCCCGAAGCGGTACGCGCTGTCCGTGAGATTCGACCACGTGCTTTTCTTTTCGAAAATGTCAAGGGATTGACGCGGATTGGATTCGCCAGCTATTTCGAATACATCCGCCTGCAATTGACTTATCCCGAGATCACAAAGCGTCCGGGCGAAGACTGGTCAGATCATCTCACTCGCTTGGAGCGTCATCATACCCATGGTGGCTCCCTGGACTTGCAATACCGGTTAGTGACAAGAGTGCTCAATGCCGCCGATTATGGTGTTCCACAACGTCGCGAACGGGTATTTCTTGTGGGATTTCGGTCCGATTTAGACATTGAATGGGCGTTTCCCGAACCCACGCACTCCCAAGAAGCGTTGTCTTGGGAACAGACTCATTCCAATGCGTATTGGGCACGGCATGGCATACCAAGCCCCAACAGCGCAACACCGAAACCGTCCCCTTCACGGACTGGAGGATCGAAAGAAAAACCCATCTTGATGCCATGGCGAACCATCAGGGATGCCCTATCCGATCTACCCGATCCAGAACTTGATCCACTGACCGCGGCAAAATACCTGAATCATCGCTTTCGAGGAGGGGCGCGTCGTTATCCCGGCCATACGGGGAGTCCACTCGACGAACCGGCAAAAACGCTCAAGGCCGGTGTGCATGGCGTTCCCGGCGGAGAAAACATGCTGCTCAAACCGGATGGAACCGTGCGTTATCTGACCGTCCGGGAGAGCGCGCGACTCCAGATGTTCCCCGATACCTTTGCGTTTCATGGCTCCTGGACGGAAACCATGCGGCAACTGGGAAACGCCGTGCCGGTTGGCTTGGCCGAATTGCTGGCGCGCCATATCAGGAAACATCTTGAGCGCTCATCGTGACCGTGAAGACATCGCCGTACAACCCGACGGTTTCGGCAATAAAGATCCTGGCAATCGCCGGGCAACACAGTACCGCTCATCCTGGGATGTCCTACATCCCGGCAGAGCCTTTGCGGAAAAGCTGGCCGGCGGTGGAACCACGCCGGAAGAAGCCTTGCGCAAACTCGAACGCTACTTTGCCGGCTTGCCCATCTCTTCGGTTTCCATCCCAAATGACGAAGCCGAAGATGAAGGCGACACGTAAAATTCTCTCACGGCGACACCATGCGAAGCCGACGACAACCCATCTCACCCGACCTCTCCAGAATCCTGAAAGCAGACAGCGCCGAATCTCGACCGACCCTTGCGATCGACTCACGGCGCGTTAACCCCAAAAGTCGGTCGCGAGCGTTTATGGTTATACCGAACCCACTCACCATTGGAGGTCGCGACCGATGAACCGAACCCCGTTGCTGTATCCGCTTGGCATTCTGCTGCTGCTCGGCGCCACGCCGGCGGACGTGCTGGCCCGCATCAAGCTCACCACGCTGCCGGTGCGCGAGCGGGTGGACATCCAGCTCGATCACCCGCGAATCGCCCTGGTCGAGGAAGAACGCATCGTGCCCTTGGTCAAGGGCGTCAATCAGGTGGATTTTTCCTGGGCCAACACCCGCATCGACCCCGACACCCTGGTGCTGCGCATCCTCGCTCCGACCGGCGCGCAACCACTGAACGCCAAAGTGCTATCGGTCAGCTATCCGCCCAACGAAACCGCCCTGGTGTGGTCGGTGGCCGCCAGCGCCTCCGGCGCGGCTCGCATGCGAATCAGCTACGTGCTGGGCGGGCTGAGCAAGGAGTTCCACTATCGCGCCGTGGCCGACCGCGACGAGAAAACGCTCAATCTGGCGCAATACCTGCGAGTCGGCAACGCCGCCAACGAAGCCTACGACGATGCCCGGTTCTGGGCCGGCGTCGGCGAACGCTTCGAGAAACCGCTGGGGCTGAACGAGACCAAGGAAGTGCTGCTGGACCGCTTCGCCGCCGTGCCGGTGCGCAAAACCTACACCTGCGACCCCGTGCAATTCGGCTACCTGGACCGCGCCCAAGACAAGCTCAACGTGCCGATGCACTACGTGGTCAAGAATGCCGGCGGCCCCTTGGGCCGGGAACCGCTGCCGGAAGGCAAGGCGCGCATCTTCCAGGACGACGGCCAAGGCGGCAGCGCTTTTCTTGGCGAGGATCGCGGCGCCTTCACCCCACCCGACGACGAATGGGAACTCTATCTGGGCCTGGCCCGCGACATCGGCGTGCGGCGCACCGTGGATCGCAACGAGCGCCAGCGCATCGCCGGCAATCTGTATCGCCACGAAGTGACGCTGAAATATGAGATCGAAAACTTCAAGGACACGCCGGTCACGCTGGATATCGTCGAAAGCGTGCGACAGATCCGCAACGACCTTCGCGGCGACAACGGCCGCGACCCGGAATGGCAATTGGGAGACGGCACCCTGCGTCAACCCGATCCCGAAAAGAGCGACGCCGACCAACTGCTATTCCATGTGGATTTACCCGCCCGTGCCGCCGACGGTCAGGCCAAAAAACAGATCCATACCCTGCGGCTGACCCTGAATAACGAGTGGTGAGCGCCATGACCCGTCATCCGACCCTCTATTCGCTGCTTTGCCTGTTCGGGTTGCTGTTGCCACTGGCGCTGTCGGCCCGCAACGTCGATCTAGCCACCGTGCCCGAGCGGCGCACGGTGCAACTGACCATCTACAACTCCGAGGATCTGACCCTGGTACGGGAAACCCGGGTGGTGACCTTCAAACAGGGCGTCAATCCTCTGCGATTTTCCTGGGCCAACACCCTGATCGACCCAACCTCGGTGGACCTGCGTTTTCGCGAACCCAAAACCGGGCTGGACGTGCTCGACACCACCTTCCCACACGACAAGCCGCAAACCCTGTACTGGAACGTGCACAGCGACGCCGACCGTGAGGCGACCATCGAAATCAGCTACTTTACTTCCGGCATTAGTTGGGCCGCCGACTATCTAGCCATCGCCGACCCCGACGAACGGCATCTGCGGCTGGAAAGCTTTGTGCGAGTTCGCAATCAATCCGGCGAGGATTACGAAAACGCCCAGGTCCGACTGGTGGTGGGCACCATCAATCTGGTGGAGAAAATTGCCGCACTGGCGAAAGTACCGGTCGGCCGGCTCAACGAACTCAAGCGCGAGGAATATCGCGACCTGCGCCAGAGGGCAGCCCGCAAGGCGATGGCATCACCCGCGCCGGCGATGGAACTGTCCATCGGCGCGATGGCCGCCGACATGGCGGAGATGACGCCCAAGGAAATCGTCAAGGAAGGGCTGAGCGAGTATTTCATCTATACCATCGAAGGCACCGAAACCGTGCCGAACGGCTGGGCCAAGCGGCTGCGCAGCTTCGAGGCGGACGCGGTGCCGATGACAGTCCAGTACCGCTACCGGCCGCGCGAGTACGGCGACCAGTTGACGCGGCTGTACCTGCTGAAGAACGACACGGCGTCAAAACTGGGCGGCACGCCGCTGCCGGACGGCGTGATCCGGGTGTTTCGCGCCAACGGCCACGAGGGGCTGAGCTATCTGACCACCCAGAACCTCAAGTACGTGCCCATCGGCGACAAGATCGAACTGAATCTGGGCGTCGATCCGGCGGTGGTGTTCGAACTGGTCAAGCAGAAGGTCTACCGCGACAACTTCTGGTTGCGAATCAAGGGTGGCAACCTCTATCGCAAGCTGGGCGAGAATGGCCTGAAGCTGGAACTGGACAGCCAGGTGGCGGGTTGGAACGAGCATACGGTATACCGGCAACGCATCCGCAACTACAGCCGCAAGCCGATCGCGGTCCAGATCCGCCGCGACTATCCGGGCGACGTGGTGTTTCGCAGCCAGCTCGATCCCACCCTGCACGACTTCCAGACCGTGCAATTCGAAACCACGGTTCCCGCCGGCGAAAAAGCCGAACCGGCTTACGAAATCATCCTCCGGCAGGGCTACAACCAGAAACAAAACCGGGTGGAACTGCAAACCGGGGAACCGGGACACTGAGCTTGGAGAGCCGGGAACGGTAGGCAAACCGTTCCCGGACGCGCGGCTCAGCGCAGCATCAGCACCAGCTCCTCCTGGCCGCGCAGCAGATTGAGCGACAATCCATCGCGATCGATCATGAGTTGCCTCAATTCGGCGGTGTTGGAGATAGGGCGGCGATTGACGCCGATGATAATGTCGTTTCCGCGCAGACCGGCGCGGGCGGCGGGACTACCGGAATCGACGCCCGTGATCAGTACCCCCTGAACCTTCCCGGCCAGCGGCGAATTCGGCCCGATATCCTCGAAGGTGGCTCCCGCCAACCGCGGATGGAGTGCCTTGCCTTCCGCCTTGGCCGGCACGTACTCGCCCACCTTGGCGTCGAGGGTAAGTGGTTTGCCATTCCGCAGGATTTCCAGCCGCGCCGCCTCGCCGATTTCCAGCAGCCCGATGGCGTTGCGCAAGCCACCACTGTCGCGAATCGCCCGCCCGTTGACCCGCAGCACCACGTCGCCCTCTTGCAGCCCGGCCTTGGCGGCGCTGGAACGAGGGCTGACCTGGGCGATAATCGCGCCCTGACTGGCGGGCAGGTTGAAAGCCCGCGCCAAGTCCGGCGTGAGATCCTGCACCGACACCCCCAACTGACCGCGCCGCACCGAACCATGGTCGACGATCTGCTCCATCAATCGCGCCACCATGTTGGCCGGAATGGCGAAGCCGATGCCGACATTGCCTCCGCCGGGCGCGATGATGGCGGTGTTGATGCCGACCAGTTCGCCACGCAGATTGACCAACGCACCGCCGGAGTTACCGGGATTGATGGACGCATCGGTCTGGATGAAATCCTCGTAGCCCTGGATGCCCAGGCCGGTGCGGCCCAGGGCGCTGACGATGCCGGAGGTCACGGTCTGACCCAGGCCGAAGGGATTGCCGATGGCCACCACGAAATCGCCGACCCGCAGCCGGTCGGAATCGGCCAACGGCAGCGCGGTGAGGTTGCGGGCGGGCACCTGAATCACCGCCACGTCGCTTTCCGAATCGGAACCGATGACCTTGGCGTCGAGCTGGCGGCCGTCGCGCAGAGTGACGGTGATGGTGTCGGCGCCATCGACCACATGGTGGTTGGTGATAACGTAGCCGCGACGGGCATCCACCACCACACCGGAACCGACGCTCTGCGCCCGGCGCTCGCGCGGCCGGTCGGGGATGTTGAAGAAATGGCGAAAGAAGGGATCGTCCAGCAGCGGATTGTGGCGCAGTTGCACCCGACTTTCGGTGGCGATGTTGACCACCGCCGGGGTGACCTGCTCCAACATCGGCGCCAGGGTCGGCAACGGCTGACCCGCCATCATGGCGGGCAGAGTGGCTTGAACCGGCGGTGGCACGGCGGCGGCGAGACCCAGCACCAGCAGGGCCACCGGCAAGAGATGGCGTTGGCTGTTCATGCGACAAACACTCTCCATCTTGAACGGCATCGGGCAATTTGGCATCAGGAAACGGCCGTCGGCTAGCGGCCGACGCTCATGTTACGAGATCACCGTCCCCAATGAGCGCGCGGGTCGAACGGAAGTTCCCGCTCCATGCGCCGGAAGCATTCGCGCGCTTCCTCGGTATCGGCTGGCGGGTTGACGATGCGCAGTACCGCCAGTTGATCGCCGGGCGGCTGACCGGGCAGACCGCGACCGCGCAGCCGCAGCTTCTGGCCGTTGCGGGCATTGGCCGCGACGTTCAGCGTCACCGGGCCACCCAGTGTCGGCACTTCGATCTTGCAGCCCAGCGCCGCTTCCCAGGGCGCCAGCGGCAGTTCCAAGGTGATATCGCGCCCCTTGACCTGATAGAGCGGATGCGGCCTGATCGTCACTTCCAGATAGAGATCGCCGCCGGGTCGGCCACCACCCTGGCCAGCTAGCCGGATCTTCTGGCCGGTGGTCACTCCGGCGGGAATCCTGACGTTCAAGGTCCGGGTTTGGGTGCTGACCCGCCCGTTGGCGTCCACTTCCGGTGTCTGCAACCGCAAGGCGCGCTGGCCACCGTGATACGCTTCTTCCAGGCTAATCTCCAGCGCCACGGTCCGATCCTCGCCGCCGGGCTGGGGGAAACCGCGTCCGCCACTTTGAAACCCACGCGCGCCACCGAACCCGCCGAGCCCGCCGAGTCCGCCGAGTCCGCCGAACAGCGATTCGAAAAAGTCGCTGAAATCGCCGCCGCCGAACCCGCCGGCGGCGGATGGCCGTCCACTTTGCCAGCCGGGCGGCGGCCGGAACTCCTGACCGGCCCGCCAGTTGTTGCCAAGCTGGTCGTAAGCGGCGCGTTTTTCGGAGTCGCGCAGCACCTCGTAGGCCTCGGCGACCTCCTTGAAACGGTCCTCGGCGTTGGACTCCTTGCTGACGTCCGGGTGATATTTGCGAGCCAGCCGACGATAAGCCTTCTTGATGTCCTCTTCCGAGGCATCGCGGGCCACGCCGAGGATTTGGTAGTAGTCCTTGTATTTCATGCCGGCTCCGGGCGGTTTGGACGGAAGCGACCGGCGGGAGCGCTCCCGCCGGTCATGGGGGTCAGCCTTCGACCTTGATGGTCCGCGACACGGTCTGGGTCAGCTTGGGAATGCCGATTTCCAGCACGCCGTTCGCGCTGCGGGCGACGATCCGCGCCAGATCGGCGGTGTCGGGCAGGCTGAAACGACGATAGAAGCTGCCGCAGGGCCGTTCGATCCGGCTGTAGCCGGCGCGGGTTTCGCGGGTTTCGCCCGGCCGATTGCCGCGGAGGGTTAGGATACCGTTTTCGGCGATAATCTCGATCTCCTTCGGGTCCACGCCGGGGATATCGGCGCGTAATACATAACGATCCTTCTCTTCCTTGATGTCCACCGCCGGAATCCAGTCACAGGTAGCGATACTGGATTGATCGTTGTCGGCGTTGTAGGGTTCGAACAGCCGGTCCAGTTCATTGCGCAGATGGTGCATGTGCCGCCAAGGTTCGAAACGAGTCGGGTTCATGGCAGAAAGCCTCGTATAAGTGAGTTGTCGATGGTTTTAAAATGAGGCCGGCCGGTCGGATTTCAAGCGATTCCAGCCGGATTTTCTTCGAAGCAGCAAGGAGTGTCCGTCATGAGCGAACGTGAGTTTCTGCCGCTGGCGATTGCGGTGCTGACCGTGTCCGATACCCGGACCCTGGCGGACGATGCGTCCGGTCGAACCCTGGCGGAACGATTGACCGCCGCTGGTCATCACCTGGCCGACCGAACGCTGGTGCCCGACGATATCTACCGTATCCGGGCGGTGGTGTCGGGCTGGATCGCCGCTCCAACGGTGCAAGCGATCCTGATCACCGGCGGCACCGGCATGACTGGCCGCGACAGCACGCCCGAGGCGATCCGGCCGCTGTTGGACAAGGAAATCGACGGTTTCGGCGAATTGTTCCGCATGCTGTCCTGGGAAGAGATTGGAACCTCCACCCTGCAATCGCGGGCACTGGGCGGACTGGCCAACGCCACTTTCATTTTCTGCCTGCCCGGTTCGACCGGGGCCTGCCGCACCGGCTGGGACCGCATCCTGCAAGCTCAGTTGGACGCCCGTACCCGACCCTGCAATCTGGTCGAACTGTTGCCACGCCTGCGGGAGGGGCGGGAAGGAAGCGGTGGCCATGCGGTTGCGTAAACCCCGGCTCGGCATCGCCCTTGGCAGCGGCTCGGCCCGCGGCTGGGCGCACATCGGCGTCCTGCGGGCGCTGGAACAGGCCGGCATCGTCCCGGATGTAGTGTCCGGAACCTCCATCGGCGCGCTGGTCGGCGCGGCCTACGCCAGCGACCGACTGGACCTGCTGGAAGAGTGGGTCGCGCGGATCGACTGGTGGGAAATCATCCGCTACATGGACGTGCGCCGCGGCGGCGTCGAGGGCGAGCGGCTGATGCGCGCCTTCGGCGAGCGGGTCGAGGACGTGCCGATCGAAACCCTGCCCAAACCGTTCGGCGCGGTGGCCACCGATCTCCAGACCGGCCGCGAGGTGTGGTTCCAGAGCGGTCCGCTGCTGGAAGCGGTGCGCGCCTCCATCGCCCTGCCGGGACTGTTCAGCCCGGTGCGGCTTCAGGAGCGTTGGCTGGTGGACGGCGGGCTGGTGGACCCATTGCCGGTATCGCTGTGCCGGGCATTGGGCGCGGAACAGGTGATCGCGGTGAATTTGAACGGCGACATCGTCGGCCGGCATCTGCTCGGGCGATCGACGCGGCGGCCAACCTCGAATCCGCTGCTGACACGACTGAGCGCCGGCTGGCAAGCGGTGTTGGGGAACCTGCACGATCGGCTGTCGCCGCCGGAAAAAGAGGAAGACGAGCCGCCGGGCCTGTTCGACGTGGTGGCCGGTTCGATCAACATCATGCAGAACCGCATTACCCGGGCGCGAATGGCGGGCGACCCGCCGGACGTGGTGCTGGCCCCGCGGCTGGCCCATCTGGGGCTGATGGATTTCGACCGCGCCGGCGAGGGCATCGCCGTCGGCATGGATTGCGTGCGGCTGCACCTGCCGCTGCTGCGCGACGCTCTGAACCTGGCGGAAAAGCCAGGATGACGGGCAACGATTTCGCCTACAATCCGCCCTCTTTCGCGCCACCCTGCTGAAATCGCCATGCTCATTCTTCGCTATATCCTGACCATCGCCTGCCCCGACCGGGTGGGGATCGTGGCCGCCGTGTCCGGCGTGCTGGCGGCCCATCGCGGCAATATCGTGGAATCCAGCCAGTTCAGCGACACCGAGTCCGGCCGGTTTTTCATGCGGCTGGTGTTCGACCTGGACCAAGCGACCGAACCGGTGCTGCTGGAACATTTCACTCCGCTGGCCCAGCAGTTCGAAATGGACTGGCATCTGTACGACCGGCGCCGGCCGCCCCGGGTGATGGTGCTGGTGTCCAAGGCCGAGCATTGCCTGAACGATCTCTTGTATCGGCACCGCACCGGCGCGCTGCCGATGGCGATCACCGCCATCGTTTCCAACCATCGCGAGCTGGCGCATCTGGCCGACTGGCACGCGATTCCCTACCACCATCTGCCGGTGACGGCGGCGACCAAGCCGGAACAGGAACGGCGGATCCTGGATCTGGTCGAGCAGACCCGAACCGAACTGGTGGTGCTGGCTCGTTACATGCAAATCCTGTCGCCGGAACTGTGCCGGGCGCTGGCCGGGCGGGCGATCAACATTCACCATTCCTTCCTGCCCGGCTTCAAGGGCGCCAAACCCTACCATCAGGCCTACAACCGCGGGGTGAAGCTGATCGGGGCCACCGCCCACTACGTCACCGCTAACCTGGACGAAGGGCCGATCATCGAGCAGGAAGTGGAGCGCGTGGACCACGCGCACAGCCCGGAAC
>JAGRHI010000032.1:16227-22510 GCA_020445045.1 Candidatus Competibacteraceae bacterium
CATCCACTACGTGCCCGTCTGCCGTATTTGCTGGCCTACAACGGCGGGCGTCTCATCAGTTACATGGTTGCTGGCGCGCTGGCCGGCGGCGTGGGGGCCTGGGCTACGCATCTGGTGTCGGTCCACCATGCCCAATTGGGCCTGCAACTGCTGGCCGGACTGTTTATGATCTTCCTCGGCTTGTACTTGGCCGGTTGGCAAACAGTGCTGGGACGGCTGGAACGGGCCGGCGGCGTGCTGTGGCGACGGATCGAGCCGCTGGGGCGGCGCTGGCTGCCGGTACGCACTCCAGCACAAGCCTTGGGTATCGGACTGGTATGGGGTTGGTTGCCCTGCGGTCTGGTCTACAGCGTATTGGTCTGGGCGATCGGCGCGGGCGGGGCACCGCAAGGCGCGCTGCTGATGCTCAGCTTCGGTTTGGGCACCCTGCCGGCGCTGTTGGCGATGGGCACGGCCGCGGCGGCGCTGGCGGAGTTCGTGCGCCGGCCGGCGGTGCGCCGCGTGACGGGCAGCCTGGTCATGTTGTTCGGAGGGTACGAGATCGTGCTGGCGGCGCGGATGCTGGTGGGCTAAAAGCCGCCCGATCCCGCTTGATCCCATGACCGTTCGGTCGTCCCGCCATGGCCGCGCACATTGCTCCACAAATCCCGCTGAATTCTGATAGTCTTCAACTTCCCCGACCGTCCTTGCCCTGCCCAGTACCCGTTCCATGACCCCGATTCCCCGTACCCGTGTCAAGATCTGCGGCATCACCCGTCCCGAGGACGGCGTGACGGCGGCCGAGTTGGGCGCGGACGCCATCGGCCTGGTGTTCCACCCGCCCAGCCCCCGCTACGTGAACGCGGACGCGGCACGACGGATCGTCGCGGCCCTGCCGCCCTTCGTCACCCTGGTCGGTCTATTCATGAACGCCGAACCGGCGGCGGTTCGCGCCGTCCTATCCCAGGTTCCCGTGCAGCTACTGCAATTTCACGGCGACGAGGAAGCGGCCTACTGCGCGGCGTTCGGTCTGCCCTATCTCAAGGCCGTGCCGATGGGCGCCAACGCCGACGTACGGGACTACGAGCAGCGTTTCGCCGACGCGGCCGGGTTGCTGCTGGACAGCCACGGCGGCGATAGGATGGGGGGTTCCGGCCAAGGCTTCGACTGGGCGAGAATCCCCACCGAACGCCGCAAGCCCCTGATTCTGGCCGGCGGCCTGCATCCTGGCAACGTCGCCGCCGCGATCCGCCAGGTCCGGCCCCAGGCGGTCGACGTCAGCAGTGGCGTGGAGACCGCCAAAGGCGTCAAGGACGCCGAATTGATGCGCGCATTTTTTCGAGGTGTGAACGATTGTGAAAGCCGCACTGCGTAACCCGGTCGATTTCAGCCAGTTCCCCGACGCCAACGGTCACTTCGAGCGTTACGGCGGCCGATTCGTGGCCGAAACGCTGATGGAAGCCCTGCACGAATTGAACGAAGCCTGGCGGGATTGTCGCGGCGACCCCGAATTCCTGGCGGAACTGGACGCCGATCTGGCCCATTACGTCGGCCGCCCCAGCCCGCTCTATTACGCCGAACGCTGGAGCCGGCAACTGGGCGGCGCGCGAATCTACCTCAAGCGCGAGGATCTGAACCATACCGGCGCGCACAAGATCAACAACACCGTCGGCCAGGCGCTGCTGGCCAAGCGCATGGGCAAGACCCGGCTGATCGCCGAGACCGGCGCCGGCCAGCACGGTGTGGCCTCCGCCACCGTGGCCGCTCGGCTGGGCATGGAATGCGTGGTCTACATGGGCGCGGAAGATATTCAGCGCCAAGCGCTGAACGTCTATCGCATGCGGCTGCTGGGCGCCACCGTACAACCGGTGACCTCCGGCTCGCGCACCTTGAAGGACGCGCTCAACGAGGCCCTGCGCGACTGGGTCGCCAACGTGGACGACACCTTTTACATGATCGGCACGGTGGCCGGCCCGCATCCCTATCCGCTGATGGTGCGCGAGTTCCAGGCGGTGATCGGCCGCGAGGCACGCGAGCAGATGCTGACCGAGTACAACGCGCTGCCGGACGCCCTGGTGGCCTGCGTGGGTGGCGGTTCCAACGCCATCGGCCTGTTCCATCCGTTCCTGAACGATGACACAGTGGCCATCTATGGGGTCGAGGCCGCCGGCTCCGGCATCGACACCGGCCGCCACGCCGCCACCCTGTGCGCCGGTCAACCCGGCGTGCTGCACGGCAACCGCACCTACCTGCTGGACGACGAGCACGGCCAGATCACCGAAACCCACTCGGTTTCCGCCGGGCTGGACTACCCCGGCGTCGGCCCGGAGCACGCCTGGCTCAAGGATATCGGCCGAGCCCAGTACGTCGCCATCACCGACGACGAGGCACTGCAAGGTTTCCACGACTTGACCCGCGCCGAGGGCATCATTCCGGCGCTGGAAAGCAGCCATGCCTTGGCTTACGTCACGAAACTGGCCCCGACGATGCGCCCCGACCAAAGCATCGTGGTCAACCTGTCCGGCCGCGGCGACAAGGACATCTACACCGTCGCCGCGCTGGAAGGCATTCAACTGTAAGAGTCTCGAATCTCATGAACCGGATCACCCACCGTTTCCAGGAATTGCGCCGCGCCGGACGCAAGGCCCTGATTCCGTACATTACCGCCGGCGACCCGCGCCCGGAACTGACCGTGCCGATGCTGCACGCCCTGGTCGCGGCCGGCGCCGACATCATTGAGCTGGGCGTGCCGTTTTCCGACCCCATGGCCGATGGCCCGGTCATCCAGAAAGCCTGCGAGCGGGCGCTGGCCCAGGGCACGACCCCGCGACGGGTACTGGAACTGGTGCGCGAATTCCGCCAGATCGACGCCCAGACCCCACTGGTCCTGATGGGCTATCTCAACCCCATCGAGCGCATGGGCCACGCGGCATTCGTCGCCGCCGCCCGCGACGCCGGGGTGGACGGCGTACTGACCGTGGACCTGCCGCCGGAAGAGGCGGCCGAGCCGATCGAACTGATGAATGCCGCCGGGATCGCTCCCATCTTCCTGGTGGCCCCGACCAGTTCCGTCGAACGCATCCGTCGCACCGCCCAATTGGCGCGGGGCTATCTCTATTACGTCTCGCTCAAGGGCGTGACCGGCTCGGCCGCGCTCAACGTCGCCGAAGTGGCGGAAAAACTGGCGACCATCCGTGCCTGCACCGATCTGCCGCTGGGCGTCGGTTTCGGCATCAAGGACCCGCCGACCGCCGCCGCCGTCGCCCGGATCGCCGACGCCGTGGTGGTGGGCAGCGCGCTAGTCGCCAGGATGCACGAACTGGCCGACGACCCCGAACGGATGCGCCGGGAGGTCGCCGCGCAAATCGCCGCCATGCGCCAAGCCATGGATCAAGCCAGTATGCCCACCGCTTTCGCTGGCTGAGCGCCCCATCGCGCGCCATGATATTTCTCCTCTCCAGGCCCGTCCGGCGTTCTGACCACCGACCTCGCCAAAGGCTCTCCCCGAACCCGGAACCCGTTGCATGAGCTGGTACGAAAAACTCGTTCCCTCCCGCATCCGCACCGACGGCCGCAACAAGCACCAGATTCCCGAAGGCTTGTGGAGCAAGTGCGAGGAATGTGGAGCGGTGCTGTATCGCGTCGAACTGGAGCGCAACCTGCAAGTCTGTCCCAAATGCGGCCATCACATGTACCTTGGTGCCCGCCAGCGCCTGCACGGCTTTCTGGATGAAGCCGATTCGAACGAAATCGGCGACGATATCGAACCGACCGATTTCCTCAAATTCAAGGACAGCAAGAAATACAAGGACCGCCTGGCCCAAGCGCAGAAAACCTGCGAGGAAAAAGACGCCCTGATCGCCATGCGCGGCCTGCTCAAGGGCATGCCGGTGGTCGCCGCCGCTTTCGAATTCGAGTTCATGGCCGGCTCGATGGGTTCGGTGGTCGGCGAGCGTTTCGTCCGCGCCGCCCGGATCGCCTTGCGGGAACATATCCCCTTCATCTGCTTTTCCGCCAGCGGTGGCGCGCGAATGCAAGAGGCGTTGGTCTCGCTGATGCAAATGGCCAAAACCAGCGCCATGCTCGCCCGGCTGGCCGAGCATGGCATCCCTTACATCTCGGTGCTGACGCATCCGACCACCGGTGGCGTCTCCGCCAGCCTGGCGCTGCTGGGCGACATCAACATCGCCGAGCCCAAGGCCCTGATCGGCTTCGCCGGCCCACGAGTGATCGAACAAACGGTGCGGGAAAAACTACCGCCCGGCTTTCAGCGCAGCGAGTTCCTGCTGGAACACGGCGCCATCGACCTGATCCTCGACCGCCGCGAACTGCGCGACCGCTTGGCCAATCTGCTGGCGCTGCTGACCAGTCACCCCGCCGTGGCGGCTTAGGCGCGCGCATCGAGATCCCCTGCCGATGCCCGATTCACGGTTTGCGACCCTGGACGACTGGCTGCGCTGGCAGGAAACCCTGCACCCCCGAACCATCGACTTGGGTTTGGAACGGGTGCGGACCGTGTTGCGCCGGCTGCAACCGGCACCGCCGCCCCACATCGCGATCACGGTCGGCGGCACCAATGGCAAGGGCTCCTGCGTCGCCCTGCTGGACGCGATCCTGCGGGCCGCCGGTTACCGGGTCGGCGCCTACACCTCGCCGCATCTGTTGCGCTACAACGAGCGTATCCGCATCGACGGCGCGGCAGCGAGCGACGACGCGCTCCGCCGGATTTTTGCCCGCATCGACGCGGCTCGCGGCGATGTTTCCCTGACCTACTTCGAATTCGGCACCTTGGCGGCGCTGGAGCTGTTCCGCGAAGCCGAGGTCGAGGTCGCGCTGCTGGAAGTGGGGCTCGGCGGACGGTTGGACGCAGTCAACGTCGTCGACGCCGACGCCGCGCTGGTGGTCAGCATCGGCTTCGATCACACCGACTGGTTGGGCACGGATCGCGACAGCATCGGCTTCGAAAAAGCCGGCATCTACCGCGCCGGTCGGCCGGCGATCTGCGCCGATCCCGATCCACCGCGCCGACTGGTCGAACACGCGCGCGGCATCGGCGCGACTTACCGGCAAGTCGGCCTCGACTACGGCTTCGACCGCACCGGCCGGACCTGGCGCTGGTGGGCGGACGCGCTACACTTCGATGATCTGCCACTACCGGGGCTGGCCGGCGCGCACCAGACCGGCAACGCCGCCGCCGTGCTCATGACCCTGGCCAGCCTGCGCGACCGCTTACCGCTTGCCGTCGCCGCCATTCGCGCCGGATTGGCGCGCGCCGAACTGCCCGGCCGCTTGCAAAGCATCCCTGGTCCGGTTGAGTGGATTCTCGATGTTGCCCATAATCCACTTGGCGCCGCCGTTCTGGCCGCCCACCTGCGGGAACGGCCCTGCGCCGGGCAAACCCGGGCCATCATCGGCCTGCTGGCCGACAAGGACGCGAACGGCGTCGTTCGAGCACTGACCGGCCTGATCGACGGCTGGCATCCGGTCATGCTGACCGGACCGCGAGGCGGCTTCGGCGCCGCACTGGCGCGAGCCCTGCGCGACGTCGACGCGCCGCCGCCCGCCGACATCGCCAGCGCCTGCCGGGCCGCCCGGACCGCCGCGCGACCCGGCGACCGCATCGTCGTGCTGGGTTCATTCCAAACCGTCGCGCCCGTGCTGGCCGCCCAGCCGTGGCTATCCGATTCTCCCCCGCCGCAATCACGGGAGGCTTGATTTTGAACAACCGCTTAACCCAACGCTTGGTCGGCGCCACCGTCATTACCGCGCTGGCCGTGATTTTCGTCCCGGAACTGCTGGAAAAATCGGGCACCCCCCCCAGCGTGAACTCCACCACCGCCCCAGCGCCGGACAGCGTGCCGCCGAAGCCGCCCGCCGAGAAGCCGCCCGCGCTGACCTTTTCCGCCCCGGAGCCGGCGGCGGATGCCCCCGCTCCACCGCTGGCCCAAACGTCGCCCCCCGCCAGCCCAGAGGAACCGGCTCCACCAGCCGAGACCGCCCAGGCCGCTCAAGAAGAAGCGGCGCGGGTTGCCAGGGACCAGGCCGAAGCGGAACGCATCGCGGCGGCCAAGGCCCGCGCCGAAGCCGCCCGCCGCCAGGAACAGGCGGAAGCCGCGCAAACGCGCGCCCGCGCCGAGGAAGCGCGTGGCGCCGCCGCCAACAGTCAGGCCGCCCGACTTCAAGCCGCCCAGGAAGCCGCGCCGCCGCCACGTTCGTCCGCCGCGGAAACCGCCGCGGCTCAGGCTGAAGCCAGCCGCGCCGCCGCCGCCGCTCGCCGGGAAGCCGCTCGCGCCGAAGAAGCCCG
>JAGRHI010000033.1:0-11409 GCA_020445045.1 Candidatus Competibacteraceae bacterium
CCCTTCCCCATTGGAGACAATAAACGCCGGGCGCCAACAACCGGTCGGGAATCAGACGATTGCCGGCATAATCCGGCAGGTCAAGCAGTACGGTCGAAAACCGTTCGTCTTCGGCCAGTTGAAAATGATAGGCCGTTGCCGCCGCCGATTCGGTCCACTCGAAGGTCGGCGTTTTTTCGGGCACGGTGGCCTGCTGGCCGGGTCGCGCCAGGAACGGCGGTTCGGGGCGGGCGTGCAGGCGAAACGAATGGTAGGCGTCGTACCCCTCCAGCCCTCGCGGATCGATCCCGCGCACGCGCACCACATAATCGCCATCCGGTAGAGCGGGGCCGCGCACTTGCGGCTGCTGGGATATCCCGTCGAACAGCAGGGTCTCGAACCGGCTGTCGGCCGCGATCTGGGCCCGGTAACCGGTTGCGCCGCTCAGTTCCGGAAAGCTGAATTGCACCGGCACGCGTTCCACCCGCGGCGGCAGACCGGCGAGTGTCGGCGCTTTCAGCAACGAAACCGCGGCGGCGGGTGGCCGGCCGGTCTCGGCCAGCGCGCCAAAGCCTTTCGGTACCTTCCGGGAGCGGCGCTCGCCCTTGAAATCCAGCGCTCCCGTCAAGACCTCGACCCGAGCCACCCCGCTGGCGGCATCCATGCCGAGCCGGAAATTGGTGCCACGCACCGCCGTGGTCGCGGCGGGCGTCGAGATTTCGTAGCGAGCTCGGGAGATTTGGCGGGGCGTGACCTGGCTGTCCGCGCGCCCCTGGCGCAGGCGCAGGCGCGTGTCCACGATGAGGGTATCGTCGCCATAAGTGCTCAGGGTGTCCAGGGTCAGCCGGCTGTCGGCTTGCAGCAAAAGCTGGGAACCGTCGCCGAACTTCAGGGTGGCGCTGCCGTCGGAGCCAGTGCGAACCTCATCGCCGCTTTGCAGCGGCTGATCGATGGCGACCGCCACGGTGTGGCCGGAAAAAGCCAGCGTGGCTTCCACCTTGCCTCGCGCGCTCACGATCCGAGCCGCCGTGGGTCGATCCTTGAGCCAAGCGACCGGAACGCGCAGTTTCATCCCCGGCGGCAGGCGCTCGGGATCGGCGACGCCGTTGAGCGCTTGCAGCTTGGGCCAGTAACTCATGCTGACCAGATAATCGGCGGTGATGTTCCAGATGTTATCGCCGGGACGGACGGTATAAAGCCATTCCTGAGCTTGAGCGGCGGTCGCGATCAACAGCGCCGAGCACAGGAATCCGAAAACGCCGGCATGGCCAAAAGTCGCCAGCCAACCAAGTCGTTGCATGTTGTTTTACCTCTATTGCCGGATTTTTGTTGACCAGATTCGCTTTGGCGAGTCGTCATGTGGAACATGTGGACACTTCAGATTATGTACCGATGGATGGATTGTTGCCGGAAACGGCGGCATCCGTGTCGTCGACCGACCGAGGAGACGACCGGGTTCCCTCGGGAAAAGCATCCGAACTCCCGACCGGCGCCGCTCAGGGAGCCGATTAGCTCTTCAGCCAGCAGCCGATGAACGAGGCATTGAGAACCCGACACACTGTTATGGAAAACAATCATGCTGACCCGAAATCGGATCATACCGAACCGGTTCAGATGGGCGCCGTCAAACAACCAGCCAGGAAATTAACTTAAAATAATATTTATTTATCAAAGATATAAACATATTGGCACAGCATGTGCTTTATCGTAATCACCAACCGACACGGTAAATATTTTAGAGGGAAACCTCACCATGAACCTGAAAACCTTTTGCCTGACCGCCGCCGCCCTGAGCCTGAATGCCACCTGGGCGCATGCCGAAGAGGACGACGACGTCAATAGTGTCAACGGCGTCGAAACCAATACGGTGAACGCGCAAGGCAGCAGTTGCCATGGTCACGTGATCCAAGTGTCGGCGTACACCGCGGGAACTTCCAGTTAAATCCATTTACGGCCAAGCGCGGATCCACGGTGAATACCGGTGCGGCGGCAACAACGGCGGTAACAACATCGGCGGGATTTATCGCATCCGCGTCAATCCCTGATCGGTTTTCCCGTGGGGGGAAACTGCGGCGAGGTCATCGGAAACCGGTGCTCGCCGCTTTTTTTACATCGCGATCCTGCTGGCAGGAAATATATCTCAAGAGCCCCTGACCGCTACTCCACGCCCAACCCGCTGAACGGCAGGTAGTCCACCGCGTCGCCGAGCGCCACCCCGGCGCAGTCCTCCGGCAATTCGATCAAGCCATCGGCCCAGCACAGCGACGACAGCGCCCCGGAACTGTTGGTGTGGTAGATACTGGCCAGGAGCGCCTGGTCGGAACCGAATTGCAATCGCGCCCGCAACCATTCGCGCCGGCCCGGCTTGCGGCGGAACTGGAAATCCGCGCGGACCCGCATCCGCGCCGGTTCGACCGGCCGCGCGCCCATCAGCTTCAGCAGCAGCGGCCGGGCAAACAGCAGGAAGGACACCATGACCGACACCGGATTACCCGGCAGGCCCAGCACCAGACAGTCCTGAATCCGCCCGAAGGTCACCGGCTTGCCCGGCTTGACCGCCAACCGCCAGAACTCGATGCTCCCTAGTTCGGCGATCACGTCCTTGACCAGATCGGCTGTGCCCACCGACACCCCACCCGAGGTCAGCAGCACGTCGTGTGCCGCCGCCGCGTCCCGTAGCGCCAACAACATCGTATCGCGTCGGTCGCGCAGGATGCCCAAGTCGCTCACCGCGCAGCCCAGCCGCCGCAGCAAACCGATCAGGATATAGCGGTTCGATTCATGGATTGCGCCCGGTGGCAACGTCGCGTCCGGTTCGTACAGCTCGTCGCCGGTGGACGCCACCGCTACCCGCGGCCGGCGCCGCACCGTCAGCGCGGCGACACCTTGTCCCGCCGCCAGCGACACCTCTTGCGGACGCAACCGCGACCCACCCGCTAGCAGCACCGTTCCCGCTTGCACATCCTCGCCGCGACGGCGGATGTTCGCGCCCGGCTTGAGCCGGGCGGCGGCTTGCGGTTCGATGACGATTTCGCTTTCATCCGGCGCGATCGCGCACTGTTCCTGCATGATCACGGCATCCGCTCCGTCCGGGATCACGGCGCCAGTGGTGATGCGCACCGCCGCGCCGCGCGGAGCGATGCCGGCATACGGATGCCCCGCCAGCGCCTGACCGATCACCGGCAAGCGAATCGGTCCGTCGGCTTGCAGATCGGCTCGATACAGCGCGAAACCATCCATCGCCGAATTGTCGTGCGGAGGCATGTCGAGCCGGGCCGGCAGGTCGGCGGCCAACACCCGGCCGTAAGCCTCCAGCAACGGCACGGTCTCGGTCTCGCGGACCGGGCGCACGGCATCCAGAGCGGCGGCGATGGCCTCGGCCAGCGTCAACAAGCGATCACGGTCGCCACGGGTGTCGGTGAGGGACATGAAACACGATCTCGTGGTGGAGGCGGAAGGCGGTATTTTCCGGTTCGATATTGAGAATCCGCATGGCGGTTGGCTCCAGGACGGTGACAGGCTATCGCACACTCGTTTTCAGTGGATCGCCACCATGTTCGACGCATTGTCCGCCAGCGCCCCGCGACGGGAAGTCGTTATTTTAGTGCTGATCAAGATCGTTCTGCTCGCATTCCTCAAAATCGCGTTTTTCAGCGCGCCGCCGGCCACGGGGCCGGAGGAACAGGCGCGCCACCTGTTGGGCATGGTCGCGCCGTCCGTTTCCACCGCGCAAGGTCAAGCATCGTGATATCCGAAACCCTGATCGAACTGTCGCGGCTTCAGTTCGCGCTGACCGCGATGTATCACTTTCTCTTCGTGCCCCTGACGCTGGGGCTGTCCTTCCTGCTGGCGATCATGGAGTCGGTCTATGTGATGACCGGCAAGACGGTGTACCAGGACATGGTGCGGTTCTGGGGCAAGCTGTTCGGCATCAATTTCGCGCTGGGCGTGGCCACCGGCATCACCATGGAGTTTCAGTTCGGCACCAACTGGGCCTACTACTCGCATTACGTCGGCGATATCTTCGGCACGCCGCTGGCCATCGAGGGCTTGATGGCCTTCTTCCTGGAATCCACTTTCATTGGCCTGTTCTTCTTCGGTTGGGACCGTTTGAGCAAGGTGCAACACCTGGTCGTCACCTGGCTGGTGGCGCTTGGCTCCAATCTGTCGGCCTTGTGGATTCTGATCGCCAACGGCTGGATGCAGAATCCGGTGGGCACGGTATTCAATCCCGAAACCATGCGCATGGAAATGACCAGTTTCGGCGAGCTGCTGTTCAATCCGGTGGCACAGGTCAAATTCGTGCATACCGTCTCCGCTGGCTACGTGACCGGGGCGGTGTTCGTGCTGGCGATCAGCGCCTGGTATTTGCTCAAGGGCCGCGATTTGAGCTTCGCGCGCCGTTCCTTCGCCATTGCCACCGCCTTCGGTCTGGCTTCGACCCTGTCGGTGATCACCTTGGGCGACGAGAGTGGCTACGAACTGGGCGACGTGCAGAAAGTCAAGCTGGCGGCGATCGAAGCCATGTGGGAGACCGAACCGGCACCTGCATCGTTCACCTTGTTCGGTTTTCCCGACGACGAGACCATGACCACCGAGCGCCAACTTCGGATTCCTTACCTGTTGGGCTTGATCGCCACCCGCTCGATCGATACTCCGGTGGTGGGGCTGAAGGAATTGATAATCCGGAACGAGGCGCGCGTTCGCCGGGGCATGAAGTCCTACGCGGCCTTGGAGCAATGGCGGGCTGGCGCCCGTGATGACGCGACCCGCGCTCAGCTGTTGGAAGCCCATGACGATCTTGGCTATGCCCTACTACTGAAGAGATACGCCCCGCGGGTGCTCGATGCCAGCGAGGAGCAGATCAAGCAGGCGGCGCGCGACACCATTCCCAAGGTGGCGCCATTGTTCTGGAGTTTCCGCCTGATGGTGGGGTTCGGAATGTGGATGCTGCTGTTGTTCGCGCTGTCGTTCTATTACTGCGCGCGCCGGCAGGCGGGACACAAACGCTGGTTGCTGTGGGCAGCGGTGTGCAGCTTGCCCTTACCCTGGTTGTCTTCCGAGTTGGGGTGGTTCGTCGCCGAGTACGGCCGCCAGCCCTGGACGGTGTCCGGCATGTTGCCAACCCGGCTATCGACCTCCACCCTGAGTGTTGGCCAGGTGACCTTCAGCCTGAGCGGCTTCGTGCTGTTCTACAGCGCGCTGCTGATCGTCGAGCTGTTCCTGATGATCAAGTACGCCCGTCTCGGCCCCAGCAGCCTGGGCACCGGCCGTTATCACTTCGAGAACGGTGGCCCGGCGCCGGCCACGCCTCACGCCGCCACTCTGCCGTAGGAGCACCGTCATGGCCGACTTTTTCGCTTTCCTGCTGAGTTACGAAACCTTGCGGGTCATTTGGTGGCTGTTCATCGGCATCCTGCTGATTGGGTTCGCCATCACCGATGGCTTCGATTTGGGCGTCGGTACCTTGTTACCGTTTCTGGGCCGCAACGACGAGGAGCGGCGGGTCATCATCAACGTGGTCGGCCCGACCTGGGAAGGAAATCAGGTGTGGTTCATTCTGGGCGGCGGCGCGGTGTTCGCCGCGTGGCCGCCGGTGTACGCCACCGCCTTTTCCGGCTTTTTCATCGCCTTGATCCTGACCTTGTTCGCCATGATCCTGCGGCCGGTGGGATTCGATTATCGCAGTAAATTGCCCAATCCAAGTTGGCGCAAGTTCTGGGATTGGGGACTGTTCGTGGGCGGAGCGGTGCCAGCGCTGGTGTTCGGGGTCGCCTTCGGCAATTTGCTGCTGGGCGTGCCGTTCCATTTCGACGCCGATTTACGCGCGTACTACACCGGCGGCTTCCTCGGCTTGCTGAATCCGTTCGGATTGCTGGCGGGAATCGTGAGTCTGTCGATGCTGGTCATGCACGGCGCGGTCTATCTGCAATTACGCACCGAGGGCGAAATCCAGCAACGGGCACGGTGGACGGTGACCCTGGCGACCCTGTTGTTCTTGGTCGCTTTCGCCCTGGCTGGAGTGTGGATGCTGTTCTGGGTGGACGGCTATCGTCTGGAAAGTTTCGCGGGCACGGCCGCGCCGTCCAATCCCCTGGCCAAGACGGTGGTGCGAGACAACGGTGCGTTACTGGCGCGGTATGCCCAGTATCCTTGGATGTTGGTGGCGCCCTGCATGGGCTTCGGTGGCGCGATATTGGCGTGGTTGAGCAGCCTGTCCCGGCGGCCGGGGTTCGGTTTCATCGCCAGTTCGCTGGCGTTGGCCGGGGTGATCCTGACCGCCGGCTTCAGTCTGTTTCCCTTCATCATGCCGTCCAGTTCCGACCCCAACAGCAGTCTGACGGTCTGGGACGCCACCTCCAGCCACCTCACCCTCAAGTGGATGTTTGGCGTCACGCTGGTATTCCTGCCGATCGTGCTGGCTTACACCACTTGGGTGTTCGGCAAGTTGCGCGGCACGGTGACGGTGGCGCAAGTCCGCGCCGCCGATAAGGTCATGTACTGAGTGGAGGAGTGAAAGACTGATGTGGTATTTCACCTGGATTCTGGGCGTGCTGTTGGCCTGTTCCTTCGGCATCGTCAACGCCCTGTGGCTGGAACACTGTGGCTGTCTGGACGACGACCCGGCCGATGACTGAAACGCTCCCTCACTCCTCGCCGTCGGCGATGCGGCGCAGGACCTTGCGGTCGCATTCCTGGACGATGGAGCCGCGATCGCGCAGCACCCCTTGCCGCCGCAGTTCGGCGATGGCGCGGCTGACGGTCTCGGTGGTCAATCCCACCATCGCGCCCATGTCCTCGCGCCCGAACAGCGGCAGGGGACTCCCTTGTTCGGCGCAGGACAAGCGCAGCAGCAACCGCGCCACCCGCTGGCGAGCGGTGCCGGTGGTGAACTGGGTCAGCCAGATGTCGGCCTCGGTCAGCGCCTGCTGCCAGCGAGCCATCAGTTCCTGGTACAACCGGGGCCGCTCGCGGCCCAGTCGTTCGATCACACCGGTGGGGATCGCGCAGATTTCGCAGTCGGTGAGGGCGATGGCGTCATGCTGATAAGGCTGACCGACCAATGTCTCCAGGCCAAGCGCGTCGCTATCCTTCAGCAGGCGGACGATGCGCTGGCTGCCGTCGGGCAGGTATTGCATCAGCTTCATCACCCCGACGCGCAGAGTGAACAGGGTGTTGCCCCGATCGTGCATGCGGTACAGCGCCTGTTGCGGGCTGAGGACGACATCCTTGATCGGCTGGTGGATGTGACCGAAATCCGTTTCCTCCAGCCCGGCGAACAGCGCCGAAGCGCGCACGGCGCAGTGTCGGCATTTGGCTTCGCCCAGCCAGATCGCGTGCAATGAAATCGGTTTCATACAATTATCCGCCGCGCCTCCCGCGCCCCTTCTATGTTGGGCATCGGACAACCGCCGCTCGCCACCGGGACAAGGCGATCGGTGGGATGACCGGTAATCAAAGATTCATTTTACCGGACCGGCGCCGCCGCATCGTTGCGAGTTTTGCCGCCGGCCGAAACACTTGCCAGGAGCCATCAACATGAAAATCGCGGTCGCCAGTCAAAACCGGCGCACAATCACGGAACACGCCGGCAAATGCCGGAAGTTCTGGATCTATGAAACCGAGCAGGACGAGATCGTTCGCAAGGAGTTACTCGAACTGCCCAGGGAACAATCCTTTCACGACAGCTCGCCTCACTCGCCGCATCCGCTGGACGGGGTACGGGTGCTGATCGCCGGTAGCATGGGCCAGGGCTTGAGCCATCGGCTCGCCCATAAGGGCATCGTGGGCGTGGTCACCCCGGCAACCGATCCGGATCGGGCGGTCATCGCCTATCTGGACGGTTCGCTGGCCGTGCTTCCCCCCGACTCGCACGACCACGGTCACGATCACGGTCACGGTCACGGTGGGCGGCATCGGCATCCAGACACCGGGTCGAACGGCTGAGATGGGTTACCCCGGAAATCTTCGTTTCCGCGCCGCTACCGCGCCAGCGGCGAATCCGTGCCCAGCAGATCGATGCCCGCGATGTCGGCGCGGCCGATCAGCGACGACAGATACCGACTGATACCTTGTCGCTGCGCGCTCTCGCGCAGATAGCCGGCGATTTGGTCGCGAGCCCTTTCGTACGCCAACGGCTGACCTTCGGTTTTACGATGCAAGCGGATCAGGTGAAAGCCGAAGCGGCTCTCCAGCGGCTGGCTGGAAATCTCGCCTTCCCGCATGTCCAGCAGCGCCTGTTCGAATTCGGGCACCGTCTGCCCCGACCCGATTTGTCCAAGGCTGCCGCCGTCCTGTTTGGACGGGCAGTCCGACAGTGTCGTGGCCAGTTCCGCGAAATTCCCACCGTCATCCGCCAGTTGAGCGAGGGTGCTTTCGGCGCGGGCGCGAGCCTCGGCGCGGGCCATGGCGTCGCCGGGCGGGGCGGCGCACAGGATGTGCGAGACCTCGAACAGATCGCCGGTACGAAAGCGCTGATGGTTGGCCCGGAAAAAACGCCGGCAACTGGTTTCATCCGGTTCCGGCGTCTTGACCTCGCGTTCGATCAGCGCCGCGATGCGCCCTTCTTCGTCATCGCCGACAATCTCCAGCCGGGCCGCTTCTTGTAGCAGCAATTCCTTGGCGACCAGTGCCAGCTTTGCCGAATATTCGGCGGCTTCCGGCGATGGCGCGGGATGATGCCGCATTTCGGCATGAATGGCGCTGTCGGCGATTTCGACGCCGTTGACGGTAATGGGCGTGCAATTCCTGACCACCTATCGGTTCCTCCTGATCGTGCGGATGGGACGGAAAGACGGCAAGGCGCGTTGCATTGGCTCGCCATCTCGGAAGCACCCGCAAACCATGCTTGAACCAGGCCAAGGCGTCGCGGGCGAGTTTCTTGAAGGTGCGCAATTCATCCAGCGGAGAAGGTTAACTCAAACCGATGGGTGATGAGCAGGCCATTTTCCAAGTCGGCAGGTTACGCGGCCGCCGATCACGGGTGAAACGGACGGGACCCAAACACCCGCGCGACGAACCGGATCGTGGCGGTCTCGATCGCAAACCGACGGATGCCGACCCCCAAAGTCTTGGTGAACTGTCGCCCGGAATGTTCAACCGCCGGTGTGGTTCATATGGCGTGGGATGACTGGCTGACCGTCGAGTCGGAAGTCATGGCCCCGTGGCTTGATCGCCATGGCGGCGACGATGGCCTGCTTGAGTCGTTCGCGGTCGCCGGGGTGGGCACGCAGCACATGACGCAAATCCACCGAATGTTCCTGACCGAGACAGAGCAGCAGACGACCTTCGGCGGAAACCCGTACTCTGTTACAGTCGCCGCAAAAATTGTGACTGTGTGGAGAAATGAAACCGATGCGGCTGTCGGTTCCCGGCACGCGGTAGTAGCGTGATGGACCGCCAGTGCTTTCAGCGGTGCGCGTCAGGGAGAACACCTTCGCCAGATCGGCGCGGATGGCATCGCTGGAGTAATACATTTCAGCGCGATCGTGATCGCCGATCTCCCCTAGCGGCATCTCCTCGATGAAGCTGATATCCAAGCCCTGATCGATGGCGAAGCGGGCCAGATCGACCACTTCGTCATGGTTGCGGTGTTTCAGGATCACCGCGTTCAGCTTGAGCCGCCGAAAACCGGCGGCCTGGGCGGCCCGGATGCCGCGCAGCACCCCATCCAGCTCGCCGGTCCGGGTGATGCGGCGGAAACGCTCCGGCTTCAGGCTGTCCAGGCTGATGTTGAGCCGCGCCACGCCGGCCGCCTTGAGGTCCGCCGCCAGTCGCTCCAGTTGCGAGCCGTTGGTGGTCAGCACCAGTTCCGTCAGCCCACGCTCGCGCAGCCGGCCCAGTTCCTGAAATAGCCACAGTACGTTGCATCGTACCAGCGGTTCGCCACCGGTGACGCGGATCTTGCGCACGCCCAGCTCGACGAAGGCCCGGCCCAGTGTCGCCAGTTCCTCCAAGGTCAGAATCCGGGCGCGTGGCAGGAACGTCATGCGTTCGCTCATGCAGTAGACGCAGCGAAAGTCGCAACGGTCGGTCACGGAAAATCGCGCGTAGTTCACCCGACGGCCAAAACCGTCCATCAACGGCGCGGAGGCGGGAACGATGGGAGCCGGTGGAACAGGCACGCTGGATACCTCGATCGGGCAAGGAAAGGACGAAATCCGGTCTACCATACCAAAACCCATTCGCCGGATGGCCGCCGCGAAGAGATACCTCCCCGGAGGTAGCCGTTCGCAGGCTGGGTCGGCGGCTTGGGAAGCACCTGGTCCATCATGGAGTCGCAAGCACCGATGGGGGAAATCGGCGTTTGTTTGGCGCGATCGGGCGCATCGCCGCCTTTTCCTCCACCCTAATCATCGCCGTTAAGCCACCCAGGAGGCCGCTGGCGCCATTTTCCCGGCTCAACCGCCCCCAAACAAGGGTGGGATCGTCAAAACGCCTCAGAGCGCCTGCCAGTGCGTTTGATACAGGGGATGGGCGGGCGGGGTCGGATCGCTGGCTGGCTGCATGGACACCCATAGATCGCCCTGGTTCGGCCGTGGCATGCCCTTGGGCAGGTTCAAGGTGCGGGCACCGCCATCGTCCGGCAACGCGCCCAGCATGACCGGCGGCCGGCCGCCGGCTTTCAGCCACAGGAAACAGCGCTGGTCGGACGGCATCGTCATCGGCCGCAGGTTGCTGACGTGCAGCAGTCGACCGCCATCACCATCGGTCAGCGCCACGGTCCACAGCACTTCTCGCTGCTTGCCACGGATGGCGGCGAAGTTCATGTCCGTTTCCCCCGGCGGCAAGGCCAACCGCGGGGTCACGGCGACAACCGCCGCCAGCACGCCGGCCGCCGCCAGACCACGCCAGAATGCCAGGCTATCCCACCAGCGACGGGGCGGTTCGGCCGGGAATAGCCGCCGTTCCAAATCCTTCCAGACCGCCGGCGGCGGCGGGATGGGCACGCTGGCGGGGGCCAGCCGGTTCAAACGCCGTTCCCACTCGGTCACGGCCCGTCGCAACGCCGGATGCGCCGGCAGCAGCTTTTCGAAACGACGGCGGGCCAGGCCCTGCAAAGTGCCCAGGACATATTCGGCGGCCAGATGGTCGCTCAGCGGGGGGTAGTGAACGTTCATGGTTCCCCCAGACAGATTTTCAAGCGTTGCAGGCTGCGCCGGACCCAAGCCTTGACCGTGCCCAGCGGCCGTTCCAGCCGTCGGGCGATCAATTCATGGGTCAGGCCCTCGTAGTAGGCCAAAACCACCGCGCGGCGCGGCTCCGGCTCCAGGGTTTCCAGACAGCGCGCCAGCGCCGCGTCGCCGTGTTCGGCATGTACTTGCTCCTCGGGTCCCGGTCCGTCGGCGGCGACCGACGCCCAGCCGTCGTCGTCCAGTTCCGCGCGGTGACGATAATCGCCGCGCCGCAGTCGGTCGATGGCCAGACGGC
>JAGRHI010000033.1:11509-14564 GCA_020445045.1 Candidatus Competibacteraceae bacterium
CCGCCAATTCGCGGTCGTGCGTCAACTTCAGCAGCAGGCCGTGCAGCACCGGCGCCGCTTGTCGGTACAGCGCTTCGAAGGCCCGGCGGTCGTGTAGGGCGCAGCGGGCCAACAGGTCGGCCAATGAATCGTGGGCGGTCATGACAGGCGCTCGGACAGGTTGGAACGAACCTGTGGCGCGCGGGGCGGCGAACACCAGGGGTCGAGCGCAAACCGCGATCATGACCGTTGCTCCATCGCTCACCCTAGTCCGGGGCGGAACGCCGTTCCAGCCAGGCGTCCAGCGACCAGGCGCCGGGACCACGGGCGATCAGCGCCAGCAGCAACACCATCCACAGGTAGTGTTGAAGCTGATTATAAGCCGGATTGGCCGCGCCCAGAACGAATTGGATCACCAGCGCGATCCCCAGCAGCGGTAGCGCCGCCAGTCGGGTCAGCAAGCCGGCCAACACCAACAGCGACGCCCCCAGTTCGGCGCTGGCGGCCAGCGCCGCCGCCAGGGTATGCGGCAGCAGCGGCACGTTGTACTCGTTTTCGAACAGCAACAGGGTGCTCGACCAGTCGTTGAGCTTGGCCAGGCCGGACCAGAAAAATATTCGGAACACCGCCAGACGCAGCAACAGGTCGGTCAGCGGCGCCAGCCGTTCCAGCAGGCGGCCCAGCGCGAAATACCCGGCCAGCGGACGTGGTCGGGCGGCGTTCATCGTTTCGGCAAGCAGCATTGTCGTCACCTCCTCAGTTGGGATAGGTCAATACGCCATCGGCCAGCAAGCGGGCCAGCACGGCGCTCAGGTCGAAGTCCGGGTCACGCGCCGCCGCCATTTCCACCGCTTCGGCCAGCGGGCATTCCAGGGCGAACGCGGCCAGCAACGCGGATTCGCCCGGACCCGGCGACCGCTGGCGCACCGCGCCGCCGTGCCGCCAGACCAGCACGATTTCGGCCCGAGCGAGATCCACCGCTTCCAGCGCCCCGCCACCAGGCTGGTGCGCGTCCCAGATCGCATGAATCGGCCAGGGCGATTCGTGCAGCCATGCCGAGGGATGCAACCCCAGTCGCAACCCAGGCAACCCGGCGGCGGGCACGGTGGCCAATCGGTCCGGACCCAGCGGTTCCCGGTCGGCGGCGAACAGTGCCGCGTTGCGCGCCCATTCCAGCCGGGCCACATCCGCCAGCCAAGGCAATTCCGCCAGTGGCGCGAAATCGGCCAGGAAACCGGGCAGCTCGCCGCCGTAGGCGTACAGCGCCGGGGCACGCGGCGGCCGCTGGGCGATCAATACCAGCGCGGTGGCGCTGAAACAGTCCGCGCCGATCAATGCCCGGACCACGGGAAAGGCCGCGTCCAGCACGCTCAGCAGCGCGTGGCGAACGTTATTGCGGTACACCGCCAACCGGCGTTCGCGTTGCGGCGGCGGGTCGGCCAGCAGCGCCAGCAGTTCCAGGTCAGGGGAGCCGCCGGTCAGCAGCGCTTGCCGCATGCGGGTTTGCAGTTCAGCCAACCGCATCGTCCACCTCCCGCAAGTGGAACTCGGCCCGCGCCGCCTCGGCCAACAGCACCGGCAATTCGGGAATATTCGTATCCCACTCCACCAGCACCGGCCGGGGACCGGTTCGCGCCAGCACCGTCCGCAGCAGCGTCCAGACCGGCTCCGCCACCGTGGAACCGTGATCGTCGATCAACAGCTCGCCCACCGGGGTCGCCACCCGGGCGTGGCCGGCGATGTGGATTTCGCCCACCGCCGCCAACGGCAGCCGCTCCAGCGCCGCCAGCGGGTCGTCACCACCATTGGCGGCGCTGACGTACAGATTGTTGACATCCAGCAGCAGGCCACAGCCGGTGCGGCGAACCAGTTCGTTCAGGAAACCAGCTTCGTCCCAGTCGGCTTCCCGAAATCGCAGATAGGTGGACGGGTTTTCGACCAGCAGGCGCCGGCCCAGCGCCTCTTGTGCTCGCCCGACATGGGCGGCGACGGTGTCCAACGCCTCGTCGGTGTAGGGCAACGGCAGCAGATCGGCCAGAAAGGTCCCGTCCGGGGCCGTGGACCAGGCCAGATGCTCGGAGACCAGCTCCGGCTCCAGTCGGTCGTACAAGGCCCGCAACCGCGCCAGATGCGCCTCGTCCAGCCCCTCCGCCGAACCCAGCGACAAACCGACGCCGTGACAGCTCAGCGGATAGTCGCCGCGCAGCCGCTCCAGCGCCGCCAGGCGGGGACCGCCGGGCGCCAGATAATTCTCGCTGTGGATCTCCAGCCACGCCGCCGGCTGGGGCGCGGCCAGGAATGCCGGCAGATGAGGGTGGCGCAGACCGATTCCGGCTTGAGCGGGAATGGCGGCGCGGTTGTGGGCCAGGCTCATGGCGTCAGCTCGACTTGGCTGGCATGCCTTGACCCTTGAACGACGCCGACTTGCCGCCCAGTTTCGCGCAGGTACCCTTGGCCACGAATTTCCAGTCTTGACCGTCGTAGTCGGTCGTCGAACTGCCGGCGCAGGAGTGATTGCCGGCGGCGTTGGCGCAGTCGTTCTCACCGGCCTTGGAAATGCCGTAACACTTTTCCTTGCCGCTCTCGGCGGCGAAGACGGGGCTGGCGGCAAGACCCATGGCACCAGTGATGGCGGCGGCAAGCGCGAATTGATTGAAGGCATTTTTGACCATGTGGAAATTCCTCTAGCGGTGATGGTTGGGAAAAGCGTCGTTCGGAGAGTGATGATCCGGCTGACATCCATGCTTACGGGGAAAGAGCGCGATCGGATGCGGCGACGAAAAAAATTTTTATCTTGCCCGTCTCCACCAGGCCGGTTTTTTGGGAATGGTTTCCGAAAGCGGTCGATGGATGACCGGAACGGTTCGGATTGCTCCCCTTCGGACTGATTTTTTTGGGTTCGAGATGCCGTGATCGCTGGGGTTGGGCGCGTTGGTTTTGCCGTTGAAAAAAACGACGACGACGCTCGTTTAAAGACGTTTAAAAACGTTTAAATATGTTTAAATAACGTTTAGGCTGCGAATTCTTCTTTAAAATCAATTAATTATAGAGGGTAATGTCCCCGTTTATGGGATGT
>JAGRHI010000033.1:14643-15554 GCA_020445045.1 Candidatus Competibacteraceae bacterium
GATGTAATGTCCCCGTTTATGGGATAAAACCGCTAAATATCCCATTAACGGGGACATTTGGCCGCCTTGCGACGAAAATCGACGAGAAAATATTTATAATCAATAGGTTATTTTTTTGCCAAATTAATTCATGGGCTAGCGTCCCCGGATCGGCGCATTGGAAATGTCCCCATTTATGGGATGGGTTGGCGCGCATGAATTGTCCCCTTAAATTTCTTGGGATACGGGGACGTTTTTGCTACGCTGAAACGGTATGACAAGCCCGAATCCGCGAGAACAAAAAGACCGGCATGGAGAGGCGGATACCGCTCGCAAGATGGTCTTGGCCGATCTGGCCGACCAGAATCTCAAAAAGCACATCGCCGCCATCCACATCAGCAACCGCTTGACGCTGACCCAGCGCAAGGCGTCGAACGTGCTGTTGTACAACGCCTATGAAAGCCTGCTGACGGCGCGGGTCCACCGCATCCGGGTCAAGGATCTGGCCGAGGCGATCGGTTTCAACACCAACAACCTGGAGCCACTCAAGGAAGCCCTCAAGACCTTGGCGCGGACCGTGCTGGAATGGAACATCCTCGACGAGAATGGCGCGCACGAGGAGTGGGGCGCCACCACCCTGCTGGCGCAGGCGGTGATCAAAAGCGGGTACTGCATCTATGCCTACAGCCCGGATCTATGCGAAAAACTCTATCGGCCGGAGATCTACGCGCTGCTCAATCTCAGCATCCAGCGCAAGTTCAGCAGCGGCTACGCCCTGGCCCTGTACGAGAACTGCCTGCGCTACCGGCGGGTTGGCACCACCGGCTGGATTCCGCTGGACAACCTCAAGCGCTTGTTGGGCATCGGCGAGACGGATGTCTACTATCAGGACTTCCGCAAGTTCAACGACAAGGTGATCAAGCCGGCGGCGC
>JAGRHI010000033.1:15598-21975 GCA_020445045.1 Candidatus Competibacteraceae bacterium
ACCAGCGCGATCGCCGCAAGATCAACGCGGTGCGCTTCCAGGTCAGCGATAACCCGCAGATGTCGTTGTTCGCCCAGCGGCAGGCCGCGCTCGCCGCCTCGGCCGAGGCGGAAGCCGCCGATCCGACACCGGGCGACACGGCGGAACAGGCTTGGCGCCTGCGCGGCAAATTGGTGGCGTTCGGCCTGAACGCCCGCCAGATTCGCATGGCGCTCACCAGTCACGCGCCCAGCTATCTGGAAGACAACATCGCCGTGGTCGAGCGCGATCTGGCCGCCGGCAAGGTCCGTAATTTACCCGCCTATCTGCTCGCGGCGCTGCGCGAAGACTACCGACCGGCGGCGGCGCGCCGCTTACCGAATCCGACGGGGGCTCCCGGGTCCGGCGGCGTGGGCGAGGAGGCCAGCGAGCCGGCGGCGGCGCGACTCGAACGCTTGCGCACCCAGTTCGTGACGGAGCAGCTACAGACGGCGCTGGAGCGTTTGCGCCCGGCGGAGCGGGCGGCGATGGAGCGGGATTACATCGCCCGGCTGGAGCGCGGCGACGGTTTCGAGGCGCGGCTCATTCTCGGTCTGTATCGCAAGAGCGGATTGAACAGCAAGATCGTGGAAAGCCATTTCCGGGTTTTTGCCCGCGAACGGCTGGTTGGGGCGATGGACGAAGAGGCGTTCGCCGCCTATGCTGCTTCGAATGGGGACGATGTTCCCGTTTCAGTGACGGTATCCTAAGGATTTCAAGCCAAGAAGAATCGAATGCAGCTGCTTGGGAGAGATGGGTCGGCTCGCGGGTTGAGGGTGCGAGTCGCGCCGCCAGTTGGCCCCGGGAGTGGTCGGTACATTCGACTATTGGGCCTGCTGGTGTGCGCGGTTGGCGGCTGGTTATCCGCCTTGCCGGCGGCGGCTGGGATCGTTCCTGCCGTCGATCGCGACGAGTCCGGTTTATGGGCCGCCGGCACGCTGATCCTCTTGGGGGTGATCGGAGTGCCGGGCGCGCTGCTCCTCAAGCAACGGCACCGATTCAGGGCGACGAAGGAACAGTTGGAAGTACAGATTATCACATTGATGAGGCGATGCGCCAACCTGGAAACCCAGCTTGAAACTCAGCGGTTGGACGATGAATACCGCCGGAAGGATCTGGAAGCGAAAGCCGAACGCCAGCGTCGGGCCGTCGCGGCCCTGCGCGACAGCGAATACCAGTTTCGCAATCTCAGCCAGCAACTGCCCGTCGGCGTTTTTCTGGTCGATGTCGAGGGCCGCTGCCAGTACGTCAACGAGCGCTGGTGCCAGATGAGCGGTCTGACCGCCGAGCAGGCGACCGGGTTGCCGTGGATGCGGTTCGTGCATCCCGACGAGCGTGAACAGGTGCTGCGGGATTGGCGGACGGCGGTCGAACAGGAATCCGGATTTGCCGCCGATCACCGCATTCGCGGCCCCTCGGGCCGGGTCGCGTGGCTGGGTACCCGCATCGTGCCGTTGCGCGACCGCGCCAGCCGGATCGTGTCGTATCTGGGCGTCAACATGGACATCGCCGGTTTCAAGCGGACCGAGGAAACCCTGCGCGCCAGCGAGACCCGCTTCCGCGGCTATTTCGAACTGTCGTTGGTCGGCGTGGCGCTAACCGGTCCCGACAAGCGCTGGTGGGAAGTCAACGACCGGCTGTGCGAGATCCTCGGTTACCGGCGGGAACAACTGCTCAGGTTGAGTTGGGCCGAGCAGACTCACCCGGACGATCTGGACGTCGATATCGCCCAGTTCGAGCGGGTGATGGCCCGGCGCATCGACGGCTATTCGCTCGACAAGCGCTTCCTGCGCCCCGACGGCGCGCTGGTTTACGCCAGCGTTTCGACGCGCTGCGTGCGTCGGCCAAACGGGATGGTGGATCATTTCGTGACCGTGGTGCAGGACATCACCGAGCGCAAGCAGGCGGAAGACCGCATTCGGAAATTGGCTTATCACGACGCGCTGACCGGTTTACCGAACCGGGAGCTGCTGACCGACCGGCTGTTGCAGGCGGTGGCGCGGGCCAACCGCGACCACACCCAGGTTGGGGTCCTGCTGGTGGATCTCGACCTGTTCAAGCGCATCAACGACACTCTGGGCCATTCGGTTGGGGATCAATTGCTGCGGGAGGTGGCGGCGCGCTTGCAAGGATGCGTGCGGTCGGGCGACACCGTGTCGCGCCAAGGCGGCGACGAGTTTGCCATCGTCCTGCCCGATCTGACGATTGCCAACGACGACGCCGCCCGCATCGCACGGCGAATACTGGATATGGTGGCGCGGCCCTGCCATCTCGACGGGAAAGAATTGCACGCCAGTTGCAGCATCGGGATCAGCGTGTTTCCACGCGATGGCCGCGGCGCGGAGACCTTGCTGAAAAACGCCGATATCGCTCTGTACCGGGCCAAGGACATGGAGCGGAACAACTATCAGTTTTATCTATCGGGCGCCACCGTGCTGGCCCGCGAGCGGCTGGACTTGGAGAATAGCCTACGGTACGCCGTGGACCGGCGGCAGTTGGTGCTGTACTACCAGCCGAAATGGGATTTCCACCTCAGGGCCATCACCGGCGCTGAAGCGCTGATTCGCTGGAACCACCCCCAATTCGGCCTGCTGTCGCCCGCTCGCTTCATTCCGATCGCCGAAGACAGCAGTTTGATTTTACCGCTTGGCGAGTGGGTGTTGCGCGAAGCCGTGCGCGAGATCGGCCGGTTGCATCGCCGAGGTTTCCCGGGGCTGCGGGTGGCGGTCAATCTGTCGGGCCGCCAGTTCCATCAGTCCGGCTTGGTCGATTTGGTGCATAAGATACTGTCCCAGGACGGTTTCGATTCGACCTGCCTGGAGCTGGAGCTGACCGAAAGCATCCTGATGCATCACACCGAGGACAATATCGCGACGCTGAAGGATTTCAAGACCATGGGCCTGCGCTTGGCCATTGACGATTTCGGAACCGGCTACTCGTCGCTGAGCTATCTGCAGCGGTTTCCGGTGGACGTGCTCAAGATCGACCGCTCTTTCGTGATGCACCTGCCGGCCAGCACCAGCAGCGCCGCGATCGTCGATGCGATCGTCACCCTGGGGCACGGCCTGCAATTGGATGTGGTGGCGGAAGGCGTGGAAACCGTGGAGCAGCTTGCGTTCCTGCAAGCGCATGGTTGCGACGAAGGTCAGGGTTTCCATTTCGGCCGTCCGCTGCCGCTGGAAGAATTCCAGAAGCTGTTGCACCAGGATCGGGTCAGAGCGGCAGCAGCAGGGGCGCCACCAGCAGAGTGAGCACCATCGTCAGCAGCAGCAACGGCAGTCCCACCCGCGCGAAGTCGTTGAAGCGGTAGCCGCCGGGCGCCAGCACCAAGGTATTGACCGGCGAGGACACCGGGGTGACGAAGGCCGCCGAGGCCGCCACCGCCACGGTCATGGCGAAGGGGTAGGGCGATACCCCGAGCTTCTGGGCGGCGGCGATGGCAACCGGCGCGATCAGCACCGCCGTCGCGGTGTTGGAGATGAACATGCCGATCAGCGCCGCCAGCACGAAGATGCCGGCCAGCAGCGCCAACGGGCCGAATCCACCCAATCCCGCCACCAACCCGTCGGCGATCAGCGTCACGCCGCCGGCTTGCTGCAACGCCTTGGCCAGGGGCAGCATGCCGGCGATCACCACCAGGCTGGGCCAGTTGATCGAACGGTAGGCGTCTTCCATGCGCAGGCAGCGAAACAAGCCCATCGCCAGCGCCGCCAGCAACACCGCCACCACGTTGGGCACCAACCCGAAGGTCATGGCCAGCACCATGGCCAGCAGGATCGCCAGGGCGAACGGCGCCTGTCGGTAGGCGGGGGCGACGTCGCTCAACTCCGCCGGCAGGCCGAGCACCAGAAAATGCTTTTGCTCGCCTTGCAGCAGGCCGATCCGCTTCCAGGCACCGACGACCAGCAGGATATCGCCGAAGGCCAGCTTTTCCTCGATCAGATTGCCGGGCAGGGGCTGGCGGTTGCGGCGGATACCCAGCACGCTCAGGCCATGATGGCTGCGAAACGTGGCTTGCCGCAGGGTCTGACCGATCAGTTCCGAATCCGGCGGCAGCATCACTTCCACCATGCCCAGCTCGTTGACCAGGCTACGTTGCTGACTGTCCGCGATCAGCAGACGGCTGAGCCGCTCGGCGGAGCACAGCGCGGTGGCCGCCTCGCCCGGTCCGACCACGTACAGCGCGTCGGCGGGGTGGAATTCGGTATTGGCCAGCGCCGGTGACACCGTTTCGGTAAAGCGCTCCTGCCGCCCGACGCCGACGACGGTGATGCCGTAGCGGGTGCGCAGTTGCGCGCTGGCGACGGTTTGGCCGATCAACGGCGAGTCGGAATCGAGCCGCAAGCGATGCAACTGCTTGGTCAGATTGTAACTTTCCGCCAGCTCCAGTAGGGTCCGCCGGCGGCCGGCGGTGCCGGTTCGCGGAGGGGTGGCCGGCAGCAGCCGCCGACCGAGCGTCATCATGTAGACGACGCCCAGCGCGAGCGCCAACAGGCCGATTGGGGTGATGCTGAAAAAGCCGAACGGCCGCAGGCCGGCGCCACGCAGGGCGTCGTTGATCACCAGGTTGGGTGGGGTGGCGATCAGGGTCAGCAGGCCACTGAGCAGGGCGGCGAAGGCCATCGGCATCATCAATCGGCCGGGGCCGATGCCGAGCCGGCTGGTGATGCCGAGCACCACCGGGATGAAGATCGCCACCACGCCGGTGGAGCTCATGAACGCGCCCAACCCGGCCACGGCCAGCATCAGCAGCACCAGCAACCGGGTTTCGCTGGCGCCGGCCAGCCGGGTCAGCCAGACGCCGACCTGATAGGCGACGCCGGTCCGCACCAGTCCCTCGCCGACCACGAACAGCCCGGCGATCAGCAGGATCAGGGGGTCGCCGAAGCCGGCCACTGCTTCGGACACGGTCAGGGACCTGCCCAGGATCAGCGCCAGGATCACCAATATAGCCACCACGTCCGGCCGCAGCCGGTCGCTGGCGAACAGCACCACGGTCACGGCCAGCAGGCCGAAAACGAACTGGGCATCGGGGGTCATGGAAAGTCGGCTCCTTGCGAGCGGCCGCCTGATTATTGGGGCCATCCATGGAAAAATGCAGCTAACCTTAGCCCAAACGAGAGCCGCCCGTCATGTCCGTAAACGAGGAAACCGTCTTTTTCAATGCTGGCCAGCCGCGGTTGGAGGGTCGCTTGTGGTTGGCGTCCGGCCCGTGGGCCGCGATCATCACCCACCCTCATCCCTTGTACGGCGGCGAGTTGGACAATCCGGTGGTGGCGGCGCTGACCGGTGTCTACCAGCGTTTGGGTTACAGCACGCTGCGCTTCAATTTTCGTGGGGTCGGCGCCAGCGCCGGGGATTACGATGATGGCCGGGGCGAGCGGGATGACGTGCGCGCGGCGGCGGCTTTCCTGGAAGCGGCGGGCAAGACCGTGACCGACCTGGCCGGTTATTCCTTCGGTGCCTGGATCAACCTGGGTCTCGATCCGCCACTCGCCGGGGTGCGTCGGCTGTTGCTGGTGGCGCCGCCGGTGGCGTATCTGGACTTTGACGGGATGGTGGCGCCGCCGTCGGTGGCGTTGCGGGTGGTGGCCGGCGATCGCGACGGTTTCGCGCCGCTGGATGTGCTGCGGGAACAGTTACCGCGCTGGCAGCCGGCCGCCGGTCTGCGTGTGCTGCCGGGGGCCGACCATTTTTTTCACGGGAACGCGCTGGACCGGCTGGCGGCGCTGGTCGAAACGCTGTTGGCGGCCCCGGCCGGTCCATGACGTCGCCTTAGATCTTGATCGGGGTAATGATCATCTGGATCTCCCGCAGGTGCAGCCGGCGCTGCATGGCGATGGCCGTGTGATTATGCAGCCAGGAGATGAACCAGTTCTCGCTGTTGAAGATGAGCTTGCTGGCCAGGCAGACGCTGTTGGGATAACGCTCGACCACGCTGGCCGTCAGTTTTTCCAGTTCCGCTTCCGCGTCGGTGCCGTAAGCGGAGTGAGAAGCCGCGGCCCAGCCCTGATGGTGGCAATAGTTCACGTAATAGCGCAACGAATTTTCGATCTGGTATTGCAGGGAGCGTAGCGCCCCCTTGCCGCCGTAGCTCTCCGTGTCCACCTCGCCGACGCTGATGAAAACGAAGTTCTTGAAGTGGCCGGGAAACAGCTCGTTCAGCCACTTGAGCGCGTACATGCCGAGCCCGCGATTCTTGCCGACCAGAAAGATGGCGGTCGCCTGTTCGGGGTCCAGTGGGGGTTCCGGCAGGTCCTCCCCCCAACTGGGCCGCGGCGCGTAGAGCGCGTCGATGGTGTGCAACTGCCGGCGGACCTGTTCGTAGTGGTTCTTGATCAGCGCGCAGACCCCGATGA
>JAGRHI010000033.1:22026-22650 GCA_020445045.1 Candidatus Competibacteraceae bacterium
CCACCGTAACCACCAGAATGCCGCCGGCCACCATGAATCCGAGCAGCGACAGCAACAGCCGCGACTTCCAGTGGGGTTCGTCGTAACGGTTATGCCACCAGTGCTTGCACAAGCCCAGCAGCGACAGCGAGAACGTCAGGAACACATTGATGCTGTACAGCACCACCAGCACCGAGACATTGCCCTTGGTCCACAGCAGGATGCCGATTGCGCCCAACCCCATCAGGAAAATGCCGTTTTGCGTGACCAGACGGCCGGACAGGTTGCGGAACTGGCGTGGCACCCAGGAATCCACCGCCATGTTGGCCAGCACGGTCGGTCCGCCCAGAAAGCCGGTGTTGCAGGCCACGAACAGCAACCCGGCTTCCAGCAGCAGCACCACCGCCAGCAAACCGTGGCTGAGGGTCGGGTCCAGTTGCCAACTAGCGATGATGGCGGTGAAGGTGACCGCGTTCAGCGTCTGATGGGGGACAGGGTGCACGTGCCACAGCAGGTACAGCAGAATGATGCCACCGGCGGTGAAACCCAGGGCGCAGGCCATGTAGAACATGGTGTACTTGCCGGTGCGCACGCGCGGCTCGCTGAGCATGTTGATGTTATTGGAAACCGCTTCCAGGCCGGTAT
>JAGRHI010000033.1:22732-26726 GCA_020445045.1 Candidatus Competibacteraceae bacterium
GTTGCGTGAGTTGCTGGGTTTCGACAACGGTGTCGGGGATCAGCCGGGGCAAGCCTTCGGCATGGGCGATGATGCCGTAGGCGATCAGGAGCGCATGGGTGAGAATGAAGCCGAGAAAGATCGGCAGCAACACTTTGATGGATTCCTTCATGCCCCGCAGGTTGAAAACGATCAGCAGGATGCCCAACCCTATCTCGGTCGTCAGCTTGTGGGATTGAGCGCTGGCCGGCAGCAGGCTGAACAGCGCGTCCACGCCGGCGGCGATGGAGATGGCGATGGTCAGCACGTAATCCACCAGCAACGCCGAGCCCGAAAGCAGCCCGGCCTTGGAACCCAGCAATTGGGTGGCCACCTTGTAACCGCCGCCACCGGTGGGAAACAGTTCGATGACCTGGTTGTAGGCCAGGGCGATGATGAACACGGTCAGGAAGGTGGCGGCGGCCAGATACAGGCCGAGATGGGTATAGTCGCCCAGCGCCAGAAACGCCGCCTCGGGGCCGTAGCAGATCGAAGACAGACCGTCGGCGCCTAGGCCGATCCAGGCCAGAAAGGCAACCAAGGCAATATGTTGTTTGGTTTCGGGGTTGAGCGGATCGCGCGGCTTGCCGATGACCGCTTCCCCGAGTTTATCAACGAACGGCATGGAGGGTACCTGTGGCGGCTTCCGTCATATCCGCCTAATTATACTCCACAATCCGGCCTTCGCGCGCCGGGGTCGGCCGCCATCCGCCGCGTTCGGGGCGGCGCGAAGCGCACCGTGACCCGCAAGCCCGGACCGTCTTCCGGCTCGCTCAGTTCGATGCGGGCGCGATGCCGGTCGGCGATGCGTTTGACGATCGCCAGACCCAGGCCGCTGCCGGGCGCGCTGGCCTGGGCGCCGCGGTGGAAACGGTCGAACACCCGGGATCGTTCTTCCGGCGGAATGCCCGGTCCGGTATCGCGCACGCTCAGCACGGTTTCATGGGGACCGCGCTGGATGCCGACATCCACCCGGCCACCGCCGGGCGTGTGGCGCAGGGCGTTGTCCACCAGATTGCCGAGCAGCGTGCGCAATTCGGCGGGATCGCCGTCGATGGTGGCGGTTTCGCCGGGCAGCAGGCCAAGATCGAGATCGCGGGCGTCGGCGATGGCGGCCAGTTCGGCGATGACGGTCTTGGCCAGGGCGCGCAACTCCACCGGCTCGACCGTCCCGGCGCCGGGCGCGGCGTCCAGCCGGGCCATGGCCAGCAGTTGCTCGACCAGGTGGGTGGCGCGTTCCAGCCCGATCCGCAAATCCGCCAGCGCGCCGGCGCGGTGTTCGGTGCCGACGGTTCGTTGCGCCAGTTCGGCTTGCAGACGGACGGCGGTCAGTGGCGTGCGCAGTTCGTGGGCGGCGTCGGCGATGAATTGTCTTTGGGTGTCGAGGGTGCGGGCCAGCCGCGCCAGCAGGTCGTTGAGGGCGCCAATCAGCGGCGCGATCTCCGCTGGCGGTTGAATCGACGTCACCGGTTCCAGCGAGTCGGCGCGGCGGCTTTGCAGTTCGGTGGCGAGTCGGCGCAACGGCCGCAGCCCGGCGCCGACGCCGAACCAGATCACCGCGCCCATTCCCGGTAACAGCAGCAGGAACGGCGCCAGATTGCGCAGGGCGATGTCGGCGCTCATCCGCAACCGCACCCGGGTCGGCTGGGCGACTTGCACGATGCGATCGCCGACACTCAGGGCGAACAAGCGCCAGCTTTCGTTCCGCCAGAGCAGATCGGTAAAGCCCTGCTGGGTTGCGAACGGCAGCTCCCGCGAGCTGCGTGAGACGTAGAGCAGACCACGATTTCGATCCCAGATCTGGACCAGCAGGTCGCTCTCGCCTTCGCTTGGACCGGCGCTCATCGCCAGGGTCAGCAGGTTTTGATTGCGTAGCGCCAGGGCGGTCTGCTTGAGCTGGTAATCGAATAGAGCGTTGATTTCGGCGCGGGCCTGTCGGTAGGTGGCATATCCGGATACGGCCAGTACCAGGGCCAAGCCGACCAGTAGCCACAACAGCAGCCGCTGGCGAATGGATCGCACCTGCTGTCTCCGAGGTGGCGGCCGGTTTCAGCGTGAGCGCCGGCCCGGGCGGAACAGTCACCGCCGGCGGGAAGGCGACGGTCAGCGGTCTTGGTGACCGACGGTCCGTAACCGGCGAATGGCCGCCAGCCATTCATGGGCCAGGTACTGGCGTTCGCGCCGGGGCCGGGCTCGCGCCGTCGCGTCGAAATAGGCGTGCATGGCGGCGATGGCCGCTTGAGTTTGCTCTTGGGGAGCGATAGCGGGGGGGTGCTGCATCATGGAGTAATCACCTCTCGCTGTGGGGTTATGAGAAAATTGTTGGGCAGGAGTCCCGCCGGGGCTCGAACGTCGTTCGCGGGATCAGGCGCCCGCTTGGTTCGAGCGTGCGAAGCGCTTACCGTTTATTGTCATCGTCCATGCTGGTTATGGCGGCTTGGTTCGAGCGCGCGAGGAAGTCACGGATAAATTGCCGCACTTCCCGTGAAGCCGTGGTGTCCATGTCCTGGCAGGCTTCGATAAAGGCATCGCGTAGCCCTGCTTCGATCCGCACCACCAACTTCACGTCTTCATCCTTGTCGGATTTCTTCTTCTTCTTACCCATAGTATACAGTGTATATACATTGGCAATACCTAGTATATATTCTGTACGCGTTTTGCGAATTGTCAAGTGAGATTGATAGCGGATCGTGACGAAGGTGGCACATGACGATATTTTGAAGGTTATCCACAAATGCTGTGGATAAGTTCATGTTAATGGGAATTTATATGAAACTATTTATTTTTAAAAACAATATGGTTTGGCATTTGAATGGAATCGGTTAAATATTGAGCTATATTTATAACATCATCTTGGAAGGTTCACTCCAACCGGGACCGGACTGGCGGCCAACCGCTTTCGGCAACCCATACGCCTGCATGTGCTGGCGATTCGACATCTCAGAGACCGACCAATTTTCAGGATTCATTCGTGAACGAAACCTCGTTGTTATCGGCGACCTTCCTGACCGCCTTGCATGTCCTCATCCAGTTCGCGCTCGTCGCGCGGGCACTGCTGCGCCCGCATCGGGACCCCGCTTCACGCATCGCCTGGGTGATGGTGATTGTCTCTCTGCCGGTGCTGGGCATCCTCTCCTACCTGTTGCTCGGTGAAGTGAACATCGGCCGCCGTCGTGCTCAACGGATGCGGGCCGTCCTGGCGCGGATGCCGGCTCTACCCGCCGCCGTGGATACGGATGCGGAGAACCCGCGGCCAGACGTGCCGGAACGTCATATGCACCTGTTCCGGGTCGGGCACTCGATCAGCGGATTCGAACCCGTCGGTGGCAATTCGGCATGCCTGTTGGCGGATTCCAACGCCGTGATCGATGCCATGGTGGCGGACATCGATGCCGCGCGGGAACACGTCCATCTACTGTTCTACATTTGGCTACCGGACAATAATGGCCGCAAGATCGTCGAGGCGCTGAAACGCGCCACCGCGCGGGGCGTTGCCTGCCGGGCGATGGCGGACGATTTGGGTTCGCGCCTCATGATCCAATCCGAGCACTGGCGGAGCATGGATGCCGCCGGTATCCGCTTGGCGCGCGCCCTGCCGATCGGCAATCCGTTGCGGCGCGCGCTGACAGGTCGCATTGATCTGCGCAATCACCGCAAGATCGTGGTCATCGACGGACGCATTACCTATTGCGGCAGCCAGAATTGCGCCGATCCGGAGTTCCGGGTCAAACCGAAGTATGCCCCCTGGGTGGATGCGATGATGCGTTTCGAAGGACCGATCGCTCGTCAAAACCAGGCTCTGTTCGCCAGCGACTGGATGGCCCATGTGGACGACGACATCACGGACCTGCTGCGGCAACCGATCCCTCCGTTTCCGCCGGGCTTACCGGCGCAGGTGATCGGTACCGGGCCGACGGTGCGCTACTCGGCCATGCCCGAGATGTTCGAGTCCCTGATCTACAGCGCCCGCCGCGAA
>JAGRHI010000033.1:26753-26912 GCA_020445045.1 Candidatus Competibacteraceae bacterium
CCATGCAATCGGCCTTGTGCGCGAGTGCCTACCGTGGTGTGGACACGACTATTGTCTTTCCGGCCAGAAACGATTCATGGATCGTGGGCGCGGCGAGTCGCAGCTACTACGATGACCTGCTCACCGCCGGCGTGCGGATCTTCGAATACGTGGGCGGCT
>JAGRHI010000279.1:0-2538 GCA_020445045.1 Candidatus Competibacteraceae bacterium
CTCGCGCGACGTGATCGCCATGGCGACGGCGGTGGCGTTGTCGCATAACGTGTTCGATGCCGTGCTGTGCCTCGGCGTGTGTGACAAGATCGTGCCGGGGTTGCTGATCGGCGCCTTGCATTTCGGCCACCTGCCGGCGATCTTCGTGCCCGGCGGGCCGATGCCCTCGGGCCTGCCCAACGCCGAGAAAGCGAAGATTCGCCAGCTTTACGCCCAGGGCCAGGTCGGGCGCGAGGCGCTGCTGGAGGCGGAGTCGAAGGCGTATCACGCACCAGGAACTTGTACCTTCTACGGCACCGCCAATTCGAATCAAATGCTGATGGAGGTGATGGGTCTGCATCTGCCCGGTGCGGCGTTCGTCCATCCCAACACCCCATTGCGCGACGCGCTGACCCAAGCGGCGGCCCAGCGGGCGGCCCGGATCACCGCGCTGGGCGACGAGTACCTGCCGGTCGGGTGGGTGGTGGACGAACGGGCGATCGTCAACGGGATCGTCGGCTTGCTGGCCACCGGCGGCTCGACTAATCACACCCTGCACCTGGTCGCCATCGCCTATGCTGCTGGGATCACCATCAACTGGGACGACTTCAGCGACTTGTCGGCCGTGGTGCCACTGCTGGCCCGGATCTATCCCAACGGCCAAGCCGACGTGAATCACTTCCACGCCGCCGCCGGCATGGGTTTTCTGACCGGCGAATTGCTTGATGCCGGGCTGCTGCACGGCGACGTGCTCACCGTCGCGGGAGAAGGTCTAGCGCGCTATTGCGAGGAACCGATTATGGACAACGGCGTGCTGGCTTGGCGTCCGGCGCCGAAGCAGAGCGGCGACGAGAGCGTGTTGCGTCCCGCCACCCGGCCGTTCAGTCCCGAGGGCGGACTCAAACTGTTGAGCGGCAATCTGGGGCGGGCGGTGATCAAGACCTCGGCGGTGAAACCCGAACATCGGGTGGTGGAAGCGCCCGCCCTGGTCTTCAACAATCAAGAGGAACTCATGGCCGCGTTCGACCGAGGCGAACTCCAACGCGATTTCGTCGCCGTGGTGCGCTATCAGGGACCACGCGCCAACGGCATGCCGGAGTTGCACAAGCTGACGCCGCCACTCGGCGTATTGCAGGACCAGGGCTTCCAGGTGGCGCTGGTCACCGATGGGCGCATGTCGGGCGCGTCCGGTAAGGTGCCGGCGGCGATTCACGTCACGCCGGAATGTCTGGCCGGTGGGCCGCTAGCACGGGTGCGCGATGGCGATGTGATTCGGCTCGACGGCGAGCGTGGCGTGCTCGAAGTGCGGATCTCGGCGTCGGAGTGGGCCGGGCGCCAGCCGGAACCGGTGGATTTGAGCGATGACCAACACGATCTGGGTCGCGAGCTGTTCGCGGGGTTCCGTGCCAACGCCACCGGAGCCGAGCAGGGGGCGCGCGCCTTCGCGACCCCCAACCCGACGGGAACGACGACTTCCACGCCGCATGTCGCGCCGGTTCACGATCACTTCGCGTTGGCCACGGGGGATGCGCCATGAACAGACTGAACGTTCTGGACGTCATGCGCGTTGGGCCGGTGATTCCGGTCCTCGTCATCGAAGATCTGGCGCAGGCGGTGCCCTTGGCCAAGGCGCTGGTCGCCGGCGGGGTGCGGGTGCTGGAGGTGACGCTGCGCACCCCCGTCGCGCTGGCGGCGATCCGGGCGATGGCCGATGAGGTTCCCGAGGCCATCGTGGGTGTCGGCACCCTCACCCGGCCCGAGGACTTTACCGAGGCGCGGGATGCGGGCGCTTGTTTTGGAGTCAGCCCCGGCCTGACGCCGGCGTTGATTGCAGCAGCGCGGCAGAGTGGCTTGCCACTGTTGCCCGGCGTCATGACGCCCTCCGATGTGATCGCGGCCCGTCAAGCCGGATTTGAGCAGCTCAAGTTGTTCCCAGCCCGGCAAGCGGGCGGCATGGGGATGTTGCAGGCGCTGGCCGGACCGTTCCCGGATGTCACCTTCTGCCCGACCGGCGGGATCACGGCGGAAACCGCGCCGGAGTTTCTGGCGCTGCCCAACGTCGGCTGCGTCGGCGGGTCGTGGCTGACGCCCAAGGCCGCGTTGCTCGCCGGTGACTGGGGCCGGATAACGGAACTAGCACGAGAGGCGAACGGGCTGAAGGCGCGCTGAACCCAGGGTTTGGCGCATATGCGGTCAGCGTCGATGCTCAGCATCCAGTTGGGTGTTCAGACTCATTTCGGCATTGAGCACTTTGGATACTGGACAACCGACCTAGGCCTTGCTTGCGGCATCCTGGAACGCGACATCGCTGGCACCCGGACCTTGGCGCTGACGTCCAGATGGATCTGGGTGATGGCAAAACTGCCGTCTTTCTGATCGAAGGAACCGTCGCTTCGGTGGCGATGTGCTGGGGCGTCAAGCCGGCTTCGCCCAGGATCATCGACAGTGCCATTGAGAAACAGCCAGCGTGGGCGGCGGCAATCAGTTCCTCTGGACTGATGCCGGGCGCGCCCTCAAAACGGGTGCGAAATCTGTCACGATCATCGGTTGAGACGGGAC
>JAGRHI010000279.1:2572-2845 GCA_020445045.1 Candidatus Competibacteraceae bacterium
CTCACTATTGCGATTCCTCTGAATTTGGGGGAATTGAAATCGGAGCGTCCGATTAGGTGTGCCTCCCGCATCCCGGCATTTTTATACGGTAAGAAGCCCCTTTTTGGGCTGATTTGGCCCTGACCGGGTGGGAATTGGATGCCCAGCAGTAATTGTGGCGTGCAATACAAACAGTACTCTCGATGAAAGGCCCTCCCTATCCGGCTCGTCTAGGGTTGAATCTATCGGGGTGACTTAGCGTGCAATACGGGGTCCGTCCCAACAAAGGAACGT
>JAGRHI010000280.1:0-1473 GCA_020445045.1 Candidatus Competibacteraceae bacterium
CATCGAGCCGGACACGTCGATCAGAAACACCAGGTTGGCGGGCGGCAACTGGGTTCTCGGCAATTCGTAGCCCTTGATGCCGACCGCCAGCAGCAAGGTTTTGGGATTCCAGGGTGTCGGGGCCAGATCGGTGTTGACTCGAAACGGCGGTTGGCGGCTATCCGGCAACGGATAGTCGTAATCGAAGTAGTTGATCAGTTCCTCGACCCGCACCGCGTCGCGCGGCGGCAGCCGGCCGGCGTTGAGAAAGCGGCGGACGTTGGCGTAGGCACCGGTATCGACGTCGATGCTGAACGTGGACACCGGCTGCTCGGCGGCGCGCTTGACCGGATTGTCCTCGATCTCGGCGTAATTCTCGCGGTCGGTTGGTTCGCTAGGCGCGCGCAGCACATCCGCGTCCCGGCGGCCGGATAGAGGGGCCAACGCAAGTGCGGCGGAACCTTGGGCCGCCTGCTTTGCGGCGGGCGGCTGGGCACGGGACTCGGTCAATGCCAACACCGGGCTGGTCGGCGACGGTGCCGGCACGGGGACCAACCGCTCGGCTTCTCCGCCGGATGGCGCAATCGCGGCCGGCACGGTGACGACCTGGCCCACCACGGACTGAGCAACTTCCGGGTGTGACTGGCCAGCGGCCTGTCGCTTGGCTTCGGCCGCATCTTGCGGCGGCGCGGTGGGCGAGCAACCGGCAAGTAGAACAACGATCAACAACGCGTGGAACGATAGCGGCCGAGTCATGGCATTTTCCTTCGAAGATGGGGATTTCACTGCTATAAACGCTCGCGGCGGCGCAATGGGGTTAAAATCGGATTCCTCGCCCAGACGCTTGGCCCCAGCTTGCCGTTTGCGCCGACCTGTCCCATTATTTTGCCATTCCGCCTCGGAATGCCCGCAAGGTATCGCGACCCCCATGGAAATGCCCCGGATTTCCGGCTATCAATTCGAAAAAATCATCGGCAAGGGCGCCATGTCCACCGTCTATCTGGCGCTCCAGGAATCCTTGGGCCGCCGCGTGGCCATCAAGGTGCTATCCCCCGGTCTGGCTGGCGACCCCATCTTCAGCAAGCGCTTCATCAAGGAAGCCCGCATCATCGGCAAGCTCGGCCACCCGCATATCGTCACCATTTTCGATGCTGGCAATCTGGACGATGTGTACTACATCGCGATGGAATATCTGGAGGGCGGCACGCTCAAGGAGCGGATCAAGGCGGGACTGACGCCAGACCAGGCGGTGACGATCCTGTGCCAGATCGCCCGCGCGCTCGGCCGGGCACACCGGCAACATTGCATCCATCGCGACATCAAGCCGGCCAACATTCTGTTCCGCAATCCGGACACGGCGCTGCTGTCGGATTTCGGCATCGCCAAGAACACGTTGGACAAGACTCAGTTGACCGCCGCCGGCTGGCGGCTCGGCACGCCCAATTACATGAGTCCGGAACAGGCGTTGGCCAAGCCGACGGACGCGCGCAGCGA
>JAGRHI010000280.1:1516-11118 GCA_020445045.1 Candidatus Competibacteraceae bacterium
TGACCGGCACCCGGCCGTTTCAGGGCGCCGACGCCTTCGATATCGCGCTGAAGCACCTTAAGGAGCCGGTGCCGACCCTGCCGGAACCGCTCGACCGCTTTCAGCCGGCGCTCGATCGGCTCTTGGCCAAGGAGCCGGAGGAGCGATTCGCCAGCGCCGAGGAATTGGTGGAAGCGGTCCAGGACGCGGTCGCCGGGAAGACGGCGGTTCCACGTCCGCCCGAGCGCAAGGCGGCGGTCAAATCCATTCGCGACATGGCCAGCGTTCAGGTTCCGACCAGCGCCGCGCCGCCGTGGCGACGGGCATTGCCGTGGATTCTGGCCGGCTTGCTGGTCGGGTTGGCGGTGCTGCTGGTCTACGGGTTCTGGCCCGCGCTGTCGACCGCGCTTTCCTCGGTCATGAGGCCATCCGACTAGCCGCGCGGCCGGGTCAGTAGCTCATGCAGGCGGCGTTGAGGATGCCGATGGCGACCGATAGCGCGCCGAGAAATACGCCGGTGGCGACCCGGCCGGCGGGGATGTCGCGACCGAGTTCGGGCAAGAGCAGGAACCGCGCCGCCAGATAGACCAGCACCTGCACGACCAGGGCGATCAGCCCCCAGACCGCCATGTCGGACAGGCTGACGCTGTGGGTGATGGCGCTGGCCAGCGGCAGCACGAAGCCCAGCACGGCGCCGCCGAGGCTGGCCGCCGCCGCCGCGTTACCCTCGCGGATCAGGGCGATTTCGCGGTAGGGGGTGATGAAGACGTACACCGTCAGAAACAACGCCAACAGGCCGATGGCGGTGGCGAAGTAAGACAGGAACGCGGGCAAACCGGACAGGGATTGGGTCAGCATGACGATTCTTCCTTCCGTTTCAGTCGGGCATCGGAGAAGGATAGCCCAAACCGATGGCCCCCCAAACCGCGCGGCGTTCTCGCAGCGGAAGACCCGATCCCAACCTCATTGGCGATGCGGGCTTGGCCGATCTTCACAAAACGCAATGACCGATCCATTACGTCCGGCGGACCAACACCGCCATCGATTCGACATGCGCGGTGTGGGGAAACATATCCAGCACCCCAACGCTCTCCAGCCGATAAGCGAAACGGTGAACCAGCTCACCGACATCCCGCGCCAACGTGGCTGGATGACAGGACACATAGACCACTCGTTCCGCACCCAGCGCGGCCACCCACGGCATCATCTCCAACGCGCCGGAGCGAGGCGGATCGAGCAAAACCCGCTCGTAACCACCCCGCGCCCATACTTGATCGCGCGGATCGCCAGTCAGATCGGCGGCGTGAAAAATGGCGTTCACGGCATCGTTGCGGGCGGCATTGCGCTGCGCCCACTCCACCAGGCTGGCGTCGCCTTCCACGCCGACCACCTCCCGTGCCCGGCGGGCCAGCGCCAAAGTGAAATTGCCCAATCCGCAGAACAAATCCAGCACCCGATCTTCCGGCCCGATTTGCAGCAATTCGCAAGCCCGCCCGACCAGTTGCCGGTTGATGGTGGCGTTGACCTGAATGAAGTGCCAGGGTTGAAATTTCAGCTCCAGATCGAAATCCGGCAAGCGATAGCCGAGCACCGGTTGCTTCGGCCACAATGCTTGCACGCTGTCCGGCCCACCCGGTTGCAGGTAAAGCGCAAAACCGTGCCGCTCGCCGAACGCCTGGAGTCGCGCCCGATCTTCCTCGCTCTGCGGCGCCAACACCCGGAAATTCAACCCCATCGTTTCGTCTCCGCCGGCGACCTCGATCTGCGGCAAACGATCGCGGATGGACAGGGTATCGATGAGTCGCGCCAGCGGCTCCAGCAGACCGCCCAGCCGATCATCCAACACCTCGCAGCGGCGCAGGTCGGCCACGAACGGACTATGTCGCTCGCGGAAACCCACCAGGGTACGTCCCTTTTTGGCGACATGCTTGACCGCCAGCCGCGCCCGCCGCCGATAGCCCCACAGCGGTCCGGTCATGGGTTCCAGCACACGCTCCGGCTGGACCTTGCCGATGTGGGTCAGACTGTCCAGCAACCAGCGTTGCTTGATGGCGAGTTGCTCGGACGGCAACAAATGTTGCAGGGCGCAGCCACCGCAGATCTCGAAATGGGCGCAGCGCGGCTCGACTCGCTCCGGCGCGGCCCGCAAGACCTCGATAGTACGCGCTTCGTCGCGACGACTCCGGCGGGCGGTATAGACGCAGCGGACTTCTTCGCCGGGCAACGCCCCCTCGACGAATACGGCTTTGCCATCCCGTCGCGCCACACCCTGACCTTCATGCGTCAGGTCATCGACGCGAACCACGAACGGTTCCGCTGGAATCTTGGATTTTTTGGCCATCGTGCTCGACATGAATGGAATGTTCCCCGCCTTGGATCAGGACCGGGAACGCAAGGCACCGGGACGGTTCGGCCTTTTAATCGGAAAACAGCCCGGTGGATAGATAACGGTCGCCGCGGTCGCAGATGATGGTGACGATCACCGCGTTCTCGACCTCCCGCGCCAGCCGCAGCGCCACCGCCACCGCCCCGCCCGCCGATACCCCGCAGCAGATGCCTTCCTCGCGGGCCAGCCGGCGGGTGATCTCCTCGGCTTCCGCCTGATCGACATCCAGGGTTCGATCCACCCACGCCGGGTCGAAGACCTTTGGCAGGTACTCCAGCGGCCAACGACGAATGCCGGCGATGCAGGACCCCTCGGTCGGCTGCACGCCGACGACCCGCACCTGGGGATTCCGTTCCTTGAGATAGCGCGACACTCCCATGATGGTGCCGGTGGTGCCCATGGCGCTGACGAAGTGGGTGACCCGACCGCCGGTGTCGCGCCAGATTTCGGGACCAGTGGTTTCGTAGTGCGCCAGCGGGTTATCGGGGTTGCCGAACTGGTCGAGCACCCGCCCCTGCCCTTCCCGCTCCAGCCGCGCGGCCAGGTCGCGAGCGCCCTCCATGCCTTCTTCCTTGCTCACCAGAATCAGTTCGGCGCCGTAGGCCCGCATCGCCGCCCGCCGCTCGGCGCTTTGGTTTTCCGGCATGATCAATTTCAAGCGGTAGCCCTTCACCGCCGCGATCATCGCCAACGCGATACCGGTATTGCCGCTGGTCGCCTCGATCAGCACATCGCCGGGCCGGATCTCGCCGCGCGTCTCGGCCCGCTGGATCATGCTCAGCGCCGGCCGGTCCTTGACCGAACCGGCGGGATTGTTGCCCTCCAGTTTTCCCAGAACGAGACTGCTGGCGGTTCCCGGCAACCGCCGCAACCGAACCAGCGGGGTGTTGCCGACCGTGGATTCGAGCGCGGGATGGCAAACCCCGGATCTCTCTTTCATCCCGTTTGGGGAAAAGGCGTCATCAAACATTTTCCTGTCCCGTCAATTGTGATAAGGATTATACCCGCTACCCTTCAGGCAGACCGCGCAAACCCGGCCCCGTTTCGCCTTGCCCCGATCCCGGCCCGCGCCATCCACCGACCGCAAGCAAGCCAATGCTCATCATGCCTCAATCCGGTTCGACCCTCCTCCAGACCTGGTTTCTGTTCTGTTGCCTGACGCTGGCGGTCGACTCGCTGAGCGCTCAGGAGTCCGAGCCGCCGCCCACCGCCAATGCCCCCCTGACCCTGACCGTCGAAGGCGTGGACGGCCCGTTACGCGACAATGTGCTGGCTTATCTGGAACTCAACCGTTTCGCCGACAAACCCGCGCCGGACGAAGTCCGCCTACGCTGGCTGCACAACAACGCCGAGCGCGAAATCCGCAAGGCGCTGGAGCCGTTCGGTTATTTCGAACCCACCATCGAGTCGTCCCTGACCCGCACGCCGGAAGGTTGGGCGGCGCGCTACCGGATCGAACCAGGCCGGCCGCTGCGCATCGCGGAAATCGACGTCAAGGTGCTGGGCGAAGGCGCGCGGGACCCTGCCTTTCAAAAACTGCTGGACAACCTACCGCTGGCCCAGGGTCAAACCTTGGACCAGCCCAAATACGAACAGATCAAGTCCGCGATGGAGTCGCTGGCGACCGAACGTGGCTATTTCAACGCCCGCTTCACCGAGCGCTCCATCCGCGTCGACCTGCAAGCCTACAGCGCGACTATCCACCTGCACTACGATACCGGCCAGCGCTACCGCTTCGGCAACATCGCCTTCAAGCAGGATTTTCTGTCGCCCGAACTGCTGGCCCGCTACCCTCGCTTCAAGCCCGGCGACCCCTACAACGTCAACCAACTGCTGAAGCTGCAAAGCGACCTCGGCAACAGCAATTATTTCAGCCGGGTGGAAGTCAACGCACCGCCCGAGACCGGCACCGACATCGCGCCAGTCAATGTGGAACTGGACCCCGGCAAGAAACGCAAATACAGCGCCGGCCTGGGTTACGGCACCGACACCGGTTTCCGCGGCAAGCTGCGCGCCGAACAGCGCTGGCTCAATCCGCAAGGCCATCATTACGAAGCCGAACTGGGATATTCCCAAATCAAATCGCTGCTTGGTTTCAAGTACATGATTCCAGGTAACGATCCGACCACCGACCAATATGCCCTCACCGCCAGCTACGTCCGGCAAAACTACAACGACAAGGATTACACAACCTACCAAATCGGTGGTGGTTACCAGCAACAAGATGGCAAGTGGTTGAAAAACTACACTTTGAACTTGCAGTATGAAGAATACACCATCGGCAACCGGCCCTCGCTCGAGCAATCGCTGTTGCTGATTCCTGGCTTGAACTGGACCTGGGTGAACGCCGACGACCGCGCCTATCCTAGCCGTGGCCTGCTGTTCGGCTTCGGACTGCGCGGCGCATCGACCGCGCTGCTGTCGGACACCAATTTCCTGCAAGGACTGTTGCAACTGCGCTGGATTCACGCCCTGAACGATCGCAACCGGCTGCTCGTCCGCGGCAATCTCGGGGCCACGGCGGTCGATAACTTCGATAAGCTGCCGACCTCCCTACGCTTCTTCGCCGGCGGCGACGCCAGCGTGCGTGGCTATGCCTACGAAAGCATCGGCCCCACCGACTCGGACGGCACCGTGGTCGGCGGTCGGAACCTGGTGGTGGCCAGCCTGGAATACGAGCACCGGATTTGGGGGGATTGGGGCGTGGCTGCTTTCGTCGACACCGGCGACGCTTTCGACGGCGCGTCTCCCGATCTGAAAACCGGCGTCGGGCTCGGGCTGCGCTGGATCTCCCCGGTTGGCCCGCTGCGGGTGGATTTCGCCTCCGGCCTGGACCGCCCACCGGGCAGCACCTTTCGTTTTTCCTTCAGCGTCGGACCCGATCTATGAGCGCCACCCGCCTGCTGCGCCGCGCCCTGTACTGGCTGCTGGCGCTGCCGCTGATCTTACTGCTGCTGGGACTGCTGGTCGCCGGCTTCGCGGTCTCCACCGAGACCGGCTTCAACGGCTTGCTGACGCTGGCGCAACGGGTACTGCCCGGTCAGCTCAGCTACGATCAGGCCAGCGGCCGGCTACTGGGGCCGCTGCGGATCGAAGGGCTACATTACCAAGACGGTCCCCTGCGGGTCGCGCTGGCCAGCGGTGAATTCGACTGGCGGCCCGCCGATCTGTTCGACGCCGCGCTGACCATTACCCGCCTGCATGTCGATGGTCTGGAACTGGAGCTGCCACCCGGCGAGGATACCCCGCCCTCGGACCAACCGCTCGAACTGCCCGACATCCAATCGCCGCTGGCGCTCACCGTCGCCGACCTGCAAGGCCGTGACCTCCGGATCCGGCCCGCCGGCGCCGAACCCATCCAGATCGACACCGTGACCCTGAAAGCCCACACCGAGGCCGAGTCATTGCGGGTCGAAACGCTGGACCTGCGTTCACCGCTGGCCGATGTCCGGCTGGACGGCCAGATCACGCCCACCGGCGGCTATCCGCTGCGCGTCCGGCTCGACTGGCGCGCCCCAGTCCCGAATTACGGCGATTTCCAGGGCGAAGGCGAACTGCGCGGCACGCTGCGCGACCATCTGGAGCTGACCCAAAAAATCGCCGGCGCGGCGGCGCTGGAACTGCGCGGCGACGTTCGCCAGGCGCTGACCAAGGAACCCGCCTGGTCGGCCCAGGTCAAGCTGGAGGTGGCCGACCTGAAACCCTTCGTCCCCGATCTGGCCGGCAAACCGCTGACCGCCCAGCTCACCGCGCAAGGCGTGCTGGCCCGCTTCGAGGGTCAGGGCGACATCAAGGCCACCGTGCCGGAACTCGGCCCCGCCACCCTGCGTTTTACCGCAGCCGGCGACGACAAGGCGGTACGGCTGAACGAATTGAAACTGGCCGCCGCCGACCGGCCACTGGCGCTGGACGCCAAGGGCGAGCTGCAATTGGCCAAATTGCGCTTCAAGACCAGCGGACAATGGCGGTCGCTGGCTTGGCCGTTGACCGGCCCCGCGCAAGTGGAAAGCGCCAGCGGCGAGTTCGCCGCCGAGGGCACACCCAAGGATTACCGCTTCCAACTCGCCGCCGAACTGCAAGGCCCGGAGATTCCCAAAGGCCACTGGACCCTGAACGGTCAGGGCTCCGAGCAAGCGGTGCGAGCGGTCCAATGGAGCGGTCAGACGCTGGAGGGCACCCTTGAAGGCACCGTCGATGCCAGCTGGGCGCCCGCCGTGAGTTGGAAAGCGACACTGGCCGGTGCTGGCCTGAATCCCGGCGCGCAATGGAAGGAGGTGCCCGGCAAGCTGAATCTGCGGCTCAAAAGCGATGGTGGGCTAGACGCCGGCAAGCTGCGCGCCAACGTATTGCTGGAAGAACTGACCGGCACCTTGAGCGGCCAGACGCTGCACGGCAACGCCGATGTCAGCGTGCTGGATCAGGATCTGACCATCAAGACCCTGCGTTTGAATGCCGGTCCGGCCCGGTTGGAGGCGGAAGGCGCGCTGGCGAAACGCTGGGATTTGCGCTGGACCCTGAATGCGCCCGAGTTGAAATCGCTGGTTCCCGGCCTGAGTGGCGCCGTGGCCAGCACCGGTACCCTTAGCGGTTCCCGCGATCGCCCGCAAGTGGTGGCCAACTTCACGGTACGCAACCTGCGCCAGGGCGATACCCAAATCCAGCGCTTGCAAGGCGAAGCCGACGTCGATGTGAGTGGCGGCGACCGCTCTCGGCTGAAACTGAGCGGCGAAGGGCTGGTGCTGGGTGGCCAGCACTGGAAATCCGTGACCCTGGACGGCGGTGGCACACCGGACGCGCACCAACTCAAGGCCGAACTGAGCGGCGATCCGGGCCGCTTCGCGCTGGCGCTGGCCGGCAAGCTGCAATTGCCGGCGCTAACGTGGCGGGGCCACATCACCCAACTGATGGCCAAGGACACCCTCGCCGGTAACTGGAATCTGGAAAAAGCGGTCGCCGTGCAGGCTTCGGCCGAAAAAGCCAGTCTCGACAACGCCTGTCTGGCCAGCGCCCCGAGCCGGCTTTGCTTGCAGGGTCAATGGAACGGCGCGCGCGGTTTCGACGGCCGCGCACGGCTCCAAGAACTGCGGCCGGAACGTTTCAAGCAGTTCCTGCCGCCCGGCATGAAGCTGACGACCCGCATCGACGCCCAGGCCGAGGCGAATGGTGGACCCAACGGCGTGCTGCAAGGCAAGCTCAATCTCGACATCGCTCCCGGCACCCTGCAAATGGTGGCGGACGGCCATACGCTGCGCTTCACCCTCAAGGGTGGCACGCTGCGCGCCCAAACCGACGGGCGCGCCGCGACCGGACAGCTCAAACTCGATTTAGCGCGGACCGGCCAGTTGCAGGCCGACACTCAAGTGCGCGATCCCTTCGGCGCCGCGCGCGTGGATGGCAAAATCGTCGCCGCCATCACCGATCTGAGTCTGATCTCGCTGTTCGCGCCACAAGCGCAGGAAGTCACCGGTCAACTGCGGGCGGATGTCAACGTGACCGGCGTGATTCCCAAGCTGGCGCTGCGCGGGGCGATCCGCCTGGAAAACGGCGGCGCGGCGATCCCGGCGGCCGGTATCAAATTGGAAAATGTGCGGTTCGCCGCCACCAGCAGCGGCCAGGGGCCGCTGCAACTGAGCGGCTCGCTGCGATCCAAACCCGGCCAACTGCAACTGAGCGGCGAAGTGGACCCACTGAAACCGCAACTACGCCTGAACATCACGGGTCAGGATTTTCAAGCCTTCGACACTTCGGATATCCGCATCCGGCTCAGCCCGGATCTGAAGCTGGAAGTCACTCGGGAACTGGTGCGCGTCGATGGGCAAGTCACTATCCCGCGGGCGTATTTGAACCCCGGCGGCGTGGGCGGCGATGGCCCGAGTCCAGTCGCGTCTTCCGAAGACGTGGTGATCGTCAACGACCACGATGGCAAGGCCAACCCCCAGGCCAAGGGACCGGCCATTTATGCCCGAGTGCGCGTCATCCTGGGCGACGACGTACAAGTAGTCACGCCGGCCTTCCAGGGCAAGCTCAGGGGTAACCTGCTCGTGATACAAACGCCGGAACTCGCGCCGCGTGGCAGCGGCAGTGTCGAAATCGTCGCCGGCACGTACAAGATCTACGGTACCGAGATCAATATTCAGCGAGGGCGGGTGTTGTTCAGCAACAGCCCACTCGACAACCCTGGCCTGGATATACGGGTGGCGCGCGAGTTCAGCAGCAATGTCGGCGACGACACCACGGTCGGCGCCCAAGTCCAAGGTACGCTGAAGAAACCGCGATTGACTCTATTTTCCGATCCGTCGATGCCCCAAAGCGACATTCTGTCTTACCTGGTTTTGGGCCGGGCGCCCCAAGGAGGCGGCGGCGAATCGGCGATGTTGTTCAAAGCCGCCAGCGCCCTGGGTTTTGGCGGCGACGCGCTCGCCAAGAGTCTGGGCGGCACGGTTGGACTGGACACCGTGCAGCTCAATACTGGAACCAATGGGAAAAATGGAAAAAATGGAACCGATGAGGAAGGCACGTCGCTGACGCTCGGCAAATATCTGACCCCGGATCTGTATGTCGGGTACGGGGTCGGTTTGATCGATGCCGTCAACACCATCTACATCAAGTACCGACTGACCAAGCACCTCATGTTCGAATCCGACAGCAGCACTCTCGGCTATGGAGCCGACCTGATCTACAACATCGAACGTTGAATCGCGCCCTCACTCACGGGTCAACGGTCATAGTCCGGTTCGTTGCCGGCCTTCCACTTGATGTTGCAACCGATGCTGGGCCGCTGCGCGGACGGAACCGGTTGTCCGGCCAGCAACGCATCCGCCGCCGCCCGTAAGTCGCTCCCGGTCACCGGGACCTCGTTGCCTGGCCGGCTGCCATCGAACTGGCCGCGATACGCCAATTTGCGAGTGGCGTCGAACAGGAAGAAGTCCGGTGTGCAAGCGGCATGATACGCCTTCGCCACTGCTTGGTTCTCATCGTAAAGGTAGGGAAAGGGATAGCCGAAGGTCTTGGCTTCCCCAGCCATTTTCGCCGGGCTGTCGTCGGGGTAATTGGCTGCGTCGTTGGCGCTGATCGCCACGATGGCCACGCCTTTCGAGCGATAGTCGCGGGCGAATTGGATCAACCCCTGGCGAATGTGTTTGACGAACGGACAATGATTGCAGATCACCATGACCAGCAAGGCCGGGGCGTCCTGAAAATCGCCGAGGGATACCGTTTTTCCGGTCATCGGCTCGGG
>JAGRHI010000280.1:11155-12643 GCA_020445045.1 Candidatus Competibacteraceae bacterium
GGCAGCATGGTGGAAGCGGTTTGCGCCATGACGCTAGATCTCCTTTACGATACTCCGATTAGAGAGACGCGGGCCAGCGGCCAGCGCCCGGACTTTGGATCAGACCCTCCGCCACGGCGTTCGGTTGCGCCACGGCCCGTTCCAGGCCCACCCTATTCACAAGCGCGGCAGGCTCATACAACGACGACCCGACCGAACCGCGCGCCCGAACCAAGCGGACAACTGACGGTCAATCCCGACGAATCGGATGGTTTTCCAGCCTCCGTCGCCTCACCACTCGTCAAACCGATCCCTCTCATTTCAGGAGAATCATTCCATGCAACGCTTCAGGCAACCGTTCTGGCTGGTCACTGTCTTCACCCTGCTGTGGAGCACGGCCGCCAGCGCGGCGGACTATCCCGATTTCGTCACCCTGGTCGAACGCTATAGCCCGGCGGTGGTCAGCATCAACACCAAATCGGAACCCAAGGCAAAAGATCGACCCTGGCACGGCCATCCGTCAATTCCCGAGAACAGCCCGTTCTTCGACTACTTCAAGAAATTCTTCGATCAGATGCCCGAGCTGAGCCCGCAGCCACGCTCTTCGGTCGGCTCCGGCTTCATTCTCTCGGCGGATGGTTACGTGGTCACCAACGCTCACGTCGTCGAGGACATGGATAGCATCATCGTCGGCTTGTCCGACCGCACCGAGCTGCCCGCCGAGGTGGTCGGCAAGGACATCCGCAGCGACATCGCCCTGCTCAAGGTCAAGGCCGACACGCCCCTGCCGACCGTCAAGCTCGGCGACATCGGCAAGGTCAAGGTCGGGCAGTGGGTGCTGGCCATCGGCTCGCCCTTCGGCTTCGAGCGCAGCGCCACTCAGGGCATCATCAGCGCCCTGGGCCGCAACCTGCCCAGCGACAATTACGTCCCCTTCATTCAGACCGACGCCGCCATCAATCCGGGCAACTCCGGCGGCCCACTCTTCAACCTCGATGGCGAGGTCATCGGCGTCAACTCGCAGATCTACAGTCGCTCCGGTGGCTATCAAGGGCTCTCCTTCGCCGTACCGATCGATGTGGCGGTGGACGTGGTGGAACAACTCAAGACCGGCGGCAAGGTCGCTCGCGGCTGGCTGGGCGTGCTGATTCAGGAAGTCACGCCGGAGCTGGCCCAGTCCTTCGGGCTCGACAAACCACGCGGCGCCCTGGTCGGTCAGGTGATGGACGACGGTCCGGCGCTGGCGGCCGGCGTCAAGGCCGGCGACATCATCGTCGCCTTCAACGGCCAACCGGTTCGCCACTCCAGCGAACTGCCGCTGATGGTCGGCCGCACCCGACCCGGCAACAAGGTGCCGCTAATCGTGATCCGCAACGGCAAGGAACAGACCCTGACGGTCCAACTCCAGGAACTGCCCGAGGAAACCAAGTTGCAACAGGCCATCGCCGAACCGCCGGCCCGCAACCGGCTCGGCCTGATAGTGACCGAACTGCCCGCCGATCAGCGCCA
>JAGRHI010000034.1:0-3799 GCA_020445045.1 Candidatus Competibacteraceae bacterium
AGCCAGATCCTGCTCCCGCTACTCCAGCACCTGACCGTTGCTCCGACCACGCCGGCAGACACGGTCTTCGACTTGGCTCCTGATCCCTGCGGCTTCGGGTATCTGTTAGGCCAGGACGGGTGCGTGTTGGCATGTAACCTCCGCCAGGACGATAGCATCACTCACCTTCTCTACCATCTCTTGGCCTATCCCTGCAGCGGTACGCTCGCGCTGGCTGTGCTGCACGCCGCCGCCGTCGCCGACGGTGATTCATGCCTGATCATGGCCGCGCCTGGCGGCAGTGGAAAAACCACGTTGACGGCTGCGTTGCTAGCGGAGGGTTGGGACTATCTGGGCGATGACATGATTCTACTCAGTCGGGATGAACCACCCCGCACTTGGCCCTTGCCGGGACCACTATGCCTGAAAGCCGGTAGTTGGCCGGTACTGAAGCCTTATTACCTCAACCTTGATACGTGGCCAGTGTTGCAACGCTGGGATCAACCGGTTCGCTACCTACCACCCCCACAGCCGTCGCCGGATCGCGCCTGGCCGATTCGCGGCCTGATTTTTCCCGCTTACCAACCCGGTCATTCCACCACTCTTGAATCGCTCACCGCCAGCGCAGCCTTGCAGCTGCTGATCGCCGCAAATGTCCGGTGGCGTCTGCCCCTGACCGCCCATGATATCGGCGTGCTCATCGATTGGCTGAACCGCCTACCGGCCTATAGGTTGATATACGACATACTTTCCGAGGCGGTCGCTGCTGTTCGTATCGTCGGAACCGCTTCATGATCAAACAAACCGATACCCAAAACCACAGGGAGATTGCAATGAATTCCCATCATGACGATCCTGTTGTCCCGTCTAATCCTGAGCAACCCTCACCGTCTACTGAGCAGGAACCGGTTAATCCCGCACGCCGCAAGTGGATCAAAACAATCAGTAAGAAAGCCACGTACACCGCGCCAACTCTGGTCGCCATAACGCTTACGCACAAAGCACTCGGTCAAAATTTCGGTTCGCCACCGCCGCCGCCGCCAGGGGCACCAAAAAGCTTTCGGCCTAGATAGCACGGTCACAACATATTGACCCAAGGAGCGATGCATTCGATTTGCTAACTCAGCAACGTCGGCCTGATTTCATCAATTAAAGAATGCGGATGCGTCACGCAAACGGTACGCCCGGAAAACCGGGCCACGCCGTCCTCCTCCAGCCGACCGATGATTCGGGACAGGGTCTCATGCCGGGCACCGATCATGGAAGCCAGGTCGCGCCGCGACAACGGCAACTCCATCACCCGGCTACCGTCGGTGGCGGTCCGGCCGTGGCGGTTCATCAACGCCAGCAGCAGGTGGACAAACTTGGTGCGGTTGGAAAGCGTCGCGTTCCGTACCAGCTTGTCGTGCGCGTCGTCCACATCGGTCACCACCCGGCGGAGGAACTGCTGGCCCAAGGTCGGGTTTCTTTCCAGCAAGGTCTGGACGGTGTGCCTGTCGATGAAACAAATTTTGCTCGGCCCCAGCGCCTCGGCGCTGGAGCGGCGTTCCTCGTCGAGCAATACGCCGCGATAGCCCAAAGTACCACCGGGATAAACGAGGTGGAGCAGAATCGAGTTGCCGGCCGCGTCGATCTTGCGAACAGCGGCCCCACCCGAAACGATGCAATAAATGCCGTGGCTGGGTTCGCCGATCGCGAAGATCGACTCGCCGGCATGATATTTTCGGCACTTCTTCGCTTGCGTCAGCAGCTTGAGTTCTTCATCTGTCAAGGTACTCCACTCGTTGTGCTGGCGCGGCAAGCACTCAAAACAGTTGACGCCAGGCATGATCTTGCGTCGTTCCACCTTCGCACCCTCCTTCCACTATATTGGTAATGACGCGCCGCGGCTTCATCCGGTCCCGCCCTCAGGGATGTCGCTGAAACTCATGACTGTAATCAAATTGAACTATAGTTCAGGAATGGCTGTAAGGAGAACAGAGATGTCAAGAGTCCCGAAGCAACCCTTGCTGGCAATCGCTCTCGCCCTGCTGGTTCTAGGCGGATCGTTATGGGTGATCGACCCCAGCGACGGTCTCTTCTCCTTGTTTCCGGGAGCATTGGCCAAGGAAAGCTATCAGTACGCCAACAAGCCGATGGGTTGGAACGGACCCGCCGGGCAATGCGTGGTCTGTCATAACCTGGAAAAAGGTGACTCCTATCGGATCGGCCCCAATCTCTGGGGCATCGTCGGCGCGCCGAAAGGGGGCTCCAAGGGTTTTGGCTATTCCCATGCACTGGCGACGGCCGGTGGGGCATGGACCGAGCAGGACTTGGACCGGTACCTTGCCAACCCCAGTCAATTTCTGCCCGGCACCAACAAAACGATCTCCGGTCTGGAACCCCAGGAGCGCGCCAAAATCATCGCCTTTCTGGCCACGCTGAAGGACTGAGTCGTCCGAATCGCCCGGCCCGCCATCGCACAAAGGGCCATCCGGCATAAACCGCCGACCAATGGTCTCTTATCTTTGACCCGGGAACGCTTGTTACAACACTTGAATGAGCTGTTGGCTATTTCATGATTTATCATCGTTAGGGGAGCGCGCATGCAAATACTGTTGGATAAACGTGGGTGGGTGGCGTTGTCATTGCTGGTGGCGAGCGGCGCCGTCCATGCCCATGCATCGGGATTGCCGCACATGGATCTCTTCACCGGAGCAGCACATCCGTTCAGCGGTCTGGATCACATTCTGGCGATGGTGACGGTCGGATTGTGGGCGGCGCAACTGGGCGGCCGCGCCCTGTGGTTGGTCCCACTGACCTTCGTGCTGACCATGGCGGCGGGTGGAGCGCTCGGTTTGCTGGGCGTACCGCTACCCCTGGTGGAACTGGGGATCGCCGGCTCCGTGGTAGTACTCGGCGTGCTGGTGGCGCTGGCCTTGCGGCTACCTCTTGCGGTCAGCGTGGCGCTGGTCGGGTTGTTCGCCCTGTTCCACGGCTACGCCCACGGCGCGGAAATGGCGGCGGAATCCAGCGCGTTGTGGTACGGCTTGGGCTTCATGCTCGCCACCGCGACGCTGCATGCCCTCGGTATCGGCATTGCGTTGGCGGCGGGTCGAGGCGTTCCGGCGCGCCTGGTGCGGGTCGGTGGTGCGGCGATCGCGGCCAGCGGCATGCTGTTGCTGGCGGCTTAAACCACCTCTCCCCCCGGTCTGTCCCGCCCGCGCGGAGGTGGACCAGGATAACCCGGCACACCGGCCATGCATGAACTTTCGCTGTGCGAAAGCATCATCGAAACCCTTACCGACCAAACGCACCGGCAGGGATTTAGCCGGGTGCGGCGGGTGTGGCTGGAAATCGGCGCGCTGGCCAATGTCGAACTGGATGCCTTGCGTTTCGCCTTCAAGGTCGCGCGGGAAAACACGGTCGCGGCGACGGCGGAACTGGACATTCTCACCCTGCCGGGTCGCGCCTGGTGCCTGGACTGCGCGCAAACAGTGGAGGTCAATCAACTGTTCGATCCATGTCCGCTTTGCGGCAGCTATCAATGGCGACTGACGGGCGGCAACGAAATGCGGATCAAGGAATTGGAGGTCGAGTAAATGTGCAGCACCTGCGGTTGCGGCGAAAACGAATTGACCATCCACGCGCATGACCATGCGCATGACCATGCGCATGACCACGCGCACGAGCATCCCCACGTTCACGATCATGCGCCCGAAGGCCGGCGGCTCACCCTGGAACAGGACATTCTGGCGAAGAACGCCGAATTCGCCACCGGCAACCGGCGTCTGTTCACGGAACGGGGCATCTTGGTCTTGAACCTGGTCTCCAGCCCCGG
>JAGRHI010000034.1:3804-13565 GCA_020445045.1 Candidatus Competibacteraceae bacterium
GCTGCTGGCTCGGACGGTTCAGACCCTGCGCGCCGAATTTCCGGTCGCGGTGATCGGTGGCGACCAGCAAACCGCCAACGACGCCGAACGCATCCGCGCCGCCGGCGCGCCAGCGGTGCAGATCAACACCGGCAAGGGTTGCCACCTGGACGCGCACGGTATCGGTCACGCCCTGGAACGGCTGCCGCTGCCGGAACATGGCCTGCTGTTCATCGAAAACGTCGGCAACCTGGTCTGCCCGGCGGATTTCGATCTGGGCGAAACCTGCAAGGTCGTGGTGCTGTCGGTGACCGAGGGCGAGGACAAGCCGCTGAAATACCCGAACATGTTCGCCGCCGCTGGCTTGATGCTGCTCAACAAGACCGACCTGCTGCCCCATCTGGATTTCGACGTGGCCCGCTGTCTGGACTACGCACGGCGGGTCAACCCCGACATTCGAATTCTGCAACTGTCCGCCCGCACCGGCGAAGGCATGGACGCTTGGCTGGACTGGCTGCGGCAGGGCCAACGGTCGGCGCTGGCGCGGCAGGTCAGTCGCTTGGAAGCGGAGCTTGCCGCGGCGCGGGCGCGCCTGACCGAAAACGCCGCCTGATCCGAAACCCGAACCATCGTCCGCCACCGCCGGCGGAGGTGCCGCATGACCGCACCGCAACGCCGCGCCATTCAGATCAGCGGTCAGGTGCAGGGCGTGGGATTCCGCCCATTTGTATACCGCTTGGCGGTGGCGCGCCGGCTGAGCGGCTTTGTCCGCAACGACGGCGCGGGCGTGACCATCGAGATTCAGGGCGCCCCCGCCGCGTTGGACGACTTTCTCCATGCCCTGCGTCAACCGCCGCCTTTGGCCCGCATCGATGCGCTCGGCATCAGCGAATTGACGCCGCATCAACTGGAACCCGCTTTCGTTATCGCCGCCAGCGGCGCCGGCGCGGTCAGCGCCGACATCACGCCGGACACGGCGGTTTGCGATGATTGTCTGGCGGAACTGTTCGATCCCGGCGACCGCCGTTACCGCTATCCCTTCGTCAACTGCACCAACTGCGGTCCCCGCTACACCATCACCGCCGCCCTACCCTACGACCGTCCCAACACCAGCATGGCCGGTTTCGTCCTGTGTCGAGTCTGCGCGCGGGAATACCACGACCCCAGTGACCGCCGCTTTCACGCCCAGCCCAACGCCTGTCCGGTCTGCGGTCCCCGCCTGAGCTTGCGCGACGCCACCGGCGTGCCGGTCGACGTGGACGATGTCATCGCCGCCGCGCTGGAACGGCTGCTTGCCGGCGAGATTCTGGCCATCAAGGGATTGGGTGGTTTTCATCTGGTCTGCGACGCCCAAAACGCCGCCACCGTGGCCCGCCTGCGTCAGCGCAAGCAGCGCGACGCCAAGCCGTTTGCGGTCATGGCCGCCAACCTTGCCTCGCTGGCGCGCTGGGTGGAAGGCGATGAGACGGACTGGCGGCGGTTGACATCGCCGCAACGACCCATCGTGCTGTTGCGCCAAGGCCCGGATAGCGACCGGAGCTTGCCCGGCATCGCGCCGGGTTTGGCGCACCTGGGCGTCATGCTGCCCTACACGCCCCTGCATTATCTATTGTTCCACCAAGCAGCCGGCCGGTCCGCCGGAACGGCCTGGTTGACGCAACCGCAACCGCTGCTGCTGGTCATGACCAGCGCCAACCCCGGCGGCGAACCCTTGGTGATCGACGACGACGAGGCCACGCGGCGGCTGCAAGGCATCGCCGACGGTTTCGTCACCCACAACCGGGCGATTCTGGCCCGCTGCGAGGACAGCGTGGTGACTGGCCATATCTTCATTCGCCGCGCCCGCGGCCACACTCCCCAAGCCATCCGTCTGCCCCGGGCCGGTCCTTCGACGCTGGCGCTGGGCGGCTATCTCAAGAATACCCTGTGCCTGACCCGCGACGACCGGGCCTATCTCTCCCCTCACATCGGCAGCCTCGACAACGCCGCCACCTGCCGGGCTCTGGAAGAAGCCATGGCCCATTTGCAGGACATCCTGCGAATCGCGCCGGAGCGGGTCGCCCGTGACCTGCATCCGGATTTCCCCAGCAGTCGGCTAGCGGCGGCGTATGCGGCGGAACGGAATCTGCCCTGTATCGCCGTGCAGCACCATCACGCCCATATCGCGGCGATCGCGGCCGAACATGGTCTGCGGGAACCGGTGCTGGGGCTGGCGCTGGACGGCGTGGGCCTGGGTACGGACGGCGGCATCTGGGGTGGAGAATTGCTATGGGTGGACGGGGCGCATTTCGAGCGGCTCGGCCATCTGCGACCGCTACCCCTGCCCGGCGGCGACCGGGCCGCCCGCGAACCGTGGCGACTGGCGGTGGCGGTGCTGCATCTGCTCGGTCGGAATGCGGAGCTCGACCGCCGCTTCGGCGCCAGGGCAATGGTCATCCAGCACATGCTGGAACGGCGCATCAATACCCCCGAAACCAGCAGCGCCGGCCGCCTGTTCGACGCCGCCGCCGCCCTGCTGGGCGTGCGGGAAACCAACGACCACGAGGGACAGGCGGCGATGGAACTGGAGGCACTGGCGCATCGCCATGGCCTGGAGCGGCCGCTGGCGGAAGGTTTCGTCCTGCATGACGACGGGGTACTGGATCCGCTGCCGTTGCTGGCCACTCTGGCCGAAGGGATGGAACCAGGTCAGGGCGCGGCCTGCTTCCATGCCACCTTGGCGCTGGCGCTGAGCGAATGGCTGCGCTGGGCACGCGACCGAACCGGTTTGCAACAGGAGGTGGCGCTGGGCGGCGGCTGTTTCCTCAACCGCTTGCTGAGCACGCAACTCCAGACGCGGCTGGAAACGGCCGGCTGGCGGGTATCGACCGCCCGACAAGCGCCGCCCAACGACGGCGGCCTGAGTCTGGGCCAGGCGTGGGTAGCCATGTTGGCCAAACTGGGTTGATCGCTCTCTTGGAAACGTGGTGGTTTACGACGAGAAACAAGCCGAACCTTCGGTGTGTCATTTAATAGCTATGTTGAAAGTATGGATACTTCAAACTGAAGGCCGGACCCTCTCACGGAGAACTTTTGATGTGTCATTCAATAGCTATGTTGAAAGTATGGATACTTCAAACCCTACCGATAGCTAGCGAATTGGACGGTATCGTTGAGGATGAAACTGAAATGAAAGGCAGTGCGACAAGTTTCGGCGAAACCATCCATGGTTCCGTGCATGCCGCGCGAGGCATGGTTTTTCAGCCACCCTTGACGTAATGATGATAAGCGCTAGGCTCAATACAGCTTCATGGATTCCAGACACTTCGGACCGGTTCATCCAGATAAGAATAGGTGGTCACATCATGCATTGAGCTGACTAACATTCATACTGCCGAAAATCGGATAATCCATGGGAACGATCCTGGTTTTTCTGGATACCACCCTTTCTTGTCAACGCCGTGCCTGGATTCGGATAGTGACTGAAAACGGAATTGAAGTTCCATCCAACTGACTGGGTACCAAAATTTATCCACAAATTTTAGGGGAGTATATCCGAATGCCTAGATCAACCGGCAAGCCCGCTGGAAAATCCTTTACGGTCGAGCCAGGATCGCCCCATCCCTTGGGAACAACCATTGTAGAGAATGGCGTCAATCTCTCCTTGTTCTCGGAACATGCAACCGGCGTTGAATTACTACTATTCGAGAATCACGACGATCTCAAACCCTTTCAAACCGTGGTATTCGATCCGATCGTCAACAAAACTTTTCATTTCTGGCATGTTTTCATCAAGAACGCCAAGGCGGGCATTCATTACGCCTTGCGCGTCGATGGTCCGAATGATCCAGGTGCCGGACATCGCTTCGATCGAGAAAAAGTACTGATCGAACCGTACTCAAGAGGGAATAATAAAGCACTATGGAAGCGCGGCGATGCTTGCTTGCCGGGCGATAATCTGACCACCTCGTTGCGCAGCGTGGTTATCGATACCAAGGATTACGACTGGGAAGGCGATCAACCACTCAAACGTCCGCTGAATCAGACAGTCATATACGAGTTGCACGTTGGTGGCTTTACTCGCTCGGCCACCGCTGGAGTCAAGCATCCAGGTACTTTTTCCGCCATTATCGAGAAAATCCCCTATCTAAAGGAACTTGGCGTCACGGCGGTCGAACTGTTGCCGGTTTTCGAATTCGACGATACCGAAACCAGGGAATTCGAAGGTCAATCGCTCAGCAACTACTGGGGCTATAGCACCATGAGCTATTTTGCCCCACACCCGAGTTATTGCATCAGCCCGGAAGCCGGTCACCATGTACGAGAATTCCGCGATATGGTCAAGGCACTCCACAAAGCCGGTATCGAGGTCATTCTCGATGTGGTGTTCAATCACACCGACGAAGGTAATCACCAAGGGCCGGTGTTTTCCTTCAAGGGCATCGACAACAGCAATTATTACTATCTGTCACCGCTGGATCGACGCTACTACTACGACTATACCGGTTGCGGTAATACCTTCAACTGCAATCATCCCATAGGGGAAAAGTTCATTGTCGAATGCCTGAAGTACTGGGTCAAGGAAATGCATGTGGATGGTTTCCGTTTCGACGAAGCCTCGGTGCTATCCCGCGGCGAGGATGGGGCACCGATGCAGTATCCGCCCGTGTTATGGCAGATCGAACTGGATGAAGACCTGATTGACGCCAAAGTCATTGCCGAGGCTTGGGATGCCGCCGGACTGTATCAGATCGGTCATTTTCCCGGCTATCGCTGGGGTGAATGGAATGGCCGTTACCGCGACGACATTCGCCGCTTCGTCAAGGGCGATCCCGGCATCATCGGCGCCGTCGCCTCACGTCTGTCGGGCAGTGCCGACTTGTATCAATGGCGCGGTCACTTGCCGGTCAACAGCGTCAACTTTCTGGTCGCTCACGATGGCTTTACCCTGAATGATCTTGTCGCCTACAACGATAAGCACAACTGGGCAAACGGCGAACATAACAACGACGGCATCAATGAGAATCTGAGTTGGAATTGCGGAGTGGAGGGCGACACGGACGACGCCGGCATCGAGGCCCTGCGCAACCGGCAAATCAAAAACTTCGCGGCCCTGCTGATGCTGTCCCAGGGCGTCCCGATGATGGTCATGGGCGACGAAGTGCGGCGTACCCAGAAAGGCAACAACAACGCCTATTGCCAGGATAACGAAATCAGTTGGTTCGACTGGAATCTGGCCGATAAGCACAAGAACTTGTTTCGGTTCTGGAAAGAACTGATCGCCTTTAGGCTGCGCCATGATACGGCGCACCGTTCCCGCTATTTCACGGGAATCGTCAACGAACGTGGACTTGCCGATATCACTTGGCATGGCTGCGAACTGAACGAACCGAATTGGGACGATCCCGATGCCCGTGCCTTGGCAGCCACTTCCGGCGGGATGGGTGACGAAGCGGATATTCATCTCATGATGAATATGTATTGGGAGCCACTAAGTTTTGCCATCCCGCCCGTTTCAGGGCGTCAATGGTATCGGGTTATCGATACCAGTTTGGAATCCCCGGACGACATCATGACACTAGGTCAGGAATCCGAGATTACCACTGACCGATATTCGGTAAACGGGCGTAGCGTCGTGGTATTGATTTCCAAGTAAGCTATCGTGATCCCTTCTGCTCCGCGTTTCAGCGGAAACCGATCTCAACTCATGTAGAGGAAGACCGAGCATGGCAAAACGAAATTATTATGAAGGATTGAGTGCGGACTATTCCAAGCCGGACCTCATTTCCGAGCCACTTCGATCACAGTTGATCGATGATGGGTTGCGTTTTGCCGCGATGAAGGAAGCGACATTGCCGGCGATAGACGCTCATTACCCAGCCGAGCAGATCGAGCAGGAAAACAAAGATTGGTGGCCGACTCATTGCGAAGCGCTACGTCAAGAGCGCGGTGACATTCTGGCTGCCGAGTATCGTGACGATCTCGTTTATTTCTGCCAAGATGGTCCTTATTACGGAGTTAGCGAACAGAAAGTACGAGAAAAACACTGGTGGGCATTGATCGCTCAGCCGGGCGTCACCATGACTTGGCCGATCGCGATGTTTCACAGCGAATTCGTGCATTTCGAGTGGGCCTGCATGGACGATACCACCCATGAGACGATTGCGAAAGGCAGCGTTTGCTGGGTACGGCGTGGACATCGTGGTGGCTGTCATTTCAAGAGCGAACAACTCACCTTCTATCGCGATGTCTTTGCCAGCCCAGAACTTCTGAAACTGATCAAAACCTAGAAATGCGTGGGTGGAATTGCCTTGCTTTATCCAGTCTGAAACCAGAACTGGGAAAAGAGCGCCTTAACCCCAGCACACCGCAATAAACATCGAGGTGAGGAGAATAATCAATGGCTGAAGAACACTACGATGCGATTGTCATCGGCAGCGGATTCGGTGGTTCCATTGCTGCTTACCGGCTTGCCGAAAAAGGGATAAAAACGCTAGTCCTGGAACGTGGTAAATGGTGGCCGATTACCGACCGACAGGATACGTTCTGTACTTACCGGGAACCGGATGGACGAGCCGCCTGGCTCAGTGATGAAACGGTAATGTTCGAGCCCAAGCCGATCAATAAATATGTCGGTCTCTTGGAACGTCATATCGAGGATGGCATTACCGTATGGTGCGCGGCGGGTGTCGGTGGCGGTTCGCTGGTCTACAACACGGTGCTCTACCAACCGAGCCGCGCCAATTGGAATCGGGTTTTCCCGCCAGAAATCCCTTACGATGAAATGGATGCCGTTTATTACCCTCGGGTACGTAGCGTGATCAAGCCTTCGCCCATTCCAGGCGATGTGTTGACATCCGACTATTATTTGTCGACTCGAATCATGGCGGAACAGGCATCCTTGGCCGACATGAAGGTCCGCCGCGCCGACTTGGGTTCGGACTGGGATGTGGTTCGTCAGGAACTGCAAGGCGAAAAAAAACCGGCGGCCATCGCTGGCGAAATCTGGTATGGCATCAACAGCGGTGTCAAACGCAGCCTGGATCACAATTATCTATCCCTGGCCCAGGAAACTGGCTATGTCGAGATTCTTGCCCTGCATCAGGTGACCGAGATCGCCGAGGAAGGCAAGAATCGGTATCGGATCACTTGCGATCGCATCAACGAGCAGGGCGAAGTACAAGAAACCAAGACCTTCGTGACGAGCAAGCTGTTCCTGGCGGCCGGGTCCATGGGCACTTCGAAGATGCTGGTACGCGCCAAGGCCACCGGCAAACTGCCGGCATTAAACGACTATGTGGGTCAGTTCTGGGGCAATAACGGCGACACTTTCGCCACTCGCAAAGTGTCCGCGCGCACCAACGGGGGACAGGGGGGACCTGCCTCGATCATCATCGAGCATCACGATAATCCGATTCTGCCGCAGGCGATCATCGTGTTTCCGGAATGGGATGCACCCGAGGGTACCTTGACGACCCTGGGTATGACGCTACCCGCCGATCTGGGCGCTTTCCGCTACGACCCCGACACCGATCGGGCACGCCTGACCTTCCGTCTGGATTCGCCCGGCAATCAAAAAATGCTGGAAGCGGTCAATCTGACCTACGCCTTGCTAGATGACAACAATCCCTATGAAATGCCGGTCAAGGGCAGTCTGAATTTCAGCGGCCATTACTTCTGCCCGATCAATGGCTTCCCGGAACCGAGCAACCAAAGCGTCGCTCACGACAAAACCCAAGCCGGCGCTGGGGTTACGGCGCATCCCTGCGGTGGGGTGGTATTGGGCAAAGCATGCGACATGTACGGGCGAGTACAGGGTTACCAAGGGCTTTATGTGGTCGATGCCGCGCTCATACCAGGATGCACCGCGGCCACGAATCCCGCCTTGACCATTGCCGCCCTTGCCGAGCGTTGCATGGAACAAATCGTGGCCAAGGATTTCGGCTGAATTGGAATTGTTTTCGTATCCACTATCGAGGAAGGTAATCATGGCTAAAGATCCGGTCCGGGGTATTCTCGGCGAGCCCGTCAAAGGCAAGATCGGGGTATTGATCGAAGATCATTTCGATCAGACCGAATTTCGCAAATTCAATGTTTTTTTCCCAGAGCGAGGTTATCAGGTTGTCTATCTCTCTCATTTGTGGGGCAATCCCGAATTGACGTTCGGCTCGAATCCCGACGAAGGCTATGTAGAGGAGCATGTCATCGTCGGCACCGAACTCAACGATGTGCAACCGGCCGATTTCAAAGGCATCATTCTGATCGGCGCCTATGCCACCGATCGCCTGCGTTATGAGACCAATCCCCGCAAAGGCCAACCCAACATGTCGCCGGCCGTGGTGTTTCTGCGCAAGGCGGTCGCCACGCCAAATTTGAAGATAGGCACCATTTGTCATAGTTTGTGGCTATTCTGCGCCGATTCCTCGCTGCTCAAGGGCCGTAAGGTGACCTGCGCCCACAACATCATTTGCGACGTGGCAAACGCCGGAGGCGAGGTGATTTTCGACGGTGACCAAACAGCTGATCTGGTGCTCGATGGCAACCTGATTTCCGGCAAACATCCAGCCGTCACCGACCGCTTTATGGAAGTTTTCCTGACCGAAATTGAAAAAACCGCTTAACGTCAGGCATTGACTCATCAGATATCGCAGCCATCCACGCTGGAGAGCCCACTGTATGAATAGAATCGATTTTACTTTCTCGGACCTGATCGCTGGCTATGTCACCAGCCATGATCAAGCTAGCGACAGTTTCGGCTTGAAAACTTCGGATGGCCGCGAATACATGGTGCATATCGCCGTCAATTGTTATGCGGAACTGGTCCGCAATCTCGGCGAAGCGTTCCACGATGCCAGCGGACCCATGCGGGAGATGCTGACGCCTGGCCGATTTCTGTTCGCCTACGGCATTTTCTATCCAGATGGCGCTGATGGCGATTGTCGGTTCGACGTTAAACACATTGTTTTCCTGGGCCGAACCGAGAACGAATATCTCTTCGAAAAGCAAAATTGGTGGATTCAACAGATTCGCCAGTTGGCCGATTTCTATCTCAATGCGGAGTTCGGTGATGGGGAAATCGATTATGCCGTATATCGCACCAATCTAGCCCTGACCGGCGAGAAACTACGGAGTGGCCGGCAAGAGACCGACACCATTTCCCGATTGGTGTATGGGTTCTCCTCGGCGTTCCTGCTGACCGGCGACGAACGCTATCTGGAGGCCGCGCAAAAAGGCACCAAATATCTACGCGACCATTTCCGCTTCAAGGATAATAGCGAGGACATCTGCTATTGGTATCATGCCGTCGATCTCAACGACGATGGTACCGAGCAGAAGATTTTCGCCTCCGAGTTCGGCGACGATTATCATGCCCTCCCCTGTTATGAGCAAATCTACGCCTTGGCCGGACCCACGCAGACTTATCGGGCGACTGGCGACCGGTTGATCATGGACGATATCAAATCCACCATTAATTTGTTCAACCGTTTCTACAAGGATAAAAGCGAAAAAGGTGGTTATTACTCGCATATCGATCCCATTACCCTAAGTCCTTACAGCGAAACACTAGGACACAATCGGGCGCGAAAGAACTGGAATTCGGTCGGCGATCACGCGCCCGCTTATTTGATCAATTTGTGGCTGGCGACCGAAGCGCCGGAATACGCGGATTTCCTGGAGTACACCTTCGATACCATTGCCCAGCGCTTCCCCGATTATGAGGAAAGCGATTTCGTGCAGGAGAAGTTCCACGACGACTGGTCCAAGGATCAGACCTGGGGTTGGCAGCAGAACCGGGCGGTGGT
>JAGRHI010000034.1:13628-16650 GCA_020445045.1 Candidatus Competibacteraceae bacterium
TGGCCACCAAGATAGCGAAGCTCATGCCCAAGGCGGGCGGCGATCCACAGCGCGGCGGCTGGTACGACGTGGTCGAGCGCGTCCTGGGTCCGGGCGAGAAATTCCACCGCTTTGCCTGGCACGACCGCAAGGCTTGGTGGCAGCAAGAGCAGGGCATCCTGGCTTATCTCATTCTGCATGGCGTGCTCAAAGAGCCCGAGCATCTGCGCATCGCCCGCGAGTCCTCGGCGTTCTACAACGCCTGGTTCCTGGATACCGAAAGCGGTGGAGTCTATTTCAACGTGCTGGCCAACGGCCAACCTTATGCCTTGGGCACCGAGCGCGGTAAGGGCAGCCATTCGATGGCCGGCTATCATTCCTTCGAACTGGCCTATCTGTCAGCGGTGTATACCAATCTGCTGATCACCCAGGAGCCCATGGATTTCTATTTCAAACCCATACCCGGCGGGTTCGCGGACAATGTGTTGCGGGTGCAACCGGACATCCTGCCCAAGGGGAGTATCCGCATCAGCGAAGTGTGGATCAACGGCCACGGCCACGATGACTTCGACGCCGATGCGCTGACGGTGAAACTACCCGAGGAGCATGGCGAGATCACCGTGCGCGTGCGTATCGCGCCAAATGCGGTCCATTTCACCGCCGATCTGCTCGAGGTGACCGGCGGCGTGGCCAAGATCGCCTTGCAAGGCAAGCTCGGGCCGCGAGGCATCAGATATCTGGAGGAACAGGTCGAAGCGGCGCGGGCGGAGAACATCGGCGGTATCGTGTTCGACATGACGCAGTTGGATTCCATCAGCAGCGAAGCCCTGCGTTATATCGTCTTCAGCAAGCAAACCTTCGGATCGTCCTTCAAACTCTCCGTGACCGGCGCCAATCCAGCGGTGAAAAGCGCCATCGAATCCAGCGAACTCAACGACGAGGTCAGTTGGATCTAAGCGGTCTTTCGCAAGGCGGGCTCAAGGAATGTGCCCGCCCCACCGAGCGGGCCAACCGGCGCGCACTTATTGCTGGGCTTTCGCGATTTCGAGGATTTTCGAGTAACCGTGTGGGAAACCGATGTTGACCTCTCCCATCGCGGGATGATCCATCTCGATGACCACGTAGACCACGACCGCAATCAGAGCCGCCAGAAGAGACATCATGATGATGTGCGCCCAGACGTTCTCGGTTCCGAACAGAAAGGTGAAACTGATGGTAATCATGGCTCCAACCACGACTCCGATCCAGATGGCGCTCGGTAATTCTTCATGCATGGCCTGATAGCGGAGATTACGATATTTTGCCAAATCATTCAGGTTTGCAAGAATCTGGGCATAGAGGATCTCCTCATGTCTGCTGTCGGGAACAATACCATCGATCAGGCTGAGCAACTGATTCATGGTTATTATTGAGTTGACGGACAATTGTTCGGCACGCACTGGATCTTGTTCTTCAACAGCCTGACTGGCGTACTTCAACAGTCCATCCCTCATGGCATCGGATGCTATTTTGTCTGGATAGGTTACGATATTTTTATACAGGACGATGACGCTACTACTCTCATTTTCGACATTCGCCTTGGCATCATTAAATTGCTCCCACACGACGATAACCACGAACGCCAACAGCACGCCATAAGTGACGCCCAAGGTCGCAAAAACGAAGCCTGCCACATCATTGTGAATTTGTCTGATTTTAACCGGTATGAAGTGATGAATCGTGAGAAACCCCACAACTGAAAAAGCCACGGCAATGACCACCAACGATGAAACAGCCATCCATTGGGGTAACATGAGCAGTTGAGCGGAAAGCGACATGATATCTCCAGTGAAACCGAATGCGAACTGTCACCCTCACGATAAAACTGGGGGCTTGTGATTCATAAACCGCTCAAAGCGGTTCATATTGGGTATCGATTGAAGAAGGTAGCAAAGATTGATTCGAGTTTAGCTGATGCCACGGGATATTTTGATGGTATCGACATTAATTTAGGCCCATGATCGAGCATTGGATATTTTCTTTATCCCATGCTCCCTATCCCGCTTCATACCTGTCGTGTTTTTGGAGGATCGCTCAGCATGTGCGCCAACTCAACGCGGATGAGATTCAGGTGGATAACAAATACACCCGCGCGGTCGGCATCGAAGGTAACCACAAGGCACGGTGATTGATGGATACCACCCAAGACGGTGGTTCCAATCTGAGTCAACCCAAGTTCGACGGTTTGCTCCAACCAATTGATTCATAAGATTGAAAATGTGCCACTACAAACACAGTAGGCACAATAAAATCAATAAGTTATCTCACGAAACGTCGAACTTGGGAGTCAAGAGTGGATGGCGATGTGATCAAACCGGGCTGAGCTTCACCCCGAGAGGCGATCGACTTTGCAAAATAGACCAGCCCGGTCAGCTAACCGCCATTCGATCATGGGTCAGTCAGCTTGCGTCACGCGAAACGACAACTCCGTTCAGTTTGCCGTCAGCAGGTTGCCCGGCGTCGGTGGCAGCCGCGGCATGGTCTGCTGCGGGAAGGGACCATCCAGCGCTTTCAAGAAAGCCACGATATCCTGAACTTCCTTATCGCTCAGATCCTTATTGAGTTGCACCTTGCCCATCACCCGTACCGCATCATCCAGGCTCTTAACCAGGCCGTTGTGGAAATAAGGCGCGGTATAGGTCAGATTCCGCAACGTCGGCACCCGCCACATATGCTTGTCGGCATCCTGCTGAGTCACGGTGTGGCGTCCCAAATCCTCGGTCAACTTATATTTGGTCTCGTAGACGCTGCCGGGAAAAATCGGAAATTTCATGAAAAAGCCTTGCCCCATCGGCAAATTGGCCGAACCATTGAAGGTGGGACCAGAATGGCAGGCCGTGCACCCGGTTTTAGCGAAGGTGTCCATGCCCCGCACTTGCTGTTCGGTCATGGCCTTTTTGTCACCCTTGACGTAGCGATCATAGGCGCTATCCGGCGTGATCAGGGTACGCTCGTAGGCGGCGATGGCCTTGGCGGCGTTGTCCATGGTCACGGTATCGCCCTG
>JAGRHI010000034.1:16734-17406 GCA_020445045.1 Candidatus Competibacteraceae bacterium
GCCATGCCCATTTCTATGGGGTTGGTCGGCGGTCCCTTGGCCTGTTCTTCAAGCGAAGGCGCGCGACCGTCCCAGAACTGCGCGGAAAGAAACGCCGAGTTCCAAACCGTTGGCGCGTTGCGTCCACCCACTTGGCCGTGGACACCGATCGACGTGGGGCGGTGATCATCGCCACCCTCCATCACGTTGTGACAGGAAAAACAGGACACCGTGCCGGTCGACGAAAAACGCGTGTCGAAATACAGCATCTTGCCAAGTGCCACCTTGGCCTCGGTGGTCGGATTGTCGGCGGGCTCAGGCGCTTTTTCCGGCAGGGCTTGCCATTGCCCTTCGACGGCGAACACCACGCCAGTCAGCGCTGTCATGCCAAGTAATCCGAAAACAAACCGTTTCTTCATGATTCAATTTACCTCTATTATCTTGTGGTATTTAGATTTTACCACGCCAACCTTAAACGATGATTAATACCGTTGCGCCCAACCCGTCGCTGGTTGGTCATCGGTGGGAATGCCTCGCGGGTTCGGTGGGTGGTCTAAGATGTAGAGAGCTTGTCGTATCGTCCGTCCCGTCTTCATGCTGTGCCCTTTGGAGGTCCCCTGGCATGTGTCTTGCCATTCCCGCGCAGGTCATCGAGTTGGTCGACATCGAGCACGCCGTGGTGGACATGGGCGG
>JAGRHI010000034.1:17413-18546 GCA_020445045.1 Candidatus Competibacteraceae bacterium
ACGATTTCCACCGCGCTGGTGGACGACTTGCAAATCGGCGATTACGTCATCGTCCACGTCGGCTATGCCCTCAACCGCCTGGACCCGGAAGAAGCGGCGGAAACCCTGCGGCTGATCGCCGAATTCTCGGAGATGGCGGACGATGAAATACCTGGATGAATTTCGCGATGGCCGACTGGCGCAAGGTCTGGCTGCCCGCATCCGGCGGGAGATCGAGCCTGGGCGACGGTATGCGCTGATGGAATTCTGCGGCGGCCACACTCACGCCATCTGCCGCCATGGCATCGAAGACTTGTTGCCGGCCGAGGTGCGACTGATTCACGGCCCCGGTTGCCCGGTGTGCGTGCTGCCCAGCGGGCGCTTGCAGGCCGCGATCGATCTGGTGGAACGCGAGCGGGTGATGCTGTGCAGCTACGGCGACCTGCTGCGCGTTCCCGGCGCCCAAGGTGACACCCTGCTCAAGGCCAAGGCGCGCGGCGCGGATGTACGAATGGTGTACTCGATCAGCGATGCGCTGGACATCGCCCGCGCCCAGCCCGACCGTCACGTCGTGTTCTTCGCCATCGGCTTCGAAACCACCACCCCGCCCACCGCCGTCGTCATCCAGCAAGCCCGAGACGAGGGGCTGGGCAACTTCAGCGTGTACTGTAATCACGTCCTCACCCCACCGGCGCTGCGGGCACTGCTGGCAACCGATCTTTCCCCGCTTTTTCAAGAAGAGGCGACTCGCGGAACCGGATTGGTTGACGGTTTCATCGGCCCCGCCCATGTCAGCACCATCATCGGCACGCGCGCCTATGAGTTCGTCGCCACCGAATACCGCCGGCCGCTGGTCATCGCCGGCTTCGAACCGCTGGACGTGTTGCAGTCGATCCTGATGCTGGTGCGCCAGCTCAACGCCGGCGAGATTCGAGTGGACAACCAATATACCCGCGCGGTCGACGCCGAAGGCAACCGCAAGGCCCAACAATGGATGGACGAGGTGTTCGAGGTTCGTCCGAGCTTCGAATGGCGCGGCTTGGGCGAACTACCGAACAGCGCCCTGGCCATCCGACCGGCGTTCGCCGACTGGGACGCTGAACGCCGCTTCACCATGCCCACGATTCAAGCCAGCGACCACAAGGCCTGCGCCT
>JAGRHI010000034.1:18600-28239 GCA_020445045.1 Candidatus Competibacteraceae bacterium
CAGCGCCTGCACCCCCGATCATCCACTGGGCTCCTGCATGGTCTCGGCCGAAGGCGCCTGCGCGGCACATTATCACTATGGGCGATTCCGGCAGGCGGTGACCTCATGAGCTCTCGGCGAGAAACCTACGCCCGCACGCTCGATCTTGCGCGAGGTTGCGTCGAAATCGGTCACGGCGGCGGCGGCCGGGCCATGGCCCAGTTGATCGAGGAATTATTTCTGGCCGCCTTCGACAACGACTGGCTGCGCGCCCAGGATGACTGCGCCCGATTGACCGTTCCGGCCGGCCGGTTGGTGATGGCCACCGACAGCCATGTGGTCTCGCCACTATTCTTCCCTGGCGGCGACATCGGTTGTCTGTCGATTCACGGCACGCTCAACGACGTGGCGATGGCCGGCGCGCGGCCGTTGTACCTGGCCGCCAGTTTTATTCTAGAAGAAGGCTTTCCGCTGGCCGATCTGCAACGCATCGTGACATCGATGGCACGGGCGGCGCGAGACGCGGAAGTGCCCATCGTCACCGGCGACACCAAGGTGGTGGAGCGCGGCAAGGGCGACGGGGTATTCATCACCACCACCGGCGTCGGCGTGATTCCAGCCGGCGTGGACATCTCCGCCAACCGGGCGCAACCGGGCGACGTGGTGCTGCTCAGCGGCTCATTGGGCGAGCACGGCATGGCGGTGCTGGCGCAACGGGAAAACCTGAGCTTCGATACGTCTATCAAGTCCGATACCGCCGCCTTGCACGAGCTGGTGGCGACGATGGTGGCGGCGGTGCCGGACATTCACTGCCTGCGCGATCCCACCCGTGGCGGCTTGAGCAGCGCCCTGAACGAAATCGCTCGCCAGTCTGGAGTCGGGATGCGGCTACGCGAGGCGGCGATTCCGGTGAAGGAACCGGTACGGGCGTTGTGCGAGTTTCTCGGGCTGGACCCGCTGTACGTCGCCAACGAGGGCAAGCTGCTGGCGATCTGCCCGGCGACGGTGGCCGAAACCTTGCTGGCGGCGATGCGCGCCCATCCACTGGGACGGGAAGCGGCTCTCATCGGCGAGGTGGTGGCGGACCCGCACGGCTTCGTGGAGATGGAGACGGTGTTTGGCGGCCACCGGCTGGTGGACTGGTTGAGCGGGGAGCAGTTGCCGAGGATTTGTTGAATGGAAACCGAATCCTACAACCCAGAAACACCGGATTCCCGCCCCGCACCCACGCCCGGCAAGGTCACGGTGCGGGCGCTCAACTGCCTGCTTGCGGCACTGCCCAAACTGAACGAAGACGCCGAGTCCTTTGCCCAAGACCTTGACGCCATCCGCAAAGCTGCATTGCCAGCGCGGAATCCATGGAGCTCACAACCTGATCATTGCGGCCCCCGCGCTCCTTCATGATTGCGCGGTGCTCACACCACCAATGCCGCCGAGTTCGCGCGGATACTCGGTTTTGACGTACTGACCCCGCCGGTTTCCTGAAGCAATCGCTTCTTTTGTCTTGGAATTTTGGCTCGCCCTGGTCGCTGCGTCTTGCGATGGTCGCGCTCTAGAAATTCCGCCCCGGCACTTCCACGTTGCCGGGTAGAATGTTCCATTCATACCACGGCTTGCCGATATAGGACGTGGGCGCTACCGGAACGACTGAAGCCGAAACCGATTCGGCACGCAATTGGAGCTTGACGGCGATTTCCCCCGTCCCGCGCACTGTTACGATTTTCTGGGCGGCGTAGTCCTGGCCGTCGATTCGCGTGTGGGCGTTGATCTTGCGTGTTCCCTCGGAAACCCGGATGCGCAGAACATCGCCCGGATGCTGGGGCGTCACGCCGCGATAGGCATTGTCCACCGAAATCGTGGCTCCCGACGGATCAGAGGTGATCGCCAGCCAGGCTTCTCCGGCAAAGACGATTTGAATGCCGAACGCCAAGGCAATCCCGCTCAGGATTACCCAATGCTTGCAAGTCATTATTTCACTCTCTAACGAATGAAACGTAAGTTCTCATTAACTACAGGTAAACCGGCATGTATCAAAATAATGCCTCATGATTTTCAGTATCTTATACAGTGCCCTTGGGCGACTTACCTGCGGTTAATGAGCAATTAAGAAGAAACTCGTTGGCTGATTGGGGCGAGCTTGAGGTGATCCATAATTAGAAACGGTAGATAATTGATGCGGTGAGAGTAAATAAACTTTCGGTTAGAGACCCTCCAGAAATTTCAATCGGACCACCAATCGATTCTCCATTAAAAGAATTCGTTGCCCCACCTCCGGACAGATTAAATTTATATCGATGATAATTAGCTCCGACTGACATTCCGAGATCATCAGTTAATGATTGTGTCCAAGATACTCCTAAAGAGAAAGCGTTTGAATTACCATCAAGTTTATGGCTTAGATCATAATAATCGTTAGGGAAAGGTGGCTCATAATAGAAAACTTGATTGATGGAAAGTTTTTCAGTTCCATCTAAATAAGCATAAGCCACTTTGAACGTGAGCACACCAGGACCAACCGCTAAAGAATAAGCAGTTCCTAAGAAAGGGCCACTTTGTTTAAAGTCACCACTTATTTTAATTCCTTTTGAAAATTTACCATATGCAGCAACATCATCAAGAATAACGTCCAAATCACTACGATAGCTATTTAACTGATCCCAATCAGTTTTTCCAGACTTGTAACCAGCAAATACTGACCACTGATCAGTAACCATGTAACCTAATGACAAAGCCCAATCTGCATGTTTTGCATTACCATCACCATAGCTAGAATTGGTGTAACCAACAGCATTCGGATAGTTAATATTCGGATAGGCAACAAATTCTCCTTGACTTGAGTTCGCTACTTCATTAGCTGTAGACTGGTAGTAAAAATCACCAAAAAATGGTCCTGATGCTACAGTTCCACCAATCCCACCCAAAACACCAGAAAACTGAATTTTATCTACATCAGAAAACCCTGGTGAAGTAAGAAAGAACCCAATAGGGGCTGTTCTGAAGATTTCTCCATTTTGTGAAAAATTAAAATTGCCCGACTTCAGCTCATAATCCGCATACCCGACATACGCCCTCGGCTGAAAAGTCACATTTCCCCACGAAAAACTCGAACTCATTTCTTCCGCTGAAGCTACCAGCGATGCCATGATCAAGACAGTGGTCGAACTCATCAGAGTGGTTTTCGCTTTCATATTTCCGTACTCCCCTTGGTTGTACCTTGTTGATCCGTTCGAAACGGACACATTTTGCCATGCCCTGAGCGCTCCATGATTCATGGGGTGCGCCCATTAAAAAAACGAAATCCCTAAAATGTCCCAAATACACGCGGTCTGGCCGATTCGGATGGGGGCTGCGATTTGGGTTCCGGCGGCGGTTCCTTACGTGGCGGCTCTTGGCGCGGTGGCTCTTTTCGCTGTTGTTCCAACTTGCGCAGCTGCTCCTGCCGCTGCTGTTCCAAGCGCCGCTGCTCTAAAAGACGTTGCCCCTCCTGTTGCTGCTCCCAGCGCCGTTGCCGGTCCAGGCGTCGTTGCTCCTGCCGCTGCTGTTGTTCCAACTGCCGCTGTTGCTCCTGCCGCTCCTGCTCCTGTTGCTGTTGTTCCTGGCGCCGCTGCTCCAAACGCTGCTGTTCCCGGCGTTGTTGCTCCTGGCGCTGTTGCACCGCAGACTCTTCGACACGCACCTCTTCCCGCAGACGCAACAGATCGGCGTGATTCGAAATCACTTCCAAGCCTTTCTCAATAAACGTCAGGCTATCCTGCAACGCCCCCGCCGCCCGCCGCTTTTGGGCCAGTTGCAGATACCCCTCGGCAATTCGCTCCAATCCCGCCCGCGCCTGGGCATTGCTCGCATCCAGCTTCAACACTTGCTGATAGGTCTCTTGCGCATTGTTTCCCGTTGGCGTCGTTAACCGCCATGCCTTCACATGCATGTCCGCCTGTTCCAACAAACTAGCGATCTCCCGTTCGCGCTGTTCCCGTTCGGCTCGCTGGCGTTGTTGCGCGGCGATTTCGGCGCTCACCTCCTGGCGTAAGCGCTTCAACTCTTTATGATCCGGTACCAACGCCAGCCCTTTTTCGATTGTCTGCATACTGGCGGCCTGATCGCCCTGGCGCCGTAACTCGACCGCCCGCGCTAAATACTGATCGGCCTCTTGCCCGCGTTTTGCCACCTCCACCTGCTGCCGCGCCTGCTCGGTCTTCTGTCGTCCCGCCTCAGCAGCCTGCCGCCGCGCTTCCTCCTCCCGCTGACGCTGTTCCGCCTCGGCCTGCTGCCGCTCCGCTTCCGCTGCCTGATACCGCTCCGCTTCCGCCGCCTGCCGCCGCGCCTCCTCCTCGCGCTGTCGCCGTTCTGCTTCGGCCTGCCGTTGCTGCTCGGCCAGCCGTGCCCTCACCTGTTCGCGCAACGCCAACAAATCCGGCTGCTCGGGCACCGCCAACAAGCCCTGCTCAATATGCACCAAGCTCAATTCCAACAAACCTTCCTGAAAACTGCTCCGTGCCTGTTCGAGAAATTGTTCGGCTTGTAACTGAGAACGGCGGCGTTCTTCTTCTTGGGCTTTCTGGAGCCGGATCGCAGTCATTTGCCCTTCAACGTTCTGCCGCAAGCGCAGCAACTCCCGATGTTGTGAGGACGCCGCCAAACCCAACTCGATCCGTTGCAAGCTCTCCGGCAAAGCGTTTGCACTCAGTTGCCGCCGCGCTCGTCGTGCATATTCATCAGCAATCGCCTCCAATCCAGCCAAGGCCTGAGCATTCTCTGGATCAAAAATCAATATCTGCCGATAGGTCGCTTCCGCGTTATCCTCTTTGGAGTCACCAGCCAGTAGCCCTATTTTCCGTTGTGCATCAGCTAATTTTAACAAAGTCGCAATCTGCTGGTTGCGCCGAGCCTGCTCGGTTGAATCAACCGGTATGGCGGATTCCGCAATTTCCGACTGATCCACAAATTTTCTCGACACCACATAAAAGATGGCTATAAGCAAAATGATAATGCTGATGATGACTACAACCATGGGCCATCTTATTCTTTGATTTTTGAATAAACTGCGAAATTTACCAGTCGTAAATTCCAGAAAACCCAGATTTTCGAAGTCCCTAGGCGTTTTCGGCTGTGTCCCCGTATCGCTAGGTACGATCGCATCAAGCGCTTCGAGAAATTCATGCGTATTTCTATATCGATCCGCGCTTTTCTTAGCGAGCAGTTTGTTTAAAACTGATTGAAGGTAGGCATATTGCTTGGGTAACTTTGGAATGGGATCATTCACATGCTTCATCGCGACGGAAATAGGATTCTCCGCCTGATATAGCCGCTGTCCCGCAAGCATCTCATAAATCACGACGCCAAGACTGTAAAGATCGGATTGTATCGTAGCACTCTCGCCCATAGCCTGTTCGGGGCTCATGTATCCTGGACTACCGACGGTCAGTCCTTCCATGGTATAAGCAGTCTTGGATTCAAGAACCCGGGCAACTCCAAAATCAGTTAATACGGGAGTGCCGTCATGGCGAAACATGATATTGGAAGGCTTGATGTCCCGGTGAACGATGCCTCGCTCATGGGCGTATCCCAAAGCGTTCGCTATTGCCCTGGCAATTTGAATAGCAGAATCGAATGACAGGCCGAGATTAATTCGATCCGCCAGTGTACCACCGGTCAGATACTCGATGGATATAAAAAGCTTCTTGTCTTCGGAAATGCCAACGTCATAAATGGTAACGATGTTGGTATGCAGTAACTGAGCAAGAATCCGACCTTCTTTTTTAAAACGCTGCACAAGCTGATCGTCGTCGTCGAATTCCCATTTCAATACCTTGATCGCGACATCGCGATCGAGCGACCGTTGACTAGCACGGTATACCGTCGCCATGCCGCCGCTGCCAATCTTGTGATGAATTTTATAACCAGGGATTTGCAGGAATTGTTGGCGACGCAAACGTTCGCCGCTTTCATTGGCTTCGGAGAAATCATCCAGAGATGGAGGCTGAAAACTCATCGAATCCCCAACTTAAACTGGTTGCCGCCTTGGATAAGGCCATGATCGATCGATGAAAAAATATTTATAAATACATCCTATGGCTGCTTAACTTGTCTTAAAAATGAGACAATCTATAGTGTTTAGCTAAAGATGACGTGGTATAAATTTCCACCGTTTCCCGATATATCACAGATAAAAACGCCCAACTGAACGACATCTCATTTTCTTGATAATTTTCATAGTGTTTTAATAAGTTAGGATAATTTCTCTACCATATCAACTCATGGAAACACTTCAAGCAGAAACCGGCGGAAGCGGCCTGGATCGCGTGCCGCTTCCACCCAGCATGAAGTTGTACGGTTGCAAAAATGCACCTCAATCCACCTTCTCCACCTTCACCACCTTGATCATGTTGGTGCCGCCGGACACCCCGACCGGTACCCCGGCGGTAAACACCACCGTCTCGCCTTCCCGAGCCATGCCCTTGTTGAGCAGAAACTCAGTGGCGGAACTCAGCAGATCGTCCACCGACTGGACGGCACCCAGTTGCAACGGCTCCACTCCCCACACCAGCGCCAGCTTGCGCAAGGTCGCCGGCTTCGGGCTGAAGGCAATCAACGGCATCAGCGGCCGAAACTTGGTCAGGCCCAACACGCTCGCCCCGCTGTTGGTGAAACTCACCAGATAGCGGGCGCAGACCTTGTCGGCCAAATCGATGGTGGCGAAGTGGACGGCATCCTCGACCGGCAGGCAGGCGTTGGACAGCAGCGTTTCCTGAGTCCCCACGTTCTTTCGCACCAGCGTCTTGAACACCTCGCTGGTCTCGACGGTCAGCGCGATGTTCTTCATCATCCGCACCGCCTCGACCGGATATTGACCGGCGGCGGTTTCCGCCGACAGCATCACCGCGTCGGTTCCATCGAGGATGGCGTTGGCCACGTCGTTGGCCTCGGCCCGAGTCGGACGCGGATTGTTGATCATCGATTCCAGCATCTGGGTGGCGGTAATCACCGGCTTACCGGCCAGGTTGCACTTGTGAATGAGGGTCTTTTGCATGATCGGCACCTCCTGGGGCGAGGTTTCCACCCCCAGATCGCCGCGCGCCACCATGATTGCGTCGGCTACCGCGATGATGCCGTCGATGTGCCGGAACGCCTCCGGCTTCTCGATCTTGGCGATGATCGGCAGCTTGCGACCATGCACGGTCAGCATCAGATCGATTAGTTCCTTGACATCGGCGGCCTCGCGCACGAAGGACAGTGCCACGTAATCCAGGCCGTGATCATAGGCGAACTGCAAATCGCGCCGATCCTTTTCCGTGATCGCGGAAATATTCAGCTTGATGTTGGGCAGATTGACGCCCTTACGCGGCTTGAGGCGACCGCCGTTGATCACGCGGGTGAAAATCTCGCGCCCCTCGATCCGCTCGACCACGACTTCGAATAAACCGTCGTCGATCAAAATCCGATCGCCGGCATTGACCTCCTCGTGCAGGCCGCGGTGATCGATGGCCACCTTCTTGACACCGTCGTGCACACCACCGATCAGTTCGTCGGTACTCAGCACCAGCGTCTCGCCGGCGCTCACTTCGAGAAATTCCCCCTCCAGTTGACCGAGACGGATCTTGGGGCCTTGCAGATCCTGAAAGATGGCGACATGCCGATTCAGTTTTTGTGCGGCCTCCCGCACTCGCCGCACGGCCGTCTCGTGATCCTCCAAGGAACCGTGCGAAAAGTTCAGTCGAATCACATCCGCGCCTTCCCGCAGCAGTTGCTCGACCGTTTCCGGATCGCGGGAATTCGGTCCCAGCGTCGCCACAATCTTGGTGAATTTCATGATCTTCGACATACTCGCCGCGCCCCTTGCTGAAAGAGTGGATAAAAACAAAAACAATCAACTGGTTATTTTTCTGGTCGGGTTTGCGAAGTGTAAAGGAGGCCACCGGCCGCTCAAAGCGGTTTGCGCCGCGGACCGGCCGTTTCGGGGTATGGGCGGCAAGTCGCGTCCGGCGGTCTAAACTCACTCCATCCCTGTAGAACCCACACGAGGTCAAGCAATGGCTGAGGTCTTCACTCGTATCCTGCGCATCGAACTGCCCGACTCGCTGCAATGCGATGAATCCGGTAAGAATCCGGCGTTTTCCATCGCCTTCGTCGCCGATGGTCCGGTCCCCTTCCCGCAGATTATTCTGCATACGCCCGAGGGACCACGGCTGATCGCGGGCAAGGCACTGGAAGAAACGGTGATCGAAGGCGATTACCAGTATGCCGCCAGCATCCCCGCCGGCTCGCTATGGCCCAACACCTTCACCGTGCAGGCGGAAGGTTGTCGCAAGGCCGACATCCAGCAGGCCGGCGGCGACGATTGGATCAAGGAATTCCGCCAGTTGCGGATCACGCCGAACGCCAAGGCCCAGCCGGCTGTCCGGGTGGCGACCGGACCGGGCGATGCGCCGGTCAAACTATACTTCGGCATTCACAAGCACATGCACCAGCCCTACTACAACGCCACCGACCGCATGTACTGGGACGGCGAGAAGGACTCGATCTTCGGGGCGCGCGGCGGCCCCTACACGCATTTCATCCCTAACGCCGTGCGCCAGTATGTCGGCGGCGGACTGCCCCACGCCGGATTGTCCACCAGTTGGAGCGGCTCGCTGATCGAGCAATTGGACCGCTGCGCCGCCGATGGCCTGTGCGGCGGGCGGTTCGGCGGCTGGAACAACGAATTGCGCGCGGTAGCTCAGGAACAGACCGAACTGGGTCACCCGCGCGTGGATTTCTCGGCCTTCGGTTTCTTTCATCCGCTGATGGCACTGACTCCGGCCCGCAATATCGTCAAGCAGATCGAATGGCACCGTAACATCATCCGTTCCGCGTTCGGCATCGAAGCGTCCAGCGTGATGTTTCCGCCGGAAACCGCTTTCCATGTGCGGATGATTCCGGCGCTGAACCAGGCCGGTATCCGGGCGGTGATTTATGATTCCATCCACCGCTTCCGGGCTTGCCGGGATTATCCCTACGCCGGGATCAACGAAGGCATGTTGCCGCCCAACCCCGCCGAGCAGGTCAATCCACCGGTCGACGACTGGCTGCAACTGCGGAATATCTGGGCGGGATCGAAAATTTCCCCGAGCCTGCTCAAGCCGGAATACGTGCAATACGAAGACCCGGAAGGCCAGATTCATCAAATCATCGCGGTGCCGGCCGAACGCTACATCGGCAACGAGGATGCCCGCGGCGGTTTCGGGGCGCTGCAATACCCCGACGTGCTGGGGCAGGTCTACAACCAGATCGTCGAAACCGGCGCCTTCGATCCGAAGCATCCGCCGTTTTTCCTGCTGCACTCCGACGGCGACAACCACGGCGGCGGCGCCGACAGCTACTACAACCATAACACCGGAGAAATGGTGCGGTGGCTACAGGGCGATCCGCGTTTCGAATTGACCACGACGCACGATTATCTGGATCGCTTCCCGCCCGATCCGGCCCAGGCGGCGCATATCGAGCCGGGTTCCTGGAGCGGCGCGGACAATGGCGATCCGCAATTCATGAAGTGGTTCAGCCGCTACGACCAGCCCTACTCGCCCGACTTGAATTCCTGGGCGGTGCTGACCGCGTTCCAGAACGTGGTTCATGCGCTGGAAGACGCCGTTCCCGGCAAACCGTGGCTGGACGACATCAGCCGGC
>JAGRHI010000281.1 GCA_020445045.1 Candidatus Competibacteraceae bacterium
CGCCGTCGATATAAACGCGCAACAGTGCGTTGCCGGGGCGCGGGTGGAACTCCACGCCCACCAGTTCATAGCCCATTGCTTCCACCGTGGCGGCCACTATCCGCCGGAGCCTCTGAAAATCCTGGCGCATCTCGATCACCAAATAAAAAGTGGGCCAGCGGCCCACTTCGTTCGCCAATCTGCTTGTTCCCTCATGGCACAAAAAAACACAAGTTGGGGAGTTCCATTGCCTATCCGTACGCGCCGTCTTCTCCATCGGTCCCGGCGGGCATCCGTCTTACCGATCCGCCTAAGTTATCAGTTCGAACGCGCCTGACGCAGCCCCATAAAAAAAGCCCTTGACGGGCTTCCTTGAAATTTGGTAGCGGGGGCAGGATTTGAACCTACGACCTTCGGGTTATGAGCCCGACGAGCTACCGGACTGCTCCACCCCGCACCAGAGTTGGTCATGCTAACACGGTTGATCGAATCTTTACAAGTCATATAGACCATGCCAAGACTGTGGGGTTCATCGCTCCTTGGGTTTTACCCTGGGTGCGCCGCCCTCAAGCCGAACAACGGAAGCGGCGGGAACACCGATCGGCCCGTTGGCCGTCGCTCGCCATTCCCGAGAGCGGGAGCGGGCGTACAGCACCGCGCCCGAAAACAGTAATACGCTACATCCGATTTCGAGCCATGCCATCCAAGGATGAACCATGGGTCCCGCAACATTGAAAACCCCGACCATAAAATAAAACAGCGCGAGGAAACTGGTCCAGGCATAGGTATAAGGGCGGCCGTGCAGCAGGCCTCGCAAAGGCACCAGCAGCGGCCCCACCAGCAGGATCAACACCAAAGCGGTCGGCAACCGGTTCGACGGCTCCAGCCAGGCATACCAAAGCAACAACACGCCGAACAGACCGAAGTAACCCGTTAACGCGACCCCACTCCAAACCCGGCTCATGCTGCCTCCAATCGCCGCGCGATCCGCGCCAACCGCCGACCCAGAGCGCGACACAACCGCTTTTCCTCGGCGGTCAGCACGGCATTGGATTCCGGCCCGGACCAGTGGCTCGGACCGTAAGGCGTTCCGCCGCCGCGGGTTTCATGCAACGCCGCCTCCGTGAAAGGGATCCCCACCAACAGCATCCCGTGATGAAGCAACGGTAGCATCATGCTCAGCAAAGTGGATTCGTGACCGCCGTGCAAGGTCGAGACCGAAGCGAACACCGCCGCCGGTTTTCCCGCCAGCGCCCCCGCCAACCAGAGCCCTCCCGTGGAATCCAGAAAGTACTTGAGCGGCGCCGCCATGTTGCCGAAACGGGTCGGACTACCCAAAGCCAGGCCGGCGCACTCCCGCAGATCGTCCGGACCCGCATACGGCGCTCCATCGCCTGGAATTTCGTCTTCGACCGCCTCGCAAACCGCCGAAACCGGTGGTACGGTACGCAACCGAGCCGTCATGCCTTCCACTTCCTCCACGCCCCGAGCCACTTGGCGCGCCATCTCGGCGGTGCCGCCGGTGCGGCTGTAGTACAAGATCAATATTTCCGCCATGTTTCCCACACCTTGGATTTTCAGCGATAAATTTGCCCGAGGCAACGGAACCGCGTTGCGTCCATCGGGCGCCCCCTACTTTCGCACTGGCTTGACGACTTCCACAACCGATGCTAGTTTACGTAGCGAATTCATCGTTTTACTAGTCAGGCACAGTGGCCTGACGCCTTCTCAGATTCAAAGCATTGTCCACTCGCGGATCCACCCTGTTCGTTGTTGCGGTATTGGCGCTGGCAGCTTGCGCGAGCGCCCCCGTGCAAGAGATGAGCGACGCCCGACAGGCTATTTGGTCGGCCGAAGCCAGCGGCGCGGCGCGGCGCGCGCCCAACCCTTTGCAAGCGGCCTGGATTTTGCTGCAAAAAGCCCAAGCGCATTTGGAAATGGGCGCCTATGAAGATGCACGCCGGTATGCCCTGGACGCACGCGACGAAGCGATCAAGGCCCGAGAGGACGCGGTACGCGATGCCGCGGTTCGATCGGACTCTCCCTAGACTTGCCGCTCCACACGGAACCCCGAAACCGAGACCCCCCGTGCCCGCCATTGCCCCTTGTCGTTCTTATCGGACCGATTTCCGGCCGGCGCTGTTGCTGCTGGCATTGTTGGCGCTGAGCCCTCTCGCCCACGCGCAAGGCGCGGACTTTACTCTGCCCGGCGTGGACGGTCAGCCAGTGCGGCTGGCTGATTTCCGCGGCCGATGGGTCATCGTCAATTTCTGGGCGACCTGGTGCACACCCTGCCTGTTGGAACTGCCGGAATTGCAGGCGTTTCACGAACAGCACCACGAACGCGCCACCGTGATCGGCGTCAATTTTGAGGATATTGCCCCCTCCGAAATCCGCGCCGTTGTCGAACGACTGGCCCTCACCTTCCCCATCGCGCTGAGCGGCGGCGAACCTCTGCCCGGATTCGAGCTGAAGGGCTTGCCCACCACATTCCTGATTTCGCCCGCCGGGGCACTCGTCGACACCCACTTGGGCACCGTGAACGCCGCCATGCTCGCGGAACGGTTGGCCGAACTGGAATCGGCCGGCGGTTCATCTCGCTAAACCGATTCGGGAGAAAGCGCCTTGAAAACCCTGTGCCTCCACTGCCATGTGACCGGCCGCGTTCAGGGCGTCGGCTTCCGCTATGCCACCGCTGAAAAAGCCTGGGGGTTGGGCGTCAACGGTTATGTGCGCAACCTGCCGGACCGGCGGGTGGAAGTATTGGTCTGCGGGGAAGAAAGAGCGGTTATCGCCCTACGCGACTGGTTATGGCAAGGTCCGCCACTCGCCCGAGTCACTGACGTCCATTGCGAAACATTGCCCGATCGGGATTTTCACGATTTTCGGATCGACTAGACGGAAAACGATTTTTTTATTTTAAGAGAGCTTGACTTATCCACAGGCTTATGCGCCTTTCTTTCTTGGTGACTGCTGCTCGCCATTTCGGTGCAAATTCTCTGCTTGATTCCAATTATCAACATAACTCATTGATAATAAAGAAACCACAGGCTGGTTAAAAAGTCATCAAATTGTCATTCTTCTATTCGCGACGCGGAGTTAGGCCCCTAGGGCGAAAGTTATCCACAGAGTTATCCACAGGTTTTGTGGATAACTCCACATATCCTTCCACGGCATGCTCGCGCCGATCTAATAGCGCTCCATCGTCAGCCGCTCCCGCAACCAGCCGAGCAAATCCGCTCGCGCCACCCGCGTGTGGTCCGGATCGCGCCGACCGCGGTACTCCACCTGGCCGCCGGCCAGGTTTCGCTCGCTAACCACCACACGATGCGGAATGCCGATCAATTCCATGTCGGCGAACATCACGCCGGGCCGGGCATCGCGGTCGTCCAGCAAGACCTCGATGCCCGCAGCCATCAGTTCTCGATACAGCGCCTCGGTAGCCTCGCGCACCGCCGCCGAGCGCGCCGCGCCGATCGACAGCAGCGCCACCTGAAACGGGGCCATCGCCGCCGGCCAAACGATACCGCGCTCGTCGTGGTTCTGCTCGATGGCCGCCGCCACCACGCGCGACACCCCGATCCCGTAGCAACCCATGGTCACGGTGACCGGCTGACCATCCTCGCCGAGTACCTCGGCCTGCATGGCGGCACTGTACTTGCGGCCAAGCTGGAAAATATGGCCGACCTCGATACCGCGAGCAATGGCCAGCGTACCCTGTTCGTCGGGGCTGGGATCGCCCTGGATCACGCTACGGAGATCGGCGACCAGCGGTTCCGGGCAATCGCGGCCGAAATTGACGCCGGTCAGGTGCCAGTCGTCCTGGTTCGCGCCAGCCACCATATCGGCCATCTTGGCCACGGTGCGGTCGGCGATCACCACACCGCCGAAACCGACCGCGCCGAGCGAGCCGGGATTGGCGTCAAATGCCGCCCGGATCGCCTCGGGGCTGGCGAAAACCAGCGGCGCCTTGACCTGCGGCAGTTTTTCGGCCTTGATCGCATTCACCTCGTGGTCGCCGCGCACCAGCAGCAGCACCGGTTGCCCATCCTCGCCCTCGACCACCACCGCCTTCACCGTCCGCTCGGCGGGCACCTTAAGGAAATCACACAGTTCGGCGATGGTCTTGACGCCAGGCGTATGCACGCGCGTCAGTGCCTCGGCCGGCACTGGGCGCTCGCCGGGCGGGGCCAGCGCTTCGGCCAGCTCGACGTTGGCGGCGTAGTCGCTACCGTCGGAAAAGGCGATGGCGTCCTCGCCGGATTCGGCCAACACATGAAATTCGTGGGAATGCGCGCCGCCGATGCTGCCGGTATCGGCCAGCACCGCGCGAAACCGCAGCCCCAACCGGGTAAAGATGCGCGAGTAGGCGTCGTACATCCGCTCGTAGGTTTCCTGTAGCGAAGCGGGGTCCAGATGAAAGGAATAGGCGTCTTTCATCAGGAACTCGCGTGCCCGCATCACCCCGAAGCGCGGCCGGACCTCATCGCGGAACTTGGTCTGGATCTGGTAGAAATTGACCGGCAGTTGCTTGTAGCTCTTGATCTCGCGGCGAAACAGATCGGTGATCACTTCCTCGTGAGTCGGACCGAAGCAGAAATCGCGCTGGTGGCGATCCTTGATCCGCAGCAGTTCCGGGCCGTATTGCCGCCAGCGGCCGGATTCCTGCCATAACTCGGCCGGCTGGACGGCGGGCATGGACAATTCCAGCGCGCCGGCTCGGTCCATTTCCTCACGCACCACCGCCTCGGTCTTACGCAGCACGCGCAGGCCCAACGGCAGCCAAGTGTAGATACCGGCGGCCAACTTGCGGATCAGGCCCGCTCGCAACATGAGCTGATGGCTGACAACCTCGGCGTCGGCCGGAGTTTCCTTGACGGTGAACAACGGAAAACGAGATACGCGCATGAATCGGCCTTATCAATGAGTCGATGGGTCAGGGGTTGCAGAAATAATCCTGGTCTTTCCGAGCCTTTTGCAATTCCGTCGCGCGTTGCTGGGCGTCGAGCGCCACCTTGTTGCCCTGCGCATCGGTCTTGACCACCGCCCGGTCGCTTTGCAGCGTTTCCACGTTTTTCTTGGCGATTTCGCAGTTCTTGGCGCGCACATCCTCCTCCTTCCGCGCCTGCTCTTGCTGTTGCTGCTGTGTCTTGGCTTCTTCCTCGGCCAATTTCTTGGCCAACTCCTCCTGTTCCTTGGCCAGATCGTGGGCCTGACCGCTTTCCTGTCCGAAACTGGCGGGCTTGCGCACCGTCTCATAGGACACGCCGGACGGCGGCGGCAACTCGGAGTACTGTATCTGCCCCTGCTCGTCGTTCCACTTGTAGATGAACTGCTGGGCCTGCCCCGTGGCGACGATCCCGCAGCCAACCAACACCCATACCGATAACAACATTCGTTTCGACATACAGCCTCCAATCGACCCTGAAATTGCCGGAGAGGAAACAGCGCGCCGGGCGCCCGGCATCCCGTGCCCATTCCCCGCCAGCACGGCGGGATTTTGCTCAAAAATAAATTTATGTAGTATAAGCGGCCAGCAAGACCCGCGCCCAGCGCGTACCGACGACTTTCATGACGGGTTGCGCCCGCCGGCGCCACCCCCACCGCGCGGGCGGTCACCCCGCCCTGTCGCGGACCCGGCATACCACCGCACGGACCCGGCCATGATACGCCCGTACCGCGGCGAAAGAATGGTTCTGCTGCCTTACCGATCCCTTAACCCCGATTCGCCATGAGGAGTGAACGCTTATGGAACTCATCACGGGTGCTGAAATTCTCGTCCGTTGCCTGAAGGAAGAAGGCGTCGAATGCATGTTCGGTTATCCGGGCGGCGCCGTGCTGCACATCTATGACGCCCTGTACGCCC
>JAGRHI010000282.1 GCA_020445045.1 Candidatus Competibacteraceae bacterium
AGGTTCAGGTACAGCAGTCCGAAGATCAGATACAGCCCGCCGAAGCCGATACAGCGCCGTAGGGGACCGAGTTCCAGTCGTCGTTCGTGCCAGAGACCCAGTCCAATCGCGACCAGGGCGGCGACCGCCATCAAGCGTTCGTCCTGGATGTGGGCGAAATAGGCGCCATGGCCGCCATAGGCATGCCAGGCGCCCAAGCCGTGGAAGAACAGCAGCAGCCCCAGCAACAGCGGCCAGCGCAGGTGATGGCGATAGGCGGTCAGGGTGGCGAGCACGCCGGTCAGCAGCAGGATGAGCGGGACGTTTCGTCCGGCGCTGTCGCCACCCAGCAAGGCGGTCTGGAGCAGCACGAAGACGCCGAACGCCGCCGCCAGACTGGCGGTGATCAGTACCGAGCCGGTGAAGGGGTGGGCTTGCCGGGGATCGGTGGCGAATCGCACTCCGAAGTACCAGAGCCCCGCGCCGACCGCCGTCAATAGCATCGCCGCCACCAGGGCCGATTCCGAGGCCATGGCGATGAAGGCAAGCACCGCCAACCCTAGTTGGAAAATGGCGAACAGCCCCAGCCATTTCAATAACGCGGCCAGGAAGCGGCCACTGGATTCATAGCGTGGCAGCAGGGTTTCCAGCAGCGGCCGGTCGATGAGTCCCTGCTGGTGCCAGGCGGTGACTTCGCGGGTGAGCAGGTCGTGGGTGATGGGGCGCATGGCGGGGATTCCAGGAAAAATGCCTACTTACAGTATATGCTGTTGATGCTGGAATGTACTTGACCCGAGCCATTCAAGCTGGTTTCGTGACAGATGGGGCCGTGATGAGCCCAAACCAACGCAGCCGCCGTGCCTGGTAAACAGCGCGAAACGTTAGCAAAAGAGATCCATGGATGTCCCTGAAAGAAAGCCAGATTGAGCAGAATCTGATCAACAGGCTCGAAGAGCTCAAATACACCTACCGCCCCGACATCCGCGACAAGGCTACACTGGAGCAGAACTTCCGGGCCAAATTCGAAGCGCTCAACCGTGTCCGCCTGACCGATGCGGAGTTCGCCCGGCTGCGCGATGAGATCATTAACGCCGATGTCTTTCAGGCCGCCAAGACCCTGCGTGAGTACGGCTATTTTCAGCGCGAGGATGGCACCCCGCTGCACTACATGCTGGTCAACCTCAAGGACTGGTGCAAGAACGAGTTTGAGGTCATCAACCAGCTCCGCATCAACACCGACAACAGCCATCATCGTTATGATGTGATCCTGCTCATCAACGGCTTGCCGCTGGTGCAGATCGAGCTGAAGGCGCTCGGCATCACGCCACGCAAGGCGATGGAGCAGATTGTCGAGTACCGCAACGACCCCGGTAACGGCTACGCCAATACACTGCTCTGCTTTATGCAGCTCTTCATCGTCAGCAACCGCGATCACACCTGGTACTTCGCCAACAATCACAGTCAGCACTTCGCGTTCAATGCCGACGAGCGCTTCTTACCCATCTATCAATGGGCCGAGGAAGACAACCGCAAAATCTCCCACTTGGACGATTTCGCCGAGCAGTTCCTCGCCAAGTGCGCCCTGGGCCAGATGATCAGCCGCTACATGGTGCTGGTCGCCAGCGAACAAAAGCTGCTGATCATGCGCCCCTACCAGATCTATGCGGTGAAGGCCATCGTCGACTGCATCCACCAGAACCGGGGCAACGGCTACATTTGGCACACCACCGGCAGCGGCAAGACCCTCACCTCCTTCAAGGCTTCCACTCTGCTCAAGGACAACCCGGACATCGAAAAATGTCTGTTCGTGGTGGACCGCAAAGACCTCGACCGCCAGACCCGGCTGGAATTCAACAAGTTTCAGGAAGGCTGCGTCGAAGAGAACACCAACACCGAAGCCTTGGTGCGCCGCCTGCTCTCGGAGGACTATGCCGACAAGGTGATTGTCACCACCATCCAGAAGCTCGGCCTGGCGCTGGATGAAACCAGTAAAAAGACCCAACAGCACAGGGAGAAAGGCAAGCGCACCTACAAGGAGCGGCTGGCCCCGCTGCGCGACCGGCGTATCGTCATCATCTTCGACGAATGCCACCGCTCCCAGTTTGGCGAGAACCACGCGGCCATCAAGGACTTCTTCCCCAAGGCGCAGTTGTTCGGCTTTACCGGCACGCCCAT
>JAGRHI010000283.1 GCA_020445045.1 Candidatus Competibacteraceae bacterium
ACGTCCAGCTCGGCCCATAGTGCCGCTTGCTGGTCGGGCGCCAGTGCGTTGAAGGGACACACACCCGTCCATTCCGACCGCCGCTTGGCACAGTGATTCGCCACCTTGGCTAGGGTCTGGGTGGCGGCGATTCCGACGCCGACCGGCAAGCCCAGCCAACGTTGGACTCGCGCCCGCATGGCTTGGCCGTAAGTGGTGAAGTCATATCGCTTCAGGCCGGACAGGTCGAGAAAACATTCATCGATGGAGTAGATTGCCTGCCGGGGTGAGAACTGACTTAGCACCGCCATCAATCGGGCGCTGAGATCGGCGTATAGCGCATAGTTGCTGGACAGGGCGATGATGCCGTGACGGCGGGCTAGATCCCGGCATTGAAACCACGGTACCCCCATCGGAATGCCGAGGGCTTTCGCTTCCGGCGAGCGGGCCACCACGCAGCCGTCGTTGTTGGACAGCACCACCACCGGGCAGCCTTCCAGGCGAGGGTTGAAGACCCGTTCGCAGGCCACGTAGAAGTGGTTGGCGTCAATCAAGGCGAACACAGCGGGGGGCTTGGTTGCGCGCAACCGGCGGTGAACCGTCCGATCGCGCTTGGGCGGCGCTCAGGGCTGCTGATACGTGATCGCGCACAGGGTCGCGCCTTGTGGGTCCTGGAGGACGCAGAAGCGGCCGACGCTCGGGATGTCGGTCGGTGGATGGAGGAGTTTCCCACCCAAGGTCTCCACCTGTCGGGCGGTGGCGTCGACATCGTCCACCGTGACGCAGGCACCCCAACTGGGAGGCTTCTCGGCGCATGCCGAGGACAGGGCCATCATCCCGCCGACCGGCTCGCCATCGACCTTAATCAGCGTGTAAGGCATCCCCGCTCCCAGAAACTCCTCGGTTTCCCAGCCGAATAAGGCGCCATGGAACCGTTTCGCGGCGTCGACGTCGGTGGTCATCAACTCGGTCCAGCTAAACGCGCCATGCTTCATCAGTGCTTCGTGCATCGTCATCCCCTCCACAATTTGAAAAGGAAAAAACCCGACCCCGTGCCGGGTCAGGAGGACAACCGCCGGGGCCACAGCCGATGAATGCTCCACCGCACGACGCCCCAGAGCGTCAGGTCCAGCGCTCGATCGAGGCGAAGCACGGCGCCAGCGGCGGTGTGCAGCACCCGCTGGCCCTGGGCATCACGCGCTACGCGGGCGAGACGGAACTGGCCCTCGATCACCGCCACCACGACACTGCCCGTGCTGGGCGCGGCGGCGCGATCGACGACCAGCAGATCGCCATCGTGAATGCCTTGGTCCCGAAGTTCGTCCCCTTGTACCCGCATGAAGAACGTCGCTTCGGGATGGCGGATCAGGTGTTCGTCCAAGCTCAAATGCCGTTCGACCTGATCATCGGCGGGCGCGGGGAACCCGGCGGGAACGGGGGTGGCCAGCAGGGGCCAGCCGGACGCCACCGGTGGGGTGGGGTCCAATTCCGGCGTCCAGGACGGACAAAAGGCTTGCAAGGACAGCGTTTCAGCGACGGCGGCGCCCATGAGCGTTATCTCCGATAGTTGCGAATCAAGCCGACCACGACCCCAAAGATTTGTAACCGGTCTCCAGGGCGCAGGACGGGATAAGCGGGATTGGCTGGTTTCAGTACGGCCACGCCGTCCTCCACCGCCAAGGTCTTGAGGGTGAACTCCCCATCCACCACGGCGATGACCACATCGCCGGGTCGGGCCGAGGTGTCTCGTTCCACCACCACCCGGTCGCCCGGGTGAATGCCGGCCTCGATCATGGAATCCCCGACGACCGGAATTAGCACGGTGCGCGACGGTTTCTGAATCAGCCAGGCGTCAATCGAACACGCCTCGCCACTGTCGCCGCTCAGGGTCGGCAACCCGGCCGGCACCGGCGCATCGGCGAGCGGCCGCTCGAAAAAGCGGCTCGTGGGCGTCCAGCGCCCGGCCGGCGTGCGCTCCAGATAGCCCGCATCCCGTAGCCGCTTCAGCACTTTGCCAATCCCCGCCCGCGACGTCAGCCCCAGCACGGCTTGCAACGCCGCATAGGCGGGCAGGCTGTGCCATCGCGCGTAATAGTCCTGCAGGTGGGCCAGATAAGCAGCATCGTCAGACGGTCGAGCCATGAGGATCGGTATTAGTTAACAAATGTTATCTAATTCTAGGAAACCGATCACCGTTGTCAAGCGGGAAATCCGTTCGAGTGAAGTCAGTGGAGGCGAAGGGATCGTTCGGGTGGGAGTCGACCACCTGCCGTGACGTCGAGGATGGACGCCAACCGATCAGCGACATCCAGCG
>JAGRHI010000284.1 GCA_020445045.1 Candidatus Competibacteraceae bacterium
GCGATCTCCAGCGCGCGCATGCCGGACGTGCAGTTCTGGTTGACCGACACGGCGCTGCTGTAGGCGGGCAAGCCAACCCGCATGCTCACTTGGCGGGCCGGCAGGGAACCCTGCATTCCGGTGTACAGTTGGCCCATGCAAATTTCGTCGATCTTGTCGGCTGGAACGCCGGACCGCTCGATCGCACCCTTGGCCGCGGTTATCGCCAGATCGCGAGCCGATACGTCCTTGAGGCTGCCCATGAATTTACCGATCGCCGTACGAGCGGCGCTGACAATCACGACTTCTTTAACAGCCATCAGATACTCCTCGGATTTTATGTAGTTACGGTAGTTGCGCGTTGGCTCGGGCCTGTCCCCGATCTTGTTGCCGAAGTCTCCTACCTCGTATATCCACGCGTACTTGGCGGTAGCGCGCGAACGGACGTTGGAAAGTAAAGCGCAACTTTCGCGTATGTCAATTTTTCCCGTTGTCTAGTTAAAATATGATGATATAAAACGTGCCTTATGGCAGGTTCTGGTTTGCCATTGCAACTGGACGTCAATAAGGCCCTGTCGTCGATCAGATTATCAAGCCGCCACGCTCGGTCTTGGGCCGATGTGGAGAATCCGTCGCCCATTCGCTCTGGATGCCCTTTCAACCAATCGGGTTGTCGATTTATCCGGTGGGCATCATGATAATCGGTGGCAAGTGAGCTATTCTTCCGACTGGATTCATCGGTTCGACGCCTTGGCCAGATTGGCGGAGACAAAGAGATACCGTCATGACCCTTGGAAAAGACCCGAAGCCGTTTGCGGCGGCGGGCACCATCAACGACCATGAGTTCACTCATCTAACCGGCAAACGCGCCCGCCGTTTGCTGCAACTGGCGCGGCTATTTTCGACAAGCAGCTCAAGTTCCAGCTATTTAACCCGTATTTTTATAGGTGATTTATTATCCCAATCCATTCAACTGGAAGAATTTCTTGATGCGTATGGCGCGCGCAATAACCGTCGCTGGTCCCGGTTTCGATCGCTGACCGCCACAATCAAGCTATTTGCCGACGTCTGCTATGAACTGCTCCACATCAAGTACTCCCTGCCGTCCTACCAGCTGTTGCCCATCGACCGGGACTTCGCCGCAAGCACTGCTCAGTCGCTGGAATTGACCCGCGAAATCCTGGTCACGGCAACCCATGGAATTATCGCGCGGGCTGCTCGTCTGAACCTGCCGGTTCCGGCCGACGACACCGCAATGGAACCATTCACCGAACACCTTCCCTCCGGTCGTCTGGCGCGGGACCGGGCCATGCGCAAGGTCAAGAGTGCCGCGGAAACCGTCACCCAACTTGCCACTGCCTATCTGAATCTGGCCGCCGAAAGTGAGCTCCTGAACATCGCCGAAAAGACCGATCCAGGGGAATACTCCGCCTGTTTCCCGGACCCTGTCAGCGAGGACAATCTACGCTTTTTGAAATTCCGCTTTCACAGCCTTCAATCCCTTTACGACACCCACGTCTCCGAGACCGAAGTCGAAGGCTTGGATGCGGGCCTGCCGATCTTGCGTGGTCATGTCAGCGTGGTTTATCACCTATTGGAAATCGCCACCCAGCTGGTCCACTATTACGAGCGTCATCTCAATATAGCCACGGGCGACTCGTCATTGCGGCGCAAGCCAGTCATCGCGCCCCAAACCCTGCTGGCCATGCTCATGAATTACGCCATCGCCTTTGCGGGGCTTTACCTCAATCAAGGACGATCCCTGTCGTATACCATGCTCAGACGGTATGCCGAGGTAGGAAGGGTTACGGTACCTGTTCCTTGCTACAGAGGATTACACGTCCGACCGGCCACGCTGATCGCGAAAATCGTGCGCCATTACGGCAGCGACATACGAATGGAGTTGGACGACCAATCCTACGACGCCAGTTTGCCCATGGACATTTTCAGGGCCAACGAGAAGATCAATGCCAGAAAAAGGCGCTGGCTGATTCTGGAAATCGGTTACTTTCCGTTACCGGCCGGCAACCTGAACGACCGACAAATCCAAACCATCATCCTGGATGTGGTGTTCAAGCTGGCCGAACAGGGCAAGCTCTTTCTCTATCAACAGCCGCTGCAATTATCGAACGAATTCGATCGGGCCGGGATCCTGCTGGAAAACATTACCACCGAAATCGCCCACTTGCTGGCCACCGGCCAGATCGATATCAAGACCGACCTGACCATCGCGTTCACCGGCGACAAACGGGTCTTGAGCGACCTACTGTTATTGGCCCAATCCGGCTACGGCGAGGATTGTTTCGGCAACAATATCGCTCTGCCCAAGGAGCTGGCCTACCTGCGCCGGTAGGCCAACAAGCGGCGGGAACCGGACGGTTCTCAGTCACCCAGCTTGACCATCGGCGCCCACAACCGCTCCAGGCGAGGCAGGTCGTCGCCGAGCAGCGGCCGCAGATAGCCGCGGAATGCCTCGGTCACGCCGTTGCCCTCGGCGTTGATGAACGCGTCGGGCATGTGCCGGGTCCGGGCGGCGATCTCGTTCAGATCGGCCAATTCATACCGCGCCGCGTAATTCCCGACGCGTTTGATCACCACCGAACCGCTCGCATGGTGCCCACAGGCGTAATGGGCCGCCTTCTCGCCCACCTCGCGGGCCTCGCGGGCGTCCACGCTGGATACCACGCCCGGAAACGAGCGCTGCAAATAACCGAAGGTATCCGCGCGCACCCGCTTGATGCCCAGCCGCTTTTGTACGACATCGGCCAGTTCATCGGCCAGCGCGCCGCCGGAAAGCTGGATGTTGCCGTGGGCATCGACCTGCGGTTCACGGCCCGCCTTGCGCATCAATTCGGCCGCGAGCGGAATCTCCCACCCCTTCCCATCCCGGCTCGCCCATACCCCTTCCGAAATCGCCACGACGCAACGGCCCTGTTGCTGGAGTGCGCGGTCGATATCGGCGAGATAGCGCTCGATCGAAAACGGTCGCTCCGGCAGGTAAATCAAGTGTGGGCCGTCGTCGTCGTGCCGACCGGCCAGTGCCGCGGCCGCCGTCAGCCAGCCGGCATGACGACCCATGACCACGCCGATATAGACCCCTGGCAAGGCCATCATATCGGCGTTGATCCCGCCGAAGGCGCCGGCGACGAAGCGGGCGGCGGAAGGATAGCCGGGGCAGTGGTCGTTGACCGGCAGATCGTTGTCGATGGTCTTCGGGATGTGGATGGCCCGCAGTTCGTGACCTTCCCGGCTGGCGTATTCGTTGACGATCCGCACGGTATCGGACGAATCGTTACCGCCGATGTAGAAGAAATAGCGGACGTCGTGTTTCCTGAATACCTGAAAAATTCGCTGGCAATATGCCGCGTCCGGTTTGTCGCGGGTGGAACCCAGCGCCGAAGACGTTGTTTGGGCAACCCGTTCGAGATTGTGGGTGGTCGCCTCGGACAGATCGACGAAGGTTTCGGCGATGATGCCGCGTACCCCGTGGCGCGCGCCCCAAATCCGGGTCACTTCCGGGAACCTCCGCGCTTCCAGCACCGCGCCGACCAGGCTCTGATTGATTACCGCCGTCGGACCGCCACCTTGGGCGATCACGACCTTGCCCGTTAATCGACTCATATAAATGCTCTCCCAGTGGTTCTTCTGCAAAGCCTCCTCACCCCCGATCCTTTCCTCAGAGGGAGGGAAGCTTTCTTATCGCTTCTCAGAGTATCGCCGTCGGTTGCTATGCCGATCCAGTTCCCGCAATCGCTCCAGTTTTTCCCCGATCCGCCCTTCCAGGCCATTGGCGGTCGGCTGGTAGTAGCGGGCGGCTTGTAGCGCTTTGGGAAAGTAGCACTCGCCAGCGGCATAGGCATTCGCTTCGTCGTGCGCATAGCGGTAACCCTCGCCGTGTCCCAGCTCCCGCGCCAACTTGGTGGGCGCATTGCGCAGATGCGGCGGTACCTCCAGCGTACCGTGACGCTCGACATCGCGCCGCGCCGCCGCCAGCGCGGTATAGACCGCGTTGCTCTTGGGCGCGACCGCCAGATAGACCACGGCCTGGGCGATGGCCAGTTCGCCTTCGGGACTGCCCATCCGCTCCTGCGCCTCCCAGGCGTTCAGCGCCAATTGCAGGGCGCGCGGGTCGGCGTTGCCAATATCCTCGCTGGCCATCCGCGCCACCCGCCGGGCGAGGTACAGCGGATCGCAGCCGCCGTCCA
>JAGRHI010000285.1:0-5668 GCA_020445045.1 Candidatus Competibacteraceae bacterium
CCGGGGGTTTACCTCGATTAATTATTGCCTATTTGATGCATTGCTACTTAACCCTCTAAAAAGAGAATGATTTAAAAATTTTTTCAGGTAAGGATTTAATAATCCAAATAATCACTCTCCAAAATCTTGGCGTATAAACCACGTCCTTCCCCTGCTCCATCGCCGTCACGATATCCCGCGCCACCCATTCCGGTTTGGCCCACAGCAAGCCTTTCGGAAACTCCCGCGTCATCGGCGTATCCACGAAGCCGGGTTTGATCGTGACCACTTGCACGCCAGATTTATATAAACGCTGCCGCAAGCCGCTCAGGAAGGTACTCACCGCCGCCTTGGCCGTGCCGTAGACATAATTGCTTTGTCGCCCTCGGTCGCCGGCGACCGACGAAATCACCGCGATCATACCGGAACGCTGAGCTTCAAACCGGTTGGCGATCAAGGTCAGCAGGGCGATCACACTCAAGGCGTTGGTGTGCAATTCCTGGAAAGTCAGGGCTACCGATTTCTGGCATGCTGTCTGATCCGACAATGTGCCGTGCGCGATCAGCACGGTATCCAGGCCGCCCAGCGCCGTGTCCGCGTTATCGAGCAAAGCCGCGTGACGTTCGATAGCATTAGCATCCATCACTTCGGTTTGTGTTCGCGCCGCGCCGCGTACCCGCAAATCGGCGGCGATGGCTTCCAGTGCCTCCGCCCGCCGTCCCACCAGATACAGCATATCGCCTTGCGCGGCGAACAACCGCGCGACGGCTTCGGCGATGGCCGAGCTGGCACCGACGATCAATACCTTTCGCATCTCAATCCCTCATCACCCGCCGCCAGAAGCTGGAGGAAAACCGGAGATCGATATATTCGCTGAAGTGGTGCCACCGCGGGAAAAATTCCCGGAACCGCGCCCCGCTCATACGGGCGTCCTTGGCCGGATACACCGCGCCGCCCGTCATCGCCACTACTGTGTCGAGTGCATCCAACAGCTTGAAAGTCGCCGGACCCCGGTTGGGAAAATCCAGCGCCAGTGTCACGCCGGGCCGGGGAAACGACAGCCAACCCACGGCCGGAATCTCGCCAAAGATCTTCAACACCGCCAAGAACGATCCCAACCCGGAACGCGCAATGCGCTCCAGCACCTCGCGAACGGCGGCTTGACCATGAACCTGCGGAATCGCGCACTGGTACTGCAAAAAACCGTGCCGCCCGTAAATCCGGTTCCACGCCAGCACACGATCAAGCGGATAAAAGAACGGCGCGTAGTGCACGATCCCACACGTCATTTCCCGCCATTGCCGATGATAATACAACGTGTTGAACGCCCTGAGGCTCCAACGATTGATAAGCGAGAACGGTGGCGTGAACGGCACGTTCAGCCGTCCAGTCGGCGGGCGAGGCCGCGCGGCGCACAACGCCGGGGCATGGTTGCCACGCATGAAAAGACCTCGGCCGAGAGCCGCGCCGCGCGAGGCGCAATCCAGCCAAGCCACAGTGTATTCGTAATCGCGGTCGGAAGCCGCCGACACCGTAAAGAACTCGTCCAGGTTGCCAAAGCGGATCGTTTCGCTGGCTATCCAGGGATTGGCAACCCGCCGGAGTTGGATTTCCGCCCAGGTAATCAAGCCGGTCAGGCCCAGACCACCCACGGTCGCGGCGAACCAATCCGGGTTTTCCGTGGGCGAACAGCGACGACGGCTACCGTCCGTGCGCAGCAACTCAAAGCCGCGAACCATTGTGCCGAACGTTCCGGCGCGATGGTGGTTTTTACCATGCACGTCGTTGGCGATCGCGCCGCCGACGGTCACGAATTGCGTGCCCGGCGTCACCGGCAAGAACCAGCCTTGAGGGACGATGAGTTCCAGAATTTCGGACAACAACACGCCGGCTTCGCAGCGTAGTACGCCGGTTTTCGGATCAAAGGCGATAAAACGATCTAGTCCGCGCGTCTGCAACAAAGCACCGCCGTCGTTCAGACAGCTATCGCCGTAACTGCGACCGTTGCCGTGGGGCAACAGAAAATGCTCGGTCAGAGGCAAAGCGGCGTGGCGGTCATGACAGCGGATCATCGTCTGCCGGGCGCGCGGATAGCGGCCCCACGAAAGTGCGTCCGCGCGTTCCGTCAGAGCGCCAGCCATACGATCGCCGCGCCAATGCCCATCAGTACCTGACTCACCCGATCTTGCACCGCGAAAATCACCGGATCGTCGTGCATCTCGCCCCGGTGAGTTTTGAGCCACACCCGGCTGATCCAGTACAACAACAACGGACAGAGCAGCCAGATCGCTTCGGGATGTCGGTACAACACCTGACTGGTACTACTGTTGATGTAGAGCGCCAGCACCAGCACGCTCAAATAACCGCTGGCGCCGCCCAGCGTTTGCAGCAACTGTAAATCGTCTACTTGATAACCGCGCCCCCACGCCATGCCGTGTCTCATCTCCCGCAACGCCAGCAGTTCGGCATGACGCTTTACCAGCGCCAGACTGAGGAAAATAAACATCGAGAACGCCAACAACCAAAACGTGGGAACAATCCCGGTCGCCGTCGCGCCGGCGATGATCCGTAACGTGTACAACGCCGCCAGCACCACCGCGTCCAACATCACAATCTGTTTGAAATACAGCGAGTAGGTCAGCGCCAGCGCGTAATAGCCCAAGAGAACGCTGGAGAACAGAGGGGGCAAGGTAATACCCGCCAGCAGAAAGGCCAGCACCAGCAGGGCAGGAACCAACCACGCACCCGCCAGGACCGGCAACTGACCCGCGGCGAATGGTCTCAGCCGCTTGCGCGGATGCTGGCGGTCGGCGGGCAAATCCAGCAAGTCGTTCAATAAGTAAACACTGGAAGCACACAGGCCAAAAGCAACATAGGCCAAGACGGCCTGAAACAGCAGGGCAACTTCATCGATACGATGCGCCGCCAGCAGAGGGACGAACACCAGCACGTTTTTCAGCCACTGGTGCACGCGCAGTGCCTTGAACCATGGTGTCGGTCGTGCGCCCTCGCGGTCGTCGAACACGGCGGTGATCGCGGCAACCCGCGCCGCCTGTTCCCGCACTCCGCGCGCCGGATTGACCAGAATTGCCTGGCGCGCGCGCCCCCAGACCGCCACGTCCACCATCCCGTTACCGGCGTAGTCGAAACCGCGCTCGTCGAAGCGCTCACACAGCCGTTCGGCCTTGCGGGAGCCGGAAAGATTAACGTCGTCCGTGGTGGCGATGATTTGGGAGAAGATGCCCAGGTGGTCGGCAATCTGGCGGGCGAACGACTCGGCCGCGGAAGTCGCCAGCACCAGACGCCGCCCTTGCGCATGTTGCTGGCGCAGCCAGGTCAGAAAAGCGGGATGATAGGGCAAAGTCGCGGCATCCGGTTCGACCCGACGAGCAAGCTCCTGTTTGAGTCGCGCCTTGCCCCGCAATAGCCAGAATGGCACGAACAGAACCAGCAAGGGATGCTTGCCGAGAAGCAGGAAAAACGACTCGACCAGCAAATCGGTGTTGATCAGCGTGCCGTCGAGGTCGACGCAGAGTGGGGGAAGGATGGAATCCGACATGGCAGCGATGGTTGGTTTCGATCCATTATCATCAAGTGATCGCCGGTAATCCAGATGATCATCGCCTCAAGTCCCTGGTGAGTTCGAGGTTTTTCCCACCTCCAGCCCCAGCATGGCCAGCAAGCCGATCAATACGGCAAACCACAAGGTGGTGAACCGACACAGCAGCGTGGCGGCGATGGCCGTGCTGGGATTCACACCGGCCAGTACCAGCATCAACCCCATGACCGCCTCCGTGCCGCCCAGGCCGCCGGGCAAAAAGGACAGGGCGCCGGCCAGGACGCTGACCGCGTAGATGCCCGTTGCGGCGGCCACGGGCAACGGCGCACCCATCCCTCCCACGATCAGGTACAGCGCAAAGCCTTCCGCCGCCCAAGCCAGTATACCAACCGCCAAGCCAGCATAGAGCCTTCTGGGCACGAGCAGGCGGGCGGATGCTTGCAACAGGCCGGCGAGATGTCGCAATACTCGGGTGAGCTTGCTTGTGTCGCAAGCGCGCCCGACCCAGCACTGCAAGCGGTCCGGCAATCCAGGGCGGACGATGAACCAGGCGAAGACACCGATCCCCAAACAGGATAGCAAGACAAAAGCGCGGTAGTCCGGGAACAGCCACGCGCCGCCCACCGCCAGCACCGCGATAGCGAGCACGTCCAGCAGGCGTTCGACGAAGAACGCCGCCAGACTCTCCGCATAGCTCATGCCATGCGGTTTCAGGTATAGCGAACGCACCGCTTCCCCGGCCTTGCCCGGCGTCACCGTGAACGCGAAACCGGCCAGATAGTAGGCGATATGCCGCCGCCACGGCACCGCATGACCCAGGGCGGTGACGTAGGATTGCCAACGCAGAAAACGCAGCGCGTAGTTGAGTAGCGACAATCCCAAAATCAGCGCCAGTTGCGGCCAAGTGACTGCGAGGATGGTTTTACCGACTTGCCGGGCATCGCCCGCGAACATGGCGAGCAGATACAAGACCATCGCCAGAGTGGCGGCTATTGCGAGCGGGCGCAGGTGCTTTTGGACAGGCATGAGGTTTCGCCCGCCGTGCTGGGGCGCGCTGGCCGCATCAAGCCAGTTTCCGATATTTGATCCGGTGCGGCTGGTCGGCGTCCACGCCTAGCCGGCGCTTGCGGTCGGCCTCATAGTCGGCGTAATTACCCTCGAACCACACCACCTGCGAATCGCCCTCGAAAGCGAGAATGTGGGTGGCGATGCGGTCCAGGAACCAGCGATCGTGGGAAATGATCACCGCGCAGCCGGCGAAAGCCAATAGTGCTTCCTCCAGCGCCCGCAGCGTTTCCACGTCCAGATCGTTGGTCGGTTCGTCGAGCAGCAGCACATTGCCGCCGCTCTTGAGCAGCTTGGCGAGGTGAATGCGGTTACGCTCGCCGCCGGACAGGTCCTTGACGAACTTCTGCTGGTCTTGTCCCTTGAAGTTGAAACGGCCGGCGTAGGCCCGCGAGTTGATCTGATAGTTGCCGATGGCGATCACATCCAACTCGTCGGAGATTTCCTGCCAGACGGTCTTGTCGGGCGCGAGCGCATCGCGTGACTGATCGACATAGGCCAGCTTGACCGTGTCGCCGATGCGCAAGGCGCCGCCGTCCGGCTGTTCCTGGCCGACCAGCATGCGAAACAAGGTGGTTTTGCCGGCACCGTTGGGGCCGATCACCCCGACGATGCCGCCCTTGGGCAGCTTGAAGTCGAGTCCGTCGATCAGTAGCCGGTCGCCGAAGCCTTTCCGTAACTGGGTCGCTTCCACCACCAGATCGCCGAGCCGTGGTCCCGGTGGGATGTACAGCTCCTGGGTTTCGTTGCGCTTCTGGAATTCCTGCGATTCCAGCTCCTCGAAGCGGGCCACGCGAGCCTTGCTCTTGGCATGGCGACCCTTGGGATTGGCGCGCACCCATTCCAGTTCCGCCTTCATGGCCTTGGTGTGAGCGGTTTCCTGTTTCTCCTCGATTTCCAAGCGCTTTTCCTTTTGATCCAGCCAGGAGGAGTAGTTGCCTTCCCAGGGGATGCCGCGACCGCGATCCAGCTCCAGAATCCAACCGGCGACGTTGTCGAGGAAGTAGCGATCGTGAGTGACGGCCACCACGGTACCGGAATAATCCCGCAGGAAGCGTTCCAGCC
>JAGRHI010000285.1:5688-8182 GCA_020445045.1 Candidatus Competibacteraceae bacterium
TGGTCGGTTCGTCCAGCAGCAGCATATCGGGCTTGGACAGCAGCAGCCGGCACAGCGCGACCCGGCGCTTTTCGCCGCCGGACAGTTGCGCCACATCCGCATCCCAGGGCGGCAGACGTAGGGCGTCGGCGGCGACATCCAGGGTTCGATCCAGGTTATGGCCGTCAGTGGCGTGTAGCTGGGCTTCCAGCTCGGCCTGTTCAGCGGCCAGCTTGTCGAAATCGGCGTCCGGATCGGCATAGGCGGCATAGATTTCGTCGAGCCGGGCCTGGGCAGCCTTGATCGGCGCGACGGCTTCCTCGATGTTGCCGCGCACATCCTTGCTGGGATCGAGTTGCGGTTCCTGCGGCAGGAAGCCGATGTGGATACCGGGCTGTGGGCGGGCCTCGCCGAGAATGTCGGTGTCGATGCCGGCCATGATGCGCAGCAGGGTGGATTTGCCGGCGCCATTCAGACCGAGCACGCCGATCTTGGCGCCGGGGAAGAACGATAGGGAAATATCCTTGAGAATCTCGCGCTTGGGCGGTACGACCTTGCCCACGCGGTTCATGGTGTAGATGTATTGGGCCATGTGATCCGATTCGGTGGTGGTTGACGGAAGGGGTGAAGTCCTCAGGGCAATCGCGCCATGCGGTATCCGGACTGGGCTGGCCGAGGAGCAAGCGCTACCGGTCAGCATCGTTGAGAGCGGCCCGGAGCTTGCGGCGACGGATGCTATCACGCGGCGGGCCGTTATGACGCAATGTGTTCAGGGTCATGTAGCGGATCAAAGCCGGGTTTTGGGCCGAGTGGACTCCACCCGACCGACGGCTTGGAGTCCGGCCCAGTCCGGTTTCGCCTCCAGCCGATCGATCCGGTCGCTGAGGGCAACACGACGGATTTCGATCCGCTGGTCGGGGTTGTTTGACCGCATTCCGCTTAAGTGCCATATTGCTAAGTTCGATCAGCTTGGGGAACCATGCCCCTGAACCTTAAGATTCAAGCGATGAAACGAGAACCGATTAGCCCCTATTTCGATATCAAAAGTGACGCCGAAGGTCATGAGTACATGGAAGTTTATCTGGAAGGCATTGCCCTATTGCGGCTGGTCCTCAGCAACAAGGGCACTGCATTTACCGAGGACGAGCGGGTCGCCCTAGGGCTGGACGGCCTGCTGCCGCCGCAAGTCAATACGCTGGAGCAACAGGTCGAGCGAATCTACCGCGGTTTCTTACGCGAGCCCGATCCCATCTCCAAGTATCAATACTTGCGCGCCCTGCAGGAGCGTGCCGAAACCCTGTTCTATGCCCTATTGGAACGGCATCTCGAAGAGATGATGCCGATCATCTACACGCCAACCGTCGGTCAAGCGGTCCAGCAATTCAGCCATCTCTATCAGAATCCGCGCGGAATCTCGTTCTCGCCGCTCAACATCGACCGCGCCGACCGGGTGGTTCGCAACTACCCCTGGAACGATGTGCGGATGATCGTCGCCACCGACTCTTCGGCCATTCTCGGCATCGGCGATCAAGGCTACGGCGGCTTGGCCATCGCCATCGGCAAGCTGGCCCTCTACACCATCGGCGGCGGCGTCGACCCTTTCCATACCATGCCGGTCAAGCTGGATGTCGGCACCGACCGGCTGGAATTGCTGAACGACGAGTTTTATCTGGGCGTCCGGCAGCGGCGGCTGCGCGGCGAGCGCTATCTGGCGTTTCTGGATAAGTTCGTCAAGGTCATTCACACTCGCTGGCCGCGCGCCATTATCCAGTGGGAAGATCTCGCCAAGGATGTCGCGTTCGCGGTCCTGGAACGCTACCGCAAGCAGATCCCCTCCTTCAACGACGATATTCAGGGTACCGGCGCGGTGGCGCTGGCCGGCATGCTGTCGGCCAGCCGGCTCAAGGGCGAATCGCTACGCGATCAGCACATCGTGGTCCATGGCGCCGGCGCTGGCGGCGCCGGCGTGGCCTGGGCCATCACCGAAGGCTTGATCCGCGAGGGCCTGAGCCGCGAGGAAGCGCGCGACCGGGTCTTCGTGCTCGATTCGCGCGGCCTGCTGGTGGCAGGGCGCAACGTGGAAGCGTACAAACAATGTTACGTGCAGCCCCGTGAGAAAGTGGCGGACTGGCGGATTGCCAACGAGATTCCGACCCTGCTGGAAACCATCGAACACACTAAGGCCACCGCCCTGTTGGGGCTGAGCGGTCAGGCTGGCTCCTTCAATCACCCCGTGGTGCAGGCGATGGCCCGCAACACCTCGCGCCCGATCATCTTCCCACTGTCCAACCCCACTTCGGCCTGCGAAGCCCTGCCGCAGGATATCCTGGACTGGAGCGAGGGCCGGGCACTCGTCGCCACCGGCAGTCCCTTCCCCGACGTGGTCTGCGACGGCCAAACGCATCCTATCGGCCAGGGCAACAACGCCTTCATCTTCCCCGGTCTGGGGTTCGGCGCCATCCTGGCCGAATGCCGGGAGATCACCGATAACATGGTATTGGAAGCCGCCTACGCA
>JAGRHI010000286.1:0-4422 GCA_020445045.1 Candidatus Competibacteraceae bacterium
ACGATCTCATCAACCCATTTGACGCTCTCCAGACAGGCCGTCAAGGTGCGGTCGTTGTTGTAGGTGGTGATGAATACCGAAAGCTGGGTGCGGTCTGTCATGAATCAACCCGTCCTAAACGAAGTTTTCATTTTGGAGCACGCGCCATATCATGCATGACTTTCACGTCCTCGGGTATTCATGATCGCATCGGCCCATATCATCGGTGGCGAGGCGGTGGGCGGCGCCGAACTCTTCTATGTCCGCCTCGTCAACGCCTTGCAGGCGCGCCAGCAGCCCACATTGGCCATCAACGTGGCCGGTGGCCAGATTTCGGCCCGGTTGCGGCCGGACATCGAGCAAATCCATGTACCCATGCGCGCGATCTGGGATGTCTGGTCCCGCTGGCGGATCGCGGACATCATGCGCGAGCGCCGACCGGACATCGTGCAAACCTACATGGGCCGGGCCAGCCGGCTGACCAAGGTCGCCGCCGGTCAGCGGCCGATTCATATCGCCCGGCTGGGTGGCTATTACAACCCGCGCCGCTATCGGCACGCGCACGCTTGGGTCGCGGTCAGTCCAGGCATCCGCGATCACCTGATCCGGCACGGCCTTCCCGCAAACCGGGTGTTTCACATCAGCAATTTCGTCGCGCCCCGCCACCCCAGTTCGGCCGTCGCCCTGCGGCAACTGCGTCAGGCGTGCGCGATACCCGACGATGCCCTCATCGTCACCGCGGTCGGCCGCTTGCATCCGGTCAAGGGGTTCGACGACCTGCTCGCGGCGTTCGCGACCGTTCCAGCCCGCATTCACGATCGACCGGTCTACCTGGTCATCGTCGGCGACGGGCCGCTGGCGACGGTCCTCAAGCACCATGCCGCGCAACTGGGCATCGCTGACCGGGTGCGCTGGCCAGGCTGGCGCGACGATGCCGACCGCTTTCAGGAACTGGCCGATCTCTGCGTCTGCTCTTCGCGGCAGGAAGGGGTGGGCAATGTCGTGCTGGAAGCCTGGGCCCGCCGCCGCCCGGTGCTCTCGACCCGCGCCCGAGGCTTGCAGGACATCATCACCGACCGCCAGGACGGCTGGCTGACACCTTCGGACGATCCCGCCGCGCTGGCGGCGGCAATGGCATTGCTGTTGCGCGACGAGTCATTGCGCCATGAACTCGCCAACGGTGGCCACCAGACGCTCATCGTCCGACACAGCGAGGAAGCGGTCGTCAACGCTTATCTGGATCTGTATCGGCATTTGCTGGGCTAGCCGCGCCGACGCGCGACCGGCCGAAGTGGATCAACCCACCCAGACAGGCGAAGAGGTAACAGGCAAACTGCCGGGAAGTATAAGAAAAGCTCAGCAGAGCGGCGGCGATGATCGAGAGTGCCGCCGCCAGCAATATCCCGGCGCGCTGGCGATCGTCGATCGGCAGCCGCCGCCAGATCCGCGCCAACCGGACGAATACCGTGCCGACCAGCGCCAGCAACAACCCCACCCCCAAAATCCCGGTTTCGTACCAGGCATCGATCAAGAAGTTGTGGAAGTGCTTGATTTGTACTTGCGCGCCACTCAGTTCAAAGCGCAGCAGCTCCTGGCTGTGTGACGCATTGGCGATGCCCACACCCAGCCAGGGTCGTGCCGGAGGATGTTCCAGCGCATTCCGCCACACGATGGTGCGCCCGGCGGTAAAGGCATCCAGGGGATGGTCGAGGTCCAGTTCCGCCTTGAGGAACGGCCCGATATTGGCGGCGATGCCCACCGCCAGCACCCATACCGCCAGCAGCGCGATCCAGCGCGGCCGCCATGCCAATACCGCCCAGCAGAACCCCGCCAATCCCACGATCAAGCCGAACAGCGCCGCCCGCCCTTCGGAGATCGCCACATAACCCAGAGCAGCCACCACCACACCAAGCATTGCGCCATATCGCCAACGGCGGTCGCCGTATCGCCAGATCCAACCCAACAGGAACGGCAGCAAAAACGGCAGATTGTCTTCCTGCAATTGCGTGAGTGGATTGAAGGGTCGGCCGGACCATTCGAACCAGTAGTAAGGCAGCAACAGGTATAAGCTAGCCAGAGCGATTCCGCCGAACAGCGCCATGGCGGCCAATAAGCGATCGATGTTCTCTGGAGATTCTCGCAGGGCCGCCTGCACCAGCAGTAAAGTCGAGGTCTGCGCGGCGAATTGTATCCAGACGCGGAGGCCCCCCACCGGATCGACCGAACCCGGCACGCCGGCCAGCGCCACGCCCAACAAGACCAGGTAGAGCAGGGTGGTCGAGCGGTCCAAGCGGTCCCGTCGACTCCACAGGCTCGGCAAACCCCACGCCACGTAGAGCCCGGCAACGACGTTGAACAGTGCGCGGCCGCCGATCTGAGTCAACGGCAACACCGCCAGCAGCAACCAACCTTGGCGAAAAAAAGCCTCCCGCCAGGCATTATGCCAGCGTGCGATGGACATCCGGGCCACTCCAGCGCGCGAGCGCTTCCAGAACGTGAGAAACCGTGATCGCCGCCATGCCGCGTTCGCCGGCGGGCGGCAGGAGCGGATGAATAAAGCGGGAATGCCAGAGCGGCGCCGAACCGCCGAACAACCCGATCGCCGGCACCCCCAAGGCGGCGGCCATATTCAGCACGCCCGTGTCGTTACCGACATAGCAACGGCAACGGGCCAGCAAAGCCGCCACCTGTTCCAACGGCAGCGCCACCGCATCCACCGCCGCGCCACCGCTATCTCGCACCCGCGCCAAAATCTCTTCCGCCAGCGGCCGTTCCGCCGATCCACCGACGATGAAGATCGAACCGGCCCGCCGATGATTCAGCGCCAGAATCAATTCCACGAAGCGGGCCGCGCCCCATTGTTTCCAGGCTTCGCTGCTGCCGACGCCCAGCGCGATCCATGGCGTCGGCCAAGTCGCGAACCGTGCCGCCATCGCCCGATCGGCCTCGGCGGCGAGCGCGAGCCGAGGTTCCGGTTCGGCACGCACGATATCCAGCGCCTCCAGCAGGGCATCGGCCCGCAGGATCGGGTGGGCGTGGCGCCGCTCGGGCGGCAAGCGCGCCGGCACGGTCAACAACAGCGACTGCAAGCCCACGCCGTATCCCAGTCGCTCGGGGATGCCGGCCAAGCGCGCCGCCAGTGCGTAGCGGGCGCTGCCGTGCAGGATCCATACCCGCTGGTAACCGCCCTGCCGCAACGCCGCCGCCAGTCGCAACACGCCACCTAAGCCGGCATGGCGGCCGGATTCGCGCTCCAGCCACAGAACCTGGCCGACATGGGGATCGGCATGTAACAAACGGTCGGCCTGGGAGCGTGGCTTGGTCAGAATATCCACTTTGCCCACGGCCGTGGTTGCGGCGATGGCATGGATATGTGGCAAATGCCAGACCATGTCGCCGATGCCGGGCAAGGGCTGCACGATCAGGGTCGGCCCGGACGGCGCGAGCTTCACGCGGGCACCCTCGGCGCGTCATGCAACGCCGCGTAGAGCGCCAGGGTTTCGTCCAGCATCCGCCGCAAGGGAAATGCCGGTTCCGCTGGAACCGGCGCTGGGGCATCCAGCAGGCCGGCCACCCGCGCGACCAGCGTCTCCACATCGCCCGGCGGAACCCGACCGGCGGGATAGAGTCGCTCCAGAATCTCGCCGACACCGCCGTGAGCGTAACCGACCACCGGTCGGCCCAAGCTCAAGGCTTCCAGCACCGTGCGGCCGAAAGATTCCGGTTTGGCCGACAACGACAGCACCAGGGTCGATATCGCATAAATGTCGCGCATGTCGGCGCGATGGCCAGTAAACAGCACAATGTCGGTCAAGCCACGCGACCGGACATGTTCCCGCAAGGCATCGGCGTAAGCTTGGCGGCGCGGCTCCGGGCCGCCGACAATCAGTCCATGGACTGGCCAACCGGCCGATCGTAGCCGGGCGATCAGCTCGATGAATTCCTCGTGACCCTTGAGCCGACTCAACCGTCCCGGTAGCGTCAAGATCGGCACAGCGCGCAATTGCGGATAGTGCCGATGCCAGTCAGCCAGCCAGTCGGGCGCGGGCCGGTAACCGTAAGGGAAATCCACCGGGTCCACTCCGCGCTGAATGAGCTGGATGCGCTCGGTCGGCAGTTCGGGATAATGGCGTCGCAGATAGGCGCGCACGGTGCCGGACACGGCAATCACCCGTTCGCCTCGGGTCATGATGGCGCTGTAACGGGAAACCGAATACAACCCATGCACGGTGGTGACGAAGCGTGGCCGGGTCGCCGGGTCCATCCGCCGCCAGGCCAGCCAAGCGATCCAGGCCGGCAAGCGCGAGCGGGCGTGCAGAATGTCGATGCGCTGTTCGGCCAGCCAGCGCCGCAACGGCCGGACCCAGCACAGCACCAGCGGTGACTTGACGCCCAACGGCCAAGCCAGATGTTCGCTGCCTTCTTGCAGCAATTCCGGCACCA
>JAGRHI010000286.1:4471-5197 GCA_020445045.1 Candidatus Competibacteraceae bacterium
GGACCAGTTCCTCCGCGATCTCCAATGTACCGCGTTCCACGCCACCGCCGTTCAGCGCCGGCAACAACTGCGCCACGCTCAGGCGAACCATCGCTCGGCGATCCAGCGGGCGCAGCGTGCCGCTTCGTTGAAGGTTTGAGGCGGCCGCTTGAGGCGCGGCTGGCGTTGCCAGTCGGCGAAGGGCGTGACCCAGCCCGCGCCGGCCAATTTATCCAGTCCCCGGCTAATGCGGCTGGATCGTTTGCGCGGTACTTCCAGCACCCCCACCGCCGCGCCGGCGGTCAGGGCCTCGTAGACCATGGATACGCTGTCGGCGCTGACCCAGACCTGCCCCGCCCGCGCCAGTTGCGCCGGCAGCCAATCCGGGCCGGTCGCCGCGACCGGAACCACCGTCAACCGGACGTCCACCGGATCGTGACCGCTGGCTAAAAAAGAGGCCGGCGTGCGGCGCGAGGTGGTCAGCGTCCAGCGCATCGCCGGATCGGCGGCCAGCACGGCGGCGATCTGGGCGCGCAATCCGGCGTCGTCCCAACCGAAATGCGCGGACGGTCCGCCGATGAGCAGCAGGCCCCGCCGGGGTTCCAGGTTGGAGGAGGGTTGGATACGGTTCAGTGCCCCGCGCGTGGCCAACACGTTCGCGCGTACCGGCGGCGTGTCGTGCTCGGGGATCAGACACAGATCGAACAGACCGAGCGGCAGACTGGGCCGCATCAGCACCACCGCGCG
>JAGRHI010000286.1:5209-6435 GCA_020445045.1 Candidatus Competibacteraceae bacterium
CGCCGACGGGCGGCCAACAACGAGAGATGAGTGCCGTGACCGGCGCCCACCAGCAAATCCGGCGCCGGCAAGTCCGGCCACGCGGCGGTTGGGCGACCGCCCGCCAGGGCGAACAGCGCCGCGACAGGGGATAGGCGTTGTGGCGTGACGATTTCGACCGGCCGCAACCGGGCCAGAGCTTCCGTCAATCCCTCGCTCTGATTGTCGTGCCCGGCCTTGCCGTCGCTGAACCGCCAGACGACCAGTGGGCGCACCGGCGATTCCACCCGCCGCCGGACAGCGGGGTCAGTCCACCAGCACGAAGTCCGCGCCGCAGTACGGACACTTGGCCTTGCCGGTGGCTTCGAGCGGTAGATAGACCTTTGGGTGGGAATTCCACAGCGTCATTTCCGGCAGTGGACAGGATACCGGCAAATCGGCCCGGCTGACCTCATAGGTCTTCTGGGCATTGGGCATGGCCTTGGCGAAAGCGGCGGCGGAAGCAGCAGCCATGGCATTGATCTCCTAGGATTTCGTTTATAAAAGTTTGTTTTAAACGATCTTCGACCGTGGCAATGGATCGCTCAAACCAGCGTCAGCCAGTCGGGAAATTCATCGCGGCGGCCTTGTACCTGATCGAAATACATTTCCTGCAAGCGTTGGGTGATCGGACCGCGGCGGCCGTTGCCGATAACGCGGCCGTCCACTTCGCGGATCGGCGTCACCTCGGCGGCGGTGCCGGTGAAGAAGGCCTCATCGGCGATATACACCTCGTCGCGGGTAATGCGCTTTTCCCGGACCGGAATCCCGAGGTCGGCGGCGAAACGGATGATGGTGTCGCGGGTGATGCCTTCCAGCGCCGACGTCAGATCCGGGGTATGGATCAAGCCGTCGCGGACGATGAAGACGTTCTCGCCGCTCCCCTCCGCCACGTAGCCCTCGGTATCCAGCAGCAGCGCCTCGTCGTAACCGTCGCGCAGGGCTTCGGACAGCGCCAGCATCGAATTCATGTAATTGCCGTTGGCCTTGGCCTTGCACATGGCGATGTTGACGTGATGCCGGCTGAACGACGAGGTGCGAATGCGGATGCCGCGTTCCAGGTTTTCCGCGCCCAGATAGGCGCCCCATTCCCAGGCGGCGACGATGGCGTGGACCTTGAGGTTGTCGGCGCGCAGCCCCATGCCCTCGGCGCCAAAGAAACACATCGGCCGAATATAGGCACTGGCCAGATTGTTGGCGCGCACCGC
>JAGRHI010000287.1:0-7765 GCA_020445045.1 Candidatus Competibacteraceae bacterium
TGCTTGAGATGCGTCGGCTTATAAGTATCCATGGATCAGGATCGCGGGTTCTGAGGGACATCGAGGCCACGCTGATCGACCAAGGGATGGCGCGGCGTAAAAAGCGCGCCATTTTGGGCTCTCGGAAAGCCATCGTCAACGCGGTCGGCGGCCGATGGCATGATCCAACCCAGACCGATCGTGCCGAATCGCGCTGGCTCGATGGACTGAAAACGAAGCCATTCGCATTCTACACTCTGACGACAAGAACCATTGACCCCGCGGAGAACTCACATGGCAACCATGAAAGCGGTACGCATTCATGCCTACGGTGGACCCGAAGTTCTGCACCACGAAGAGAACATCCCCCTGCCCACGCTCGAACCCGAAGACATCCTGATCCGGGTGCGGGCGGCGGCGGTCAACCCGGTGGACTGGAAGATTCGCGAGGGCTATCTGCAAGGCGCCCTGCACCATACCCTGCCGTTGATTCTCGGCTGGGACGTGTCCGGCGAGGTGGTCGAGGTCGACCCGGCGGTGACCACGTTCAAGGTTGGGGACGAAGTGTACGCCCGACCCGACATCGAGCGGGACGGCGGTTATGCCGAATACATCGCCGTCAAGGCCAGCGACGTCGCCCGCAAACCGACTAGCCTGGACCACATCCATGCCGCCGCCGTGCCGCTCGCCGCGCTGACCGCCTGGCAGTCGCTGGTGGACACCGCCCAGTTGCAAGCCGGGCAGACCGTGCTGATCCATGCCGCCGCCGGCGGGGTGGGCAGCCTGGCGGTGCAACTGGCCAAGGCGCGCGGCGCGCGGGTCATCGCCACCGCCTCGGCGCTCAATTCCGGCATCGTGACCGAACTGGGCGCGGACCAGTTCATCGACTACACCAAAACCCATTTCGAGGATGTGGCGACGGATGTGGACGTGGTGTTCGACACCATCGGCGGCGATACGCAAAAACGGTCCTGGCAAGTGCTGAAACCCGGCGGGATTCTGGTTTCGGTGGTCAGTCCGCCGCCGGAAGCGGTCGCCGCCGCCCATGGGGCTCGTGGCGCCTTCGTGTTCATTCAGCCGAGCGGCGAGCAGTTGACCCAAATCGCCGACCTGATCGATGGAGGACGAATGCGGCCGGTGATTCACACCGTGCTGCCGCTGGCCGAGGTCCGTCAGGCGCACGTCATCAGCCAGACCGGCCACGCTCGCGGCAAGATCGTCCTTCAAGTCGCCGAATAGCCTTGGTGAAACGGGGCGCGGCGCGTCTGGACCGGCGCGACGGTCTCTTCACCATGCCGGTGATCGGTACTCGCGGGTTACCGGAATGTCGCGCTCTCCGGTTCAGTTCGTCAGCCGCAAGCCTGGCGGCAACGCCTCGCCGAACACCCGGCCGGCGTCGGCCTCGTCCAGCTCGACCACCTCTTCCACCATCCGCAACCACCCGGCCGGGGCCTTGGCCGCCCGTAACCGCTGGATGACCCGTGCCCGCGCCGCGTCATCCAGATCGCGCTGACGGTCGCCACTCAGCCGCGCCAACAGGGTCGCGGCGAAGGCCGCCGGCGCCACCGTCTTCCAGTCCAACGCCAGCACCCGTTCCAGCCAGGCCGCCGCCGTTACCGCCGGCACCACATCATGGGCGCTGCCATGGACCGGGACGCGGGTCGCCAGCCGGCCCACCGCCCACCACAATTGCGGCGACTCGCCCTTGCGCGCCAGCCGCGCCAACAGCAGTTCGCCGAGTTCGAGCTTGCGCGCCGCCGGCAGCCGTTCCAGCACACCGGCCACCCGCGCCATGTCTTCGATCCCCGGCGGCCTGTTGTCCTTGGCGGCCCTGCCGCCCAGCGGACGCAAACCGACCAGCAGATCCTCGCTGAGCCGTAGTTGCGCCGCCGCGTCCAGACCGCCGGCCACCCGCCGCCACAGCGTCCACCACTCCGCCCGCGCCTGGGCGTCCCGATGGTACTGTACCCCCTGCTCGTACAGCGCCCACAACTGCCCGACCCGCCACTCGTCCAGCGGATAGCCGAACCCCGGCCGCAGGCAGAAACCGGCCAGGCTGAACCACAGCCGCTCGTGATCGGCCGAACGCCGTCGCCGCCGGACACCGGCCCACAACACCCCGAACAACTCGCGCAACAGCGGCGTCTCCCAAGTCTCGCGCCGGCCGAGCAAGCGTTCCAAATCGGTTCGTAAGGTCTTTATTTCCTTGTATTCGACATTGGCCGAACGAGAACCGTAAAACCGTTCGATCCGTGCCGTCGCTTCGGAAAAACGGGGATGCAACCGAGCCAGCGCCGCCGCATCGCCACCCCGCAACTGAAAGGCCAGCCGCCAGCGCCGCGCCGGCTCATCCACCGCAATGCAATCCACTTCCAGGGTACCAACCTCGGTCAGTTGCGCGCTCAGTTGCACCGGCACCTCGCCTGCCCCGGATTCGCTTTCGATCAGCGTGACGATCGGCGGCAGGGGGAGAAACGCGCCGGCATCCAGCACCGCCATGTCGCCGGACTGATGGAATGTATCGCCGGTGGAGGACATCAGGTGAAACTGCACTGGCGCGCCCAGGCGCAGGGAAAAGGTTCGATTCAATCGAACTTCCCGCCCCTCCTCCGTGCCGCGCGGCAACAGACAAATACCTTGTTTTCGGCTACGGTCACCCTCCACCATCAGAAAATAGCCGCGCGCCGAACCGCCGCCGATCTTCAGGCCCTGACCGCGCCGCGCCAGTCCGTAGGCCACCGCGCCGCGCGCCACCGCCAGTTCGGGTTCGGGGTTGTCCAGCCGCGACAGCGGCTCACCACGCCAGCCGGCCAGCAGTTCCAGCAGCCGTTCCGACAGGGCCGCGCCGTGAAACACCCCACCGTTCAGCAACACCGCGTCCGGCATCGGCGGACGGTCGGCCGGCGCCCGTTCGCCCAGCGCCCGCCGGGCCGCGTCGCCGTGCCGGGCCAGAAACGCCGCCAGATGACGACTGATCGCCGGATCGGCGGCGTAGGGCAAGCCGAATTCGACCACCGCCGCCCGCCGACCCTGGGGCTGTTCGTCCGCCGCCGTCAGCGGTAGAAAGCCGTCCACTAGCAACGCCCGTACCTCGCCGCGACTCAGTTCCGCCGTGCGCGCCCCACCGATCAGCCGGGCACCGCCGCCGAGCACGGTCACCGTCACTCGCTCCGGCGCGTCGGTCGCCAGCAGCCGTTCCTTGGCGCCCCGGCATTGCTGCAACAGCAGCGACAATTCGCCGGTGCTCAGACGCCCGCCACTCAGTCGAGCTTCGACGGTTCGAGCCAAGAGTCAGATCCATGTTGTCGCCGCCCAGCATCAGATGCTCGCCCACGCCGATCCGGGTCAAACGCGGCTCGTGCTCTCCCGGCTCGATCTGGATCAACGTCAGGTCGGTGGTGCCACCGCCCACGTCACAGACCAACAACAAACGGGACTCGCCCAAGGCCGCCGTCACGGTGTCCCGATGGCGGTGCAGCCAGTCATGACAGGCCGCCCGCGGCTCCTCCACCAACCGTAGTTCCGGCAAACCGGCCAGCCGCGCCGCTTCCACCGTTAGGGTTCGCGCCACTTCGTCGAACGAGGCCGGCACGGTCAACACCAATTCCTGCCGTTCCAGCGGCTGGCGAGGAAAATGCCGGTTCCAGGCGGCGCGGACATGGGCGAGATAGCTGGCGCTGGCGGCCAGCGGCGATACTTTGGCGATCTCCTCCGCCGCGCCCCAGGGCAGCACTGGCGCGGCGCGGTCCACTCCGGCGTGCGACAGCCAGCTCTTGGCGCTGGCCACCAGCCGCCCCGGCACCCGTGTCCCTCGCTCCCGCGCCAGTTCGCCCAGCACGACGTTATTCACCCCACCGGGGTCGTCGAAGGTCCAGGGCAGTTGGACATCCGCCGCCGCCAGTTCGCCCTCGGCCGGGTGATACCGCGCGGAAGGCAACAGGGCGCGCGCCGCCACCGCGCCGGGCGCGATCAGTTGTTCGATGGAGAATTGACGGATGTCCGCCACTCCGGCGGTCTTCAGGTCGACATAGGCCACCACCGTATGGGTGGTGCCCAGATCGATGCCGACCAGATAGCGGGGGGTGCTGGAATGGGCGATGGTTCAGCTCTCACTCATTAGCAAAAAACGAGTTTTGTTCCGGCCTCGCTGACCGCCATTGATAGCGCACCGGCTTGCTCAGCTTTATCACTTGCCCTTCATTCAAGGCTCTTTTCAACCAATCGCGCAACTGTGATTTACCGATGTCGAGGCAACTCAGCAGATCCTGATCGGTGGCCGGCGTCTTCGCCGTTAACCTGCGCAAGCGGCGCAGGAACAATTGATAAAAACCCAGATTATCCAGTAGGGCATCCGCCACCGGGACTGAAGCCGCACGCGGTCTGAACGCGGGCGACCTGGGTTCCGCGAGCAGCGCGGGTGGATGATCGACCGGGGGCATTGCTTCTCGACGACCTAGTGCCACCAGATCACAGGATTCCACTGGCAACTCACGCCCGCCCCGCCGCATCAGTTCGGCATTGCCGGAAGCGGGTTCGAGATGTGGCTTGATCCACAGTGGCGTCCAGCCATGTTTTAAATTTTCCACCGCGCCATGCCAGGTGCCACCCTGCTCCCGGTCCGCCGCGATGACGATGGCGGCGTCGGCCAGGCAATAGATGTATTTGTTACGCGCCATGGCGTTACCCACTTCGAACCCTGCCTCTGGGTTGAAGGGCGAAACCAGCACCAGATTGCCGCTCAACAGACTCGGGCGATACTTGACCGAGGTAGCGGCACGCAGCAGGCTGTCGGCGAGTACGCCGACCGCCGTTCCTTCCCGTGCCAGCGCACCCAGCATCGCCGTCTCGTCCACGCCGCGCGCCCCGCCGGAAATCACCGAAAGCCCCTGTACCGCGGCTTCGGCGCCCAAACGAGTGGTGAACGCCAAATCCTCCGGGCTGGCGTGGCGCGAACCGACGACCGCGATCCCACCCTGATCCAGCAACCGGCGGTTGCCACACCCGAATAGCACTGGCGGAGAATCGGCTTGCAGATATTTTTTCAGGCGATTGGGATAATCAGTATCGGCCCGAATCAGAATCCAGAGTCCGGCGCGTTGCCATTTTTCCACCGCCAACCCCAATGCGCCGGCGCGATTCAGCAGCGATTGAATACGCTCCAGCGTCACCGCGCGATCCTTCCAGCCCGCCAATAACCGGGCAGGATCATCGCGCAGCAGCATTTCCGGGGCGATCTCCCGCTCCTTCAGCCAACGAGCGAAACGTCCCCATTCCATCGGCCCCAAAGGGCGCGATTCGTCCTTGGCGGGTTTGGATAAATAGGCGGTCAACAACAACACCGCCTGGGTTTGTACGTGCAGAGCCATGTCAATCTCCACCACCGGCGGTGGTCGCCAGCGCGGTCGGCCATACCGGCCCGCTCCCCGCCTGCCGCAGCAGGGCCGCCACGACCGTCAAGGTCCAGGTCGAATCCACCATATCGTCCACCAAGAGCAAGGGACTGTTCGGAATCGGAGCGTCAATCGCGAACGCGCCGTCCAGGTTGCGACACTGGTGATAGCGGTTCTGTTGGAATTTCTGTGGCTGATTATCGCGCCGCTTGATGATGGCGGACACGAACGGCAATCGTAGTCGGGCAGCCAAGCGACGGGCAAAATCGGGGACCAGGGTCGGATGGTTGCGGGACGGGATGCAGGTAACCCATGTCGGCGGGGGTTGGGGACACCAGCGTTGCTCAATCATCTCGGCCATGGCTTCCACCAACTCGTCGCGGAAATGGCCGGCCCGCTTATCCTCGGCCACCCACCGCCCCCAGCCGGCATCGCCCCAGCGCGCCAACACTCGCCCGGTTTCGGCGTGCAGGCCTGCTTTCAGATTACCTTGAAAGGGATAAACGGTAAACGCGCCTTTGGCAACCTGCCTTTTACACGCCAGCGGTAACTCGGAATGCCGAAGATAACGCGCCGCCTCCATCGCCAAGGCCAGCGGGAAATTCTCGCCAACCACCGGTTGCCCCAGACAACGGGCGCACCGACCGCACGGCCGCGGGTTCTCGTCGTCCAGCGCCGTGGCGAGAAAGCGCATCAAGCAGTCCCGGCTGTCGATATATGTCTGAACCTCCCGCCATTCCTGCTCGCGCTGCCGGGTGAGGCGCTGGATGCGTTCGTGGTCCAGGCGATAGGGCACCGGCGTTCGCCGCCAGCGCGAGCTGTCCTTGAGCACCGGCGCGGGATTTTCGACGCTCAGGAATTTCAAGACATGCTCGATCTGCTTGTTGCGTCTGAGGTTGACCACCGGTTCCAGTTCGCTGATCGTCAACCCATCGGACTGCTCCAGTGCGTGGAGAATGGCGTTGACCTGCGTCTCGTCGGGAAAGGCGCTCTCGCGGAAAAAGTCGTGAATCTCGGCATCTTCGCGCCCAGCCAACAAAATCCCGATGGCGTAGGCGATGGCGCGACCGGCGCGACCCACCTGTTGGTAGTAGGCCAAGATGGAACCAGGCGCCTGATAGTGAACGACGAAACCCAAATCCGGTTTGTCGTAACCCATGCCCAGCGCCGTGGTCGCCACCAGCGCCTTGATCTGGTTGGTCAGCAGCAGGGTTTCCAAATGCCGCCGGTAGGCATTGGCGTCGGCGAAACCATCGGCCACGCTGTCACTGTGATAGGCGCGAGCCAGAATGCCATTCCGACTCAGCCAGTCGGCCACCTGTTCGGCATCGCGGCGGGTCAGGGTATACACGATGCCGGTTCCGGGCAATTCCGGAAGATGTTCCGCCAGCCAAGCCAGCCGCGCCGCCTGATCGGGCAGGCGCAGGGTTTGCAGCGCCAGGGTTTCGCGCATCAACGAACCACGCTGGACCTGGATATCGCCCAATTGCTGGCCAATATCCTTCAACACCCGGTTGTTGGCGGTCGCCGTGGTTCCCAGCAAGGGCATGTTCGGCGGCATTCGCTGCAACACATTGACCAGGCGTCGATAATCCGGGCGGAAGTCGTGGCCCCAGTCGGAAATGCAGTGGGCCTCGTCGACCACCAACAGGCCAAGACGCTGGGCGATAGGCAACAGCACGTTCCGCAGGAATTCGTCGTTGGCCAACCGTTCCGGCGAAATCAGCACCGCATCGGCCTCATCACGCAAAATGGCGCCAGTGAGCGGCGGCCAGTCGTTACGATTGGCCGAGTTAATGGTCAGCGCCCGAATAACCAATCGTTCGGCGGCTTCGATCTGATTGCGCATCAGGGCCAGCAACGGCGAGACGATCAGTGTCGGCCCCGAACCTCGGTCGCGCAGCAGGCGAGTGGCGAGGAAATACACCATGCTCTTGCCCCAGCCGGTGCGTTGCACGACCAGCAGCTTTTCCCGGCGGTTAACCAAGGCGTCAATCGCTTCCCACTGGCCGACGTGGAAATCGGCCAGTGGGTTAGCGAGCGCCAGTTGTAATAATCGGCGGGCATCCTGGCGCTGGGTCCGCGAATCGGTCATGGGTCTCCCACTCCACAACGGCTTGGCTACCTCTCCCCACGCACGTCGAATTCGACCTTCCAGGCTTCCCCGCCTTCGCGCGGCACGGCTTCCAGTCGCAGCGTGCCAACCTCGGTCACCGCCGCGTGCAGTCGCACCGGCACCACTTCGCCCGGTTGGCGATCCTCGGCGGGCAAGGTCGCTTCGATCTCCTCCAGTTCCTCGACCTCGTCCGTCGTCCACTGCTCCAGCACCGCGCCCACCTGATCGGCGCGCCGCACCGAGGAACCGAAGAAACGGAATCGCACCGGCTCGCCGACCA
>JAGRHI010000287.1:7856-8915 GCA_020445045.1 Candidatus Competibacteraceae bacterium
CTTCGATCGGCGGTTCCATCCCCGGTACCGCCGGCATGGCGCTTTCCACCCCGACGTAATAGGACTTGGCGGTACCGCCGCGAATCCGCACCCCGCGCCCGCGCCGCACGTAGCCGTAATAGGCCGCGCCGAGCGCCACCGCCAAATCGAGATCGCTGCCTTCCAGCAAACGCGCGGGGGGCGCGCCCTCGGCCGCCAGCCAACCGTTCAGCACGGTCAGGGTCCGCTCCAGCAAGGGTGGCGCTTTGAACACACCGCCGTTGAACAGCACCGCGGTCGGATGCAGGAAACTGGCCTGCTCCGGCAACCGGTCCTCGAAACCGGGCAGATGGCGGGTCGCTTCCACCTGCCGGCCCAGAAACGCCGCCAGATGACGGGTCATGGCCGCATCCTGGGCATAGGGCAAACCCAGCTTGGTCAGCGCCGCCCGCGCCCGCGCCGCCGGTCGCGCCGCCGCTTCCACGATCGGAAAGAACCCTTCCATCAAGGTGTGGGAGACCTCGTCGCGGGTCAGTTCGGTGCGCAAGGTGCCGCCGATCAGCTTGGAACCGCGGCTCGGCACCACCACCGGCACCGCCTCGACTTCGCCATGACTCAACAAAGTTTCCTTGGCCGACCGGCAACCGTGGGTCAAACCCTGCAACTGCCAAGGATCGAGCTGGATACCCTGCGCCGCCAGCTTGGCGCGGACCGCGTGCGCCAAGGCCAGATCCATGTTGTCGCCACCCAGCAGAATATGCTCGCCGACCGCCACCCGCACCAATTCCAGGGAACCGTCGCGTTCGGTCACGGCGATCAACGAAAAGTCGGCGGTGCCGCCGCCCAGGTCGATCACCAGGATGATGTCGCCAAGCTGGACCTGCTTGCGCCACCCTTCCCGAGTGGCCAACACCCAGTGATACAAGGCCGCTTGCGGTTCTTCCAGCAACACCAGATGCCGCAAGCCGACTGCCTCCGCCGCTTCGGCGGTCAATTCGCGGGCGGCGGGATCGAAGGAGGCCGGCACGGTCAGCACCACGTCTTGCTCGATCAGCGGCGCGTCGGGATGCTGATGGTCCC
>JAGRHI010000287.1:8958-11376 GCA_020445045.1 Candidatus Competibacteraceae bacterium
CTGCCCCACTTCCTCCGGCGCTTCCACCGGCAGGATGGCGGCACGCCGATCCACCCCGGGATGACACAGCCAGCTTTTGGCGCTGGACACCAGCCGAATCGGCGTCCGGCCGCCCATCGCCCGCGCCAGTTCGCCGACCACGAACGGGGGCTCGCCCCAAGGCAGGACCCGATCTTCCGGCCGTAGTTCGTCAGGATGCGGCAAGTAGAGAAACGAGGGCAGCATCGGCCGCTCCTCGACCGCGCCGGGCGCGGTCAACTGCGGAATGAGCTCGATCCGTTCGACCACCTCATCATGGTCGCTGGCGGTCAGATCCACCGCCGCCAACACACAGTGGGTGGTGCCCAGATCAATGCCCACCGTGTAACGAGCCGTGCTCATAGTTCCACCTCCGCCGGCGCCAGCACCTGAACGTCATGACCCTCGGCCACCTTCGGCAACTTGATCTCGACCACCCGCCAGCCGCGATGCATCAAGGTACCGGTGAAGGGCGGTTGGCCAACCACGTTACCGGTCAGCCGCACCGCCGTGGGATCGAAACCGGCCGGCACGGTCAACCTCACGCCTTCCGCTTCCTCGCGCACCGGCTGAATGCGTAAATAATCGCGCACCACCTTGCAACACCCCTCGTGCACCACACGCGCCGCGCCCCCGATCTCGGCATCGGAATACGCGGTCACGTTTTCCTGCAAGAAATCCACGAACCGCCCCTCCTGTTGCAACAGCGCCAGCAATTGCAGGGCGGAATCCGGTGAAGTCTCCTTGAGCGCCGTTCTGGCGGGTTCGGCCGTCACCGGCGCCAGTGCCGCCGCGCCCCCTTCGAGCCGCAGCACGCCGACGGCAAATCCTTCGTCGATCAGAATTCGTCCGAACGCGCGCAGCGCCAGGATCAGGCGATTTAAAAAACTCAATGGCGAATCATTCATACAACAACCCCCTACGAATCAAGCTCGTTATTTCGGTATCCTACCATGCGCCGGCGAACGGCCGACCACAACAAAAGCATCCCCCAAACCAGCAAATTTCGCTTATGATGATGGAATCGATGAATAGCGTATGACTCGCCAGATTTTCCCCCGAACGGGTTGACCACCACGTTATACCGGCGACGCGCGGACGATACGCAAGACTATCCCAGGAGTAGCAGCATGGCCCGCATATTGATCGTCGACGACTCACCCACTCAGGCGCTGAGTCTCTCCAAAATACTCAAGAAACACGGGCACGAGATTCTGACCGCCAAAAACGGCGCGGAAGGCATCGAAGTCGCCAAGGCGGAACTGCCGGATCTCGTGCTCATGGACGTGGTAATGCCCGGAGTCAACGGGTTTCAGGCAACCCGTCAGATTACCAAGAATCCCTCCACCAGCCATATCCCAGTCATCATCGTCACCACCAAGGACCAGGAAACCGACCGGATCTGGGGCGCGCGGCAAGGCGCCAAAAGCTACGTCGTCAAACCGGTGGAAGAAGCCACGCTGCTTGAAGCCATCGGCCAATATTTACCCAAATGACCGACCGCCCCGGCCGCATCCGCCACCGGCGATGTCCGGCTGGGCGTGGGATGTGGTCAGACGCATCGTTCGAGCTCCTCTTCCAACACCGCCAGCGCCGCATTGATCTCGCCCAAGCGCTGGCCATCGCCGCCCCGGTCGGGGTGGTGACGCATCGCCAACCGCCGGTACCGTCGCTTGATGGCCGCCGCATCGATCGGGTCTCGCAGATCCAGCACCGCCAACGCCGCCCTTCGCCGCTCGTCCCGTCGGCGCGCGGCGTGGAAATAGCGCAGTAGTTCAGCGACCTCGGCGATCGTCACCGTTGCCAGCCTGGACAAATCGGCGTAATACGGCGCGAAGTCGGGTCCATCCGGCGCGAGCGCGGTCCCACCGCAAGGCAAGACTTCGAACTCCAGTACGACGCCCAACGGGTCCACCCGCAAGCAGCCGCGCCGCTCGCCGGCCAAGCGGTCCCGCAACCGATAGAGCGCGTGAAACAGCAAGTAGTGACCGCGAAACAGCTTGAGTGGTTCGCGGGCGCTGAAACCCGCGAACAGAGGATCACTGGCGCGCAGCCGCTTCAGCAGCTCGTGTTCGCTCAGTCCGGCGGGATGGACGACCAACAGATCCAGCAAACGCGCCTCCAAGGCCGCCAGCGCGGACGGCGAAGGAAGCGCTTCACTCATCGCGGCGGCTCGGCGCGGCCTCCAGCGGATAATCCGGATACCGCCGCCGGAATTCCGCCAGCTCGGCGTCCGCCTCCGCCGTCCGGCCTTGACGCCGCAGTTCGGTGATGGCCGCCAACCATTCCTCCGGCGAGCGCCGATCCAAGCGATCTGACAATGCGGCGTCCTGGTCGGCCCGTTGGCCCGTCGGCGCGGCCTGAAGCAACTCCTGTTGTCGTTCCCGCTCCGCCGGCGCG
>JAGRHI010000288.1:0-477 GCA_020445045.1 Candidatus Competibacteraceae bacterium
AGGCGACCCGGCTGGGCGCCTACGATTTCATCGAGAAGCCGCTGTCGATGGCCAAGCTGCTGCTGACCGTGGAGCGGGCGCTGGACGCGGACCGGTTGGCGCGGGAAAACCAGAACCTGCGTCGCCAGCAGCGAATCGTGGCCGAGCCGGTCGGCCGCAGCGAGGTGGTGCAGCGCTTGCGCGCCCAGGTGCTCAAGATCGCCCAGCACGATGCCCCGGTACTGGTGTTCGGCGAACCCGGCACCGGCAAGGAGGTTTATGCCCGCTTCCTGCACGCGCACAGCCCGCGCCGCAACGGCCCGTTCGTGGATGTCGGGGTCGGTTCGATCGCCCGCGAAAACGCCAGTCTGGAACTGTTCGGTTCCGAGCAGGGCGAGCGGATTCACTACGGCCGTCTGGAGCAGGCCAGCGGCGGCACCCTGTTTCTCGACGAACTGGCCGACATGGACCTTGAAGCCCAGGCCAAGCTGGCCAGCG
>JAGRHI010000288.1:520-13674 GCA_020445045.1 Candidatus Competibacteraceae bacterium
AGGAGCCGGTGCGGGTCAACGTGCGGGTGGCGGCCGCCTCTCACCGCGATCTGGAGCAGGAGGTGGCGATCGGACGGTTCCGCGAGGATCTGTATTATCAATTGAACGTGGTGCCGATCAAGTTGCCGCCATTGCGCGATCACATCGAGGACGTGCCGGAACTGCTGAACTACTACATCGGCTATTTCGTCGATCAGGAAGGGCTGACCTACCGCCATTTCACCTTGGCGGCCCAGAACCGGCTGCGCAACTACAATTGGCCCGGCAACATCCGCGAACTGAAGAACCTGGTGCAGCGCTTGCTGATTCTGGGCGGCGACGAGGAAATCACCCTGGAGGAAGTGGACGCCGCCGTGCGCGGCATCACCACCGCCAAATCCCAGGATGTCGGCAGCATTCCCCTGAACCTGCCGCTGCGCGAGGCTCGGGAACAGTTCGAGCGAACCTATCTGATGCAGCAGTTCCGCGAGTGCGAGGGCAACGTGGCGCGGTTGGCCGAGCGAGTCGGCATGGAGCGCACCAACCTCTACCGCAAGCTGCGCGCCCTGGGCATCGATCCCAAGAAGGCGCTGGATGAGTGAGGGCGGTTCATGAAGATCGTGATGCTCGGCGCCGGGCAGGTGGGTGGTTCGGTCGCGCACATTCTGGCGAGCGAAGCCAACGACGTCACCGTGGTCGACGCCAACGCCGAGCGCTTGCAGGCCTTGCAGGATCGGCTGGATATCCGCACCGTTTGCGGCCACGCCGCCTATCCGGGCGTGTTGGAGCAGGCGGGCGTCGCCGACGCCGACATATTGATCGCATTGACCGACAACGACGAAGTCAACATGATCGCCTGTCAGGTGGCCCACACCCTGTTCAACACCCCGACCAAGATCGCGCGGGTTCGGGCGGGGGGCTATATCGCCTATCAGGATCGCCTGTTCAGCGATCAGGCGCTGCCGATCGATGTGCTGATTAGCCCCGAACAGTTGGTGACGGACTACATCCGCCACATCATCGAGCATCCCGGTGCCTTGCAGGTGCTGGATTTCGCCGATGATCAGGTCCGGCTGATGGGCGTCAAGGCCTACGAAGGCAGTACGCTGGTGGGCCAGGCGCTGCGCACCCTGCCGGAGCACATGCCAGGCATCGATGCCCGGGTGGCCGCCATCTTCCGCCAAGGCAGGCCGATCCTTCCGGAAGGCAACACCGTCATTACGGCCGACGACGAGGTTTTTTTCATCGCCGCCCGCAAGAATACCCGCGCCATCGTCAGTGAGTTGCGCAAGCTGGACAAGATGGTCAGGCGTCTGATCATCGCTGGCGGCGGCCATATCGGAGCGCGGCTGGCCCAGGCGCTGGAAGAGCGCTTCAAGGTCAAGGTCATCGAGCGCAATGTCGTTACCAGCCGGCGTTTGTCGGAGCAGTTGAGCCGGGCCATCGTGCTGCAGGGCGACGCCGCCGACGAAAATCTATTGCGGCAGGAAAACATCGAAAACATGGACGTGTTCTGCGCCGTGACCAACGACGACGAGGCCAACATCCTCTCGGCGATGCTGGCCAAGCGCATGGGCGCCCGCAAGGTCATGGCGCTGATCAACCGGGTGTCCTATGTGGAGCTGGTGGAATCCTCCGGCATCATCGATGTCGCCATCTCGCCGCAGCAGGCCACCATCGGTAGCTTGCTGACCCATGTGCGCCGCGGCGACGTGGTCAAGGTCCACTCCTTGCGTCGGGGCGCCGCCGAAGCGATCGAGGCGGTGGCCCACGGCGACTACAAGACCTCGAAGGTGGTGGGGCGGCGTCTGGACGAGATCAAACTGCCGCCGGGCACCACCATCGGCGCCGTTGCCCGCCGCGACGAGGTCATCATCTGCCACCACGACACCATGATCGAGGCGGACGACCACGTCATCCTGTTTCTGGTCGACAAGAAGCGGGTGCCCGAAGTCGAACGGCTGTTCGCGGTGACGGCGACCTTCCTGTAAGCCCGCGCCGCGTGAAAAAGCCTTATGCTAGAATGGGTGTGTTCCGAATCCCGGCCGGGGGATGACCCCCGCCGACATTCCAAAACCGCCAGGCGCTGACAGGACCCCGTACATGACCGCATTCAATTTCGAGCAGGCGCGCTTCAACATGATCGAGCAGCAGATTCGGCCCTGGGAAGTGCTGGATCAGCGAGTCTTGGATACGCTCGCCCACATGCCGCGCGAGGATTTCGTGCCGGAACGCTACCGTAATCTGGCTTTCAGCGACGTCGCCATCCCACTCGGCCACGGCGAGGTCATGCTGAAGCCGACCATCGAGGGCCGCATCCTGCAGGCGTTGGCGCCGCGGCCGGTCGATCAGGTGTTGGAAGTCGGTACCGGCGGTGCTTATCTGACCGCCTGTTTGGCGCGCCTGGCCGCTGGGGTGACCAGCGTGGACATCGTTCCCGAGTTCATCGAGGCCGCCCGGCCCAAGCTCAAGGCGCATGGCATCGGTAACGTGGCGCTGCATGTCGGCGACGCCAGCCGTGCTTGGGGCGAGCACCGCTACGGGGTCATCGCCGTCACCGGCTCGGTGGCCATGCTCGCCGACTGCTGGCGGCAAAGCCTGAGTCTAGGCGGTCGGCTGTTTGTCGTGGTGGGTCAGCCGCCGGTGATGGAGGCGTTGCTGGTCACTCGAACCGGCGAGCGGGAATGGATCGAGGAAAGTCTGTTCGACACTGAACTACCGCCGTTGCGCAACACCGAACCCTACAAAACCTTCGAATTCTGAGCCCCATGCGGCAATTGACGCCCCGCGAACTCCAGCGGATGTTGGCGCCGGATCGAGATCCGCCGCTGCTGCTGGATGTCCGGGAGCCCTGGGAAGTGGCGGTTGCCCGGATCGAAGGTGCGTTCAACCTGCCAATGGGTCGGGTCATGGATGGTTGGCGTCAGCTCGATCCGGCGCGGGAGACGGTCGTGATTTGCCACCATGGATTCCGTAGCGCTCAAGTGGTTCTGTTCCTTGAGCGCGCCGGCTTCGAATGGGTCGCCAACCTGGATGGCGGAATCGATGCCTGGTCGCGCGAAGTCGATCCTATCGTGCCCATCTATTAGTTCGCACCCCGCCTTTTCCTGATCGCGCAAGGGGTTTTCGCCGCGATGATCGGTTTGGTATATTAGCGATTGTTAAAGTACCCGTTATCCAAGGGAGTCCATCAGCCATGCCCAGAGCGCACCGTTTGCTGTTGGCCGGAATGGTCGCCGCGCTGTTCGGCCAGCCGGTAGGGGCGGAAGACCTGCTGCAAGTGTATCGTCAGTCCCTGGAGAGCGATCCCGCGCTCAAGGCCGCCGCCGCCAGCCGACAAGCCTCCCAGGAAGCCAAACCGCAAGCCCGAGCCCTGTTGTTGCCGAGCATGGGCGTTGCGGCCTCGCGTGGCAACACCTTTGGGGTTGTGGGCGTGCCGACCGGCAGTGATGGCGGCGACACGCATAGCTACGCGATCAGTTTGACGCAGCCCATTTACAATCGCGCCAGCCAAGTACAGCAGCGGCTGGCGGAGGAGACGATCAAGCAAGCCGATGTCGACTTCAGCAATGCGGAGGACGATCTGATCCTGCGGGTTTCGCAGGGTTACTTCGGGGTGCTGGCGGCGATCGACAATCTGACGTTCGCCACGGCGGAAAAAAACGCCTTCGCCCGCCAGCTCGAACAGGCCAACCGGCGGTTCGAGGTCGGGTTGGCGACCATCACTGACGTTTACGATGCCCAGGCCCGGTTCGACGGCGCCGTTTCCTCGGAGATCGACGCCATCAACAAGCTGGCCGACGCCCGCGAACTGCTGCGGCAATTGACCGGTCAGGACTACACGCAACTCAATCTGCTCAGCGAGCGGATGCCGCTGGCGCTGCCCAATCCCAAGGATCCCGAGCAGTGGGTGCGCATGGCACTGGACAACAACCTGACGCTGCGCAGCGCCGGCTTCGGGGTCGAGCAGGCTCGGGAAAATATCCGGTTGCAGAAGGCCGGCCACTATCCGTCCCTGGACCTGAACGCCAACCGTGCCGACGTGGACACCGCGTTCACTCACACCATTAGCAGCCAAGTCAACCTGCAATTGACCATTCCCTTGTACAGTGGCGGCGCGGTGTCCTCCCGCTCTCGCCAGGCGGCCTACAACTACGAAGCTTCCCGCCAGAATCTGGAGAACCTACAGCGCGATACGGTCCGCACCGTTCGCAACGCCTACCGGGGCCAGGAGACCGCCATCAGTCAGATCAGGGCCTTGGACCAGACCCGGGTGTCCACCCGCAGCGCGCTGGAAGCCACCCAGGCCGGTTATGAGGTCGGCACCCGCACCATCGTCGATGTGTTGAACGCCGAACGTAACGTTTACCTGGCCGAGCGGGAGTACGCCGCCGCCCGTTATTCCTACATCGCCAATTACCTGGTGCTCAAGCAGGCCGCCGGCCAGTTGTCGGAAGACGATATGGTGGAGATCAACGGTTGGTTGGGTGGGCCCGTGCCGACGAGTGGCATTCCCGCCGTGCCAGTGCCCGGACAACCCGCCAAGCCTGACACCGGCAAAGGCAAGGCGAACGGCAAGAACGCCGCCGCCAAATCCACCCGCAAGTAATTCGAACGAGCCCCGTTGCATGCCCACGATGACCGTGTGATCGACCGACGATGCGCGCAGTCGAACCGCCGCCATCGCAGTTCACTTTTCCATTGGCGAAATTGCCGCGCCGACTGGCGGCCATTGGTTATGACGGGTTGTTGCTGACCGGGGTGCTGTTCGTCGCGGCCGCGCTGGCACTGGGCCTGGCCGTGATTCTGGTCGGCAGCGCGGCGTTCGAAGCACATAACCCATTGGTGGGCAACCCGTTCTTTCGCAGCTATCTGTTGCTGGTGTGCTTCTTTTTCTACGGTGGGTTCTGGGTCCACGGCGGCCAGACCCTGGGGATGCGCGCCTGGCGGGTGCGGGTGCGGCGGCGCGATGGCCGGGGCATCGGCTGGTGGCAGGCCCTGCTGCGGTTCCTGATCGCCAGTCTGTGGTTGGCGCCGGTGGCGTACCTGCACCAAGTCTTCAAGCTCGGCATCGATCTCAGCTTGGGAGCCGGTTTTGCGTGTCTGCTGCTGCTGCTGGCGTTGCGCTTGCCGGACCGTTTTTCGGAAACGGAACTGGTGGTGCTGCCCAAGGGCGGCAACGGCTAACGCAGCCGGTGCAGCGCGTAAAACCCGGCGCCGAGGAACAGCAGCGATGGCAGCGCGGCCCCCACCAGCGGCGGGTAACCGTACAGCAGCACCACGTTGCCGAGCAGATAATTGCTCAGGAAGAACGCCAGCCCGAGCAGCAGGCCGATCAGCAAGCGCTGGCCGACGCCCGCCGAGCGCTGCGGGCCGAACACGAACGGCATGGCGATCACCAGCATCGCCAGATAAGCCAGTGGCGCCAGCAGCTTGCGCCATAAGGCCAGCCGGTAACCTTGAGCGTCCAGCCCGTTGCGTTCCAGATAATCCACGTAAACCAGCAGGTCGCGGATCGATAGTTGGTTGGGGTTGGCGGCCAGCACTTCCATGATTTGCGGGCTGATGGCCGAGACCACCGCCAAGTTGGACAGTTGCTCGGTCAGCACCTTGTCGTCGTCGAAGACGCTGCGGTTCACGCCTTCCAGCACCCAGCGGCCAGATTGATAGCGCGCGCCCTGGGCATGGGTGATGGTTTCGAGCCGAGCCTCGGGGCTCACCTTGAAGATATTGATATCCGCCAGCCGGACGCCCGGCAGCACCCCTCGAACGTGAATGAAATAATCACCATCGCGCGCCCAGAAACCCCGGCCGCCACGAATCGCCAGATTTTCGCCCTTGGCGACGGCGCGCTGTTCGCGGGCGAATTGCTCCAGTGGCGGAGCGGCGAACTCGCCCATCAGCAGCACCGCCAGGCTCAACAGCAGTCCAGCCTGTAGCACGGAGCGGGTCAGCCGAGTCAGCGACAGCCCCGCGGCCCGCATCACGATCAGCTCGCTGCCGCTGGCCAGCGCGCCCATGCCGAGCAATCCACCCACCAGCAGCGCCATGGGGAACAGTTCGTACAGCCGCTGAGGCTGAACCAGCACCAGATAGCGCAGCGCCGCCACGAAGTCGTAACCGCCGGTGCCGACATCTTCCAGCTCCGCCAGCAGGCTCAGAAAGAATTCCAGCAGCAACAGCGCCAGCAGCGCGACCAGGGTCGTCGTGGCGACGGTGCGAAAGATGTAGCGATCCAGCCGTTTCATGCGGCGCTCCGCCGCAAGACGCGCCGCGGCAGGCGAATGCCATGGCTGGCGGCGTAGTCGTGAAGCAGCAGCCCGGCGCCGAACAGCAGAAACAGGCCGTGCACCCACCACAGACCGACGCCCCCCCCGACGATACCGTGGCTGAGCCAGGATTCGCCGACGCCGATCAGGTTGAAGTTGATGGCGTAGATCAGCAGGGCCGCGACGATCCGGCCGTAGCGGCCCTCGCGCGGCCGGCCACGGGCCAGCAGCGGCGCCCACAGCGCGATGACCAGTACCTGGAATGGGTAGTTGAGCCGCATGTGCAGTTCGGCGACCCGAATGGGATCGCTCGAACTCAGTAATTTGCGGGTGGGCAGCGTTTCCCGGTGTTTCCAGGCCTGTTGGGGCGCGCTGGCGTCGACCCGTATCGCCGCCCGTTCGAAGCTGAGGATTTCGTAATCGCCGCGACCAGGCACGCCCCGGTAGCGGTAACCGTGCTCCAGCACGATGTGGCGCAGGTCGTTCGTGTCGGTTTCCTGCCGTCCCCGCTCGCCGGTGGTAATGCTGATATCGCCGTCGGGCTCGCGGCTTTGGATGAAGACGTTGTGCATCTCTTGTTCGTCCAGGGCGCCGATGTAGACCACGTGTCGGCCGTCCAGCACTTCGCGAAAGGTGCCGGGCGTGAACATGGAAATTTCGGCTTCCTTGCGGGCCCTGGCCAGTAGTTCGAACTGGAGTTCCATGGTCACCGGCGACAGGAACAGCGAAAGCCCGGCGGTGAGTAGGGCCAACGGCACCGCCAGCAGGAACACCGCGCGGTAAGCCGACAGCGGGCCGTAACCGCAGGCGGCCAGCGCGGTCATTTCATGATCGCGGTACAGCCGGCCCAGGGTGAGCACGATGCTCAGCAGAAACGCCAGCGGGATGATCAGGCTCAGCATTTCGACCGTCTGCAACCCGAGGAGGAGGAATATGGAATCGCGCGCCAGCAGGCCGTTGGCGACCTGGCTCAGGTAGTTGGCGAGCCGGTGGCTGAGAACCATCGCCAGCAGCACCAGCAGGGTCGCCAGCAGGGTCAGGCCGGTCTCCCGCATCAGGTAACGGTCAATGATGGCAGGCACGTTCGAGAGCGCTCCGCTGCGGGCCTGGCTGTGAGGCGTGGTGATTTCCGGCTAAACTCAACGCATTCAAGATGCTGTATCGCCCTTTATCCGGCGGTTCGGTGGCAATATTCTGTGTCGTTTTCCAGGCGCTGGCGCATCTCCGCCCGCTCCGGTGGTTCGATCGCGTTCCACGGCTTTGTAGCCCGCCTGGTCCTGGGTCCGGCAGGACCCATCACCCTTTCAACCTCGGAGGAAGTCCGCCGATGGAATTTACGGTCAAGAGCGGCAATCCAGAAAAACAGCGCACCGCCTGCCTGGTGCTGGGCGTTTACGAATCCCGGCGGCTGACCGCGGCCGCCGAGCAATTCGATACGGCCCATGGTGGCTATCTCGGCAACTTGCTGCGTCGCGGCGACCTGGAGGGTAAATTGGGTCAGTCGTTGCTCCTGTTCAACGTCCCCGAGGCGCTGTGCGATCGGGTGCTGCTGGTGGGCTGCGGTCGGGAACGCGATCTGGACGACCGGCGTTTTCGCCAGATGCTGGTCCATGCCGCGACGGTCCTCAACGAGACCGGAGCCACCGAAGCGGTATTGTATCTGACGGATCTCGCGGTCAAGGGCCGCGATCTCAACTGGAAGATCCGTCAGGCGGTCGAAGTGGTCGAGGAGTCACAGTATCGATTCGACGTCCATAAGAGCAAAAAGGATACTCCGCGCCGCGCCTTGCGCAAGATTATACTCAGCGTGCCCGGCCGGCGGGAACTGCCGGGTGGCGAACAGGCGGTGCGCGAGGGGATTGCGATCGGCTCCGGCGTCAAGTTCGCCAAGGATTTGGCCAACATGGCGCCCAATTTCTGTACGCCGACCTATCTGGCCGAACAGGCTCAGTTGCTGGCGCGGGAGTTCCCGGCCATCCAGACCGAGGTGTTGGAGGAGGCCGACATGGAAGAGATGGGCATGGGGGCCTTGTTGTCGGTGACGCGCGGTAGTGCCCAGCCGGCCAAGCTGATCCGCATGGATTACCGACGAGGGGCCGCGGCGGGAAAACCCTATGTGCTGGTGGGCAAGGGGGTGACCTTCGATAGCGGTGGCATCTCGCTCAAGCCGGGCGAGGGCATGGATGAGATGAAGTTCGACATGTGTGGCGCGGCCAGCGTGTTGGGAGCCCTGCGGGCCTGCGCCGAGCTGGATCTGCCGCTGAACGTGACCGGTCTGATTCCGACGGTGGAGAACATGCCGGGCGGGCGAGCCAGTCGGCCGAGTGACGTGGTGACCAGCCTGTCCGGTCAGACCATCGAGATTCTCAATACCGATGCCGAAGGCCGCTTGATCCTCTGCGATGCCTTGACTTATGCCGAGCGGGATGAACCGGCGGCGGTCATCGATATCGCGACCCTGACCGGAGCCTGCATCGTCGCGCTGGGTCGGCATCCCCATGGCCTGTTCAGCAATCATCCGCCGCTGGCCCACGCGCTCACCGCCGCGGGCCATGCCGCGTACGATCGGGCGTGGGAACTGCCATTGTGGGAAGATTATCAGGAAGGACTGGATAGCAATTTCGCCGACATGGCCAATGTGGCCGGCAATCGGGATGGCGGTGCGATTATCGCCGCTTGTTTCCTGTCCCGCTTCACCAAGAAATACCATTGGGCGCATTTGGATGTGGCCGGTACCGCCAATAAGACCGGCAAGGCCAAAGGGGCCACGGGGCGGCCGGTGCCCTTGCTGACTCAGTTCCTGCTGGATCGGGCGGCTGAAGTGGAGCCAGAAGATGGGCATGTCGCGCATTGATTTCTATGTACTGCCCGACCAAAAGGAGAATGGTCGGGCGCTGCTGGCCTGCCGGTTGGCGGACAAGGCGTATGGCCTCGGCCATACCGTCTATCTTTTCACCGCGTCCGAGGCGCGGGCGACGGCGCTGGACGATCTGTTGTGGACCTTCCGGCAAGACAGCTTCGTGCCGCACGAGCGCTATCCGTTGGTGGGGGAAGAGGGTTCGCCGGTGCTGGTCGGCACGGCCGCGCCGACGACGGTGGAGGCGCAGGTGCTGATCAATCTGGCCGATGCCTTGCCCGAAGGTTTCGAGCGTTTTCAGCGAGTAGTGGAACTGGTGGACCAGCATCCCGAGGTACTGGCGCAATCGCGCGAACGATTCCGGCAGTACCGCGAGCGAGGTTGTCCGCTGGAGACGCATAAGTTGTAGCGGCGAGATCAAAGAGTTCGCACTGGATGGCTTGTACTCTATTCAATAGGCTATCCGGCTTCGGGTTAGTGTGCTGCCGTATAACTCAACCGTTGGGAAGTTATACGGAAACTTTATAATCATTTGTTCAACGAGACAACTTATTGATTACTAATAAATAATTGACAAACGCGAAAATATGCCAAAGAGCGTAACCGCTAACGCGAACACGCAAATGCTTTTCCCACCTTTTCAATTTTAAATCAGCAAGTTGCGCATGAACTAGAAGTTCCGCCCGACTTCGCTTCGCTCGCCGGCGAACTTCGTGCTAGGTGTCCCCAGAAACTGATACCAAGTCCCGATTTGTGGGAGGCTGCTTTCTATGATAACAGATTGAAGAAAATATAAAATCTGCTATAGCGAAAGATCAATACCTATCGGGAAATGGTATTAGACATTGGTCTGGTCCATCACCGCTTACCGGAACGCATCCGCGCCCACGCCACCCTCTGTTTCATGGCCCTGATCCTCCACCGGGTGATGCGCATGAAGTTGAAGGCAGCCCACAGCCCGTATTCCCCGGAACGCGCGCTTGCCAGCCTGCGACGTATTCGGGCGCACCGGGTCCGCGTCAATGGGGAAACACCGATAACCGGCCTCTCCACCCTCACCGACGAACACGCACAGGTTTTTCAAGCATTCAACATCAAAAAACCAACCGCCACTTCGCAACTCGCCCTTTTGTGGTGGAGCGTTTTTAAATAACTATAAATAAAAACAGTAACTTATAGAATTAACTGCGGAACTCGGGTGGTCCGCCACCGCCCGGGTCCGGTGTCCGCGGATGCAGGGGGTTTCGTAATAGCGATGCTTCACCACCCACAAGGTCAGACCCGGCGCCACCGGATTACCCCAGTGCGGATCCACCGATTGAAAGCCGGTGTAGGCGATCGCACCCGCCGAGTTCAGGGTTTGGCCACAGCCCACGCAGACCGTCGGGTAATGCGCTTGTTCCTGATTTCCCTTTCGGAGGAAAGTCGACGGTGAGGGGTGTGAACGACTACGTTTGCCACTCGGTGGTGAGTTCGACGATCTCCTCGTTCTCGACGCCGCCCTGAAACACATCGTTCCAGGCCACGTACAGCAGCGCGCCCAGATAGACCGGCAGCGGCAGCGCCAGCACTTGGGCGGGGATGAAAAAAAAACCGAAGAACGGCAGCGCCACCAGCACCAGGCCAGCCAGACCCAGCACCGGAAACAGCCACGGATTGAGCTGCATGGCCAGCGCGCTATGCCGCCAGCAGGCCGACAGCGGTAGTTCGCGGAACAATTTCAGTGGGATGGCAAACCAGGTGAGCAGTACCTGCAAAACCAGTAGCATGCCGCCCAGCACGCTAAGCTGCGTCCCCAACACGGTGCTGGCCACGCCGAAGGCCGTTGGCGGCATTCCGGGCGCGTCGTCGGCCAGGAGGGCGAGATCCGCCGGCAGCAGTTGATCCTGTGCCCAGTAGATCACCAGATAGCCCTGCAACAGCAGCACGAACAGAAACAGGCTGGTCTTGCCCAGCGCCTTGAGGGCGGTCCGGTTGAACAGTTGCCGGGGCGCTGGCGGTTGCTTGCGGTTGGCGGCGCGGGCCAGAGCGCAGGCTAGCGTCACCGTCAGGCTCAACGGTAGGCCGTAGCAGAATACGGTGGCGATCAGCGTGACCCAGGCGCCCAGCGGCGGCAGCCACCAGTGCCAGATCGGCAACGCCAGCAACAAGGCGCTGCCAGCCGGCGCGAACAGGGCCACGACCACGAACAGCCACGGCCGCCGCCGCATCAACCGCCAAGCCTGTATCAGCCAGTCCCAACCATCGCGCGGCGCCAGCACCCGCGGCCCGAAACCTCGCATGTCCACCGTCCCATTGGAAAGTCAGCACGGCTAGTTTAACGTGGACGGCCACGGCACACAGCATTCATGATGCTCGGTAGTCTCCGGCGACGCCCGCGCGGGCTTTGATCCGGGCCGGATTCATGACATCATCCCCACGCATACTCCAAGCAAGCCGGGATTCGCTCCGCTTGCGCGCCTGACGCCGGCTCCGAACGATGCGCCAATTTTCACGGTCCAAAGTCGATGAGTTTGAAATGAACGCCGGAACCCTGTACATCGTTGCCGCCCCCTCTGGAGCGGGCAAAACCAGCTTGGTCAAAAGCCTGGTGGAAACCACGCCGGATGTCGTCGTCTCGGTTTCCCATACCACTCGGCCGCGCCGTCCCGGCGAGCGCGATGGCGTCCACTACCACTTCGTGTCCCCCGACGCCTTTGCCAGGATGATCGCCGAGGATGCGTTCCTGGAACAGGCTCAGGTATTCGGCCACCGCTACGGTACCAGCCGCGCCGCGGTCATGTCCCAGTTGCAAGCCGGACGGGATGTGGTCCTGGAAATCGACTGGCAGGGCGCTCGCCAAGTGCGGGCCCTGTGGCCGGACAGCGCGACGATTTTCATTTTGCCGCCATCCCGGCAAGCTTTGCGCGAGCGTCTCGCGGGGCGTGGTCAGGATGGCCCCGAAGTCATCGAACAGCGCATGGCGGCGGCACTGAACGAACTATCGCACTACGCCGAGTTCGATTATTTGGTGGTTAACGACCAATTCGCGGTGGCGCTGGACGCGCTGCGTGCCATCGTGATCGCCCAACGCCAGCGTCGGGTGGCGCAACTTGGGCGGCAACGGGAACTGCTTCAGTCGCTGTTGTCTTAATGAGTTGTCTTAATTCGTTGTTTTAACTAATATACTCGATCCCCACTTTCGATATTGAACCCGGAGCAATTGCCGACATGGCTCGAATCACCGTTGAAGACTGTTTGGATCGGGTGGACAACCGCTTCGAACTGGTGCTGATCGCCGCGCGCCGCGCCCGCGATCTGGCGCTGGGACGGGAAGCGCTGGTCCCCTGGGAAAACGACAAACCCACCGTCGTCGCGTTGCGGGAACTGGCCGAAGGCAAGATCGATCATCTGATCCAGGAAAAATACCGCCAGATGCATGCCGCTCCCGAGGCCGAGTCGCCCGCCGCCCACGACGAGCCTCCGCCCGAGCCGGGCTGACAGCACCGGTTTCCAACCTTTCAGGAGAACCCGATCTTGCTGAGCGCGACGTTGTGGGAAGTCCGGGACAACAGCCAGCCGTTGCGGAAACTGGCCGTCGACGACGAATGGCTGGACGATTTGCGTCTGCGCATCGACGACCTCTGCGCCATCGCCAGCGAATACCTCGAACCGGAGCAGGTCGAGCGCTTGCGCGACGCCTGCGGCTTTGCCGCCGAGGCGCATTCCGGCATCTACCGCAAGAGCGGCGAACCTTACATCTTTCACCCGTTGGCGGTGGCCCGCATTCTCGCCAACGTCCGCTTCGACTACATCACGCTGCAGGCGGCCTTGCTGCACGATGTCATCGAGGACACCCATTACAGCAAGGAGCAACTCAGCGCCCGCTTCGGACCGGAGGTCGCCGATCTGGTGGACGGCGTCAGCAAGCTGACCCAGATTCAGTTCAACTCCAAATTGGAAGCGCAGGCCGAAAACTTCCGCAAGATGTTCCTGGCCATGGCCAAGGATCTGCGGGTGATCATGATCAAGCTGGCCGACCGCTTGCACAACATGCGCACTCTCGGCGC
>JAGRHI010000288.1:13798-14552 GCA_020445045.1 Candidatus Competibacteraceae bacterium
TCAGCCACCTGCACCCGCTGCGCTTTCGCGTGTTGCAGGAAGCGGTGCGCCGGCTGAGCGGCAACCGCCGCGAGATCGTCGGTCAGCTCGAAAGCCGCATTCAGACCCGTCTCGAAGAGGAAAATATTCAGGCTCGGGTCATGGGCCGCGGCAAGCACCTGTGGGGCATATACAGGAAAATGCGCGACAAGCGCCTGCCCTTCAAGGACGTGTACGACGTTTATGCGGTGCGAATCGTGGTCGATGTCGTGGACACCTGCTATCGGGTGCTGGGGGTGGTGCACAACCTGTACAAACCGTACATGAACCGGTTCAAGGACTACATCGCCATCCCCAAGGCCAACGGCTACCAGTCGTTGCACACGGTGCTGTTCGGCCCCAACAGTGTCCCGATCGAAGTGCAGATCCGCACCGAGGAAATGCATGTCATGGCCGAGGTCGGGGTCGCCGCGCACTGGCGCTACAAATCCGGCGACGGCCAGAGTGGCCATACCCAGCAGCGCGCCCGCGAGTGGTTGCAAAAGCTGCTGGACATGCAGCGTCGCGCCGGCAACCCGGTGGAATTCCTGGAAAGCGTCAAGGTGGATCTGTTCCCGGACGAGGTCTACGTGTTCACCCCACGCGGCGAGATCGTCGATCTGCCGCGCGGCGCCACCGCGGTGGACTTCGCCTACGCCATTCACTCCGATGTCGGCAATACCTGCGTGGGCGCCAAGGTGGACCGGCGGTTGGTGCCGCTGCGTACGCCGCTGAC
>JAGRHI010000289.1:0-4590 GCA_020445045.1 Candidatus Competibacteraceae bacterium
CCTTCCCCATTGGAGACAATAAATCAATAAATTACAACAACATATAAATGGCATATTATTTGTAAGTATTTAAATCATAAGCTACTTTTTCCTAACAAAGAAGTTGGAGCTTATGAATTGAGTCGTGATTTAGGAGGTAAATATCATGAACGAACCTGTCGAACCCACAGCCCAACGATGGGCAATTAGAATCGCTGGCGGGGCTAGCGTTGGCGTGGTTGCCGCTGGTGAGGTGGTGATTGCGGAAGTCTGCGATCCCGCCACGCGAATCGGTGCGGCATTTCGATATTTAGGCGCGGGCGGCGGCATCGGACTCGGCGAAGCGCGCTTGCCTTCTCCTCCAGGTGGTTTAAGCGGAGCATCGGATTGGCAATACGTCACACTCCCACGCCGTATTCGGCTGTCCGATTTCCAGGGCGGGGGAAGCGTAACCGCTGCCGGCATCGGCGTGGGCGGCCATGGCATCGGCAGCACCGTCTTGATCTTCTCGAATCCTGGACGGTTGACGGGCCGTAATGTGAACGTGGAGTTTCCTGGAGCGCCGCTGCTGGGCGCGGGGTTCACCGCAACCACGGGTAACTGGCGAAAGTCCCCTTGTTATCCGATACAGGATGCCCGCTTGCATTGAACTGTCCAGGTGGATGAAAACGCTCCAAGGTAAGCGCATGATTTAGGTCTCCCTTGGCCCACCAATGACGGATTCTGTAAATTCGAAGCGCCGGGGCCGGGCCGGCCGCCTCCCGCCGAAGTCGCGACTGGACGAGAATCGGCGTCTATTTCCGGCCCGTCCGCCGCCAGCGAAGAGGTGGATTCGATCGCCCCGGACGCCCGAACCCCAGCGGTGCCGCCGGCGCTGAAATGAACACTTGAACTTTCCATGGGAGGTTACCATGCTCGTTACTTTTCGTACCGACGTCCATGCCGACATCCTGATGTTCGGCGACATCGCGGTCCAGTTGCTCAAGCTGATGGGGCACAGCGGCGCCGTGCCGGGCGCCCTGCTGGCTGACGACGTGCCCGCCGCGCTGGAACGCTTGCGACAGGCGGTCGCCGCCCAGCCGGCGACGATCCCGGAGCAAGCGGATCGGGTCGACGACGACAATGACGATCAGGACGACGAACGCGAACCCCCGGTCGCCCTGGCGCATCGGGCCTTGCCGCTGATCGAGCTGCTGGCCGCCGCCGCCGCCGAGCATTGCGACGTGCTGTGGGATCGCTAGTCTTCCTTTGGTCTTCCATGTATCGCGCCATTGTTGGAGACATCAAATTGATAAAATATTTAATTGATTTCTTTCAAAGAGTTGAGGAATTTCAGTGAAATTTCGCGATTCTTCGTCATGAAATCGCGGTTCAAAATGACCGATTCCGGGTTCAGTTCGACAGCCTCGACCAGGCAACTTTGGCTCGCTCCAGGTTGGGTCGATGACCGACCCGACCGGCCTCAAAATCGCAGTTGAGCGCCCCCGTAGATCGTGAATCCGGTCTGTGGCGCGTAGTTGAGGCGCAGGCCGGCCCCGAAACGTTTCGAATCCGTGCCGTATTTGGCGATCTTCTGTCCCATGTGAACGGTGTTGATGAGGGTCGTGGTATCGTCGCTGTGCAACTGGTACCACGCCAGCGGGTTGTCGGGCGCCGAACGGATATCGGCGGCCATGCTGTGAAGCCCACCCGCCGCCGAGTTGAAGGTGCTCGATAGCTCCATCGGAAAGGGGAGCAGGCTCGCGCCATAGCCGAAGCTGGCGCCGGCGGATTTGCGCGCCATGCTCGCCGACGCTCCGAACTTAAACCCACGAAAGACCAAGCCGAGATCGACGTCTCCGCTGGTGGGGCTGACCCCGACTTTCGCCGTAAAGCGACGAAGACCCAGGGACGCTTCCAGGTTGCCTCCGTAGTTGTAGGCCAGACTGGTGCGAAAGCTGCCAGAGCGGTAGGCCAAGTTCACCTTGCTGGTGTTGGCGTCGAGCGCCAGCACCCAGAGTTGCATCTGCAGCTTTGGCGGCAACAGCTTGAAATCGATATCGAATGGATCACTCATTAGTTCTTCCTCACCCATTTTTCGACCGAAACGCGCGGTGTGCGCGGTGTCGTCAGAACGGGGACTACGGTCGAGATGAAAATCCCCGTCGCCGAGAAGATTGGATTGGATTCGGTGGCTCTGGATGGCCATCAGGATCTCGAAACGATACCGAACAAAACCTCCATCACCTTCTCGGGTTCGCTGATGATTCAGGTCGATCTAAGCATAGGTCATGCCAGTTGGAAGTCTTCCGTCCCAAGGTGGGGTGTTCCCCAGGGCAATCGCGCTATGTGGGGTTCATTTAGAGTGAGCGGAAAATCCAACGATCCTACTTAACTTATTGAATAATAATAAGGTACGGACTTCTCAAATTCCATGCAGGCGAGGTGCTTTCGAGAATGGGTTTCCTATCCCAACGGCCAAGCCGACGTGAATCACTGCCACGCCGCCGCCGGCATGGGGTTTCTGATCGGTGAGTTGCTCGATGCTGGACTGTTGCACGGCGACGTGCTCACCGTCGCGGGAGAAGGTCTGGCGCGCTATCGCGAAGAACCGTACTTGGATCAAGGCGTGCTGAGTTGGCGTCCGGCGCCAAACCAGAGCGGTGATGAAAGCGTACTGCGTCCCGCCACCCGGCCATTCGCTCCCGACGGTGGATTGAAGTTGTTGCGCGGCAATCTCGGCCGGGCGGTGATCAAGACTTCGGCGGTCAAACCGGAACATCGCATTGTGGAAGCGCCCGCCCTGGTCTTCAACAATCAAGAGGAACTCATGGCCGCGTTCGACCGGGGCGACCTCCAACGTGATTTCGTCGCCGTGCTGCGCTATCAGGGGCCGCGCGCCAACGGCATGCCGGAGTTGCACAAGCTCACCCCACCGCTGGGCGTGTTGCAGGACGCGGGCTTCCGGGTAGCGCTGGTGACCGACGGGCGCATGTCGGGCGCGTCCGGCAAGGTGCCGGCGGCGATTCACGTCACGCCGGAATGCCTGGCCGGTGGGCCGCTGGCACGGGTGCACAACGGCGATATCATTCGGCTCGATGGCGAGCGCGGCATTCTCGAAGTCCACGTCTCGGCGTCGGAGTGGGCCGAGCGCCAGCCGGAACCGGTGGATTTGAGCGACTACCAGCAGGGCTTGGGACGCGAACTGTTCGGCGTGTTCCGTGCCAACGTGACCGGAGCGGAGCAGGGGGCGCGTGTCTTCGCGACCTCGAACCCGACGGGAACGACGACTTCCATGCCGCATGTCGCGTCGGCTCACGATCACTTCGCGTTTGCCAAAGGGGATGTGCCATGAACAGACTGAACGTTCTGGACGTCATGCGTGTTGGGCCGGTCGAGCCGCGCTGGCGAAGGGTGATGGGGAGGCGATTACGGCGCTGGCCCGACAGGCAAGTAGCTTGGGTCCAAGCTGAAAAGCAAAATGTAAACGTCGCCTGTCATGATACCGCGCTCGACCCGACAATTACTCACGGAGACCTTATGCCGCTGTCCGAACACGAAAAAATGCTGGCCGACCAACCGTATCGCTCCTCGGACCCGGAACTGGTTCAGGCCCGGCAACGGGCGCGGTTGCTGACCGCGCGCTTCAACGCCACCTCGCCGCTCGATCCCGAGCAACGCCACGCCATCCTCCGGGAATTGCTCGGCGGGGTGGGCGCGGGCGTGTGGATCGAACCACCGTTCCAATGCGACTATGGCGCCAACATCCATCTGGGGCCGGGCGTCTATCTCAATTTCAACTGCGTGATTCTGGACTGCAATCGGGTCGAGGTGGGCGCGAATTGCAAGTTCGGTCCCGGAGTGCAAATCTATACCGCCTATCATCCGCTCGATCCCACGGAACGCGCCAGCGGCCTGGAAATGGCCGCGCCGATTCGGATCGGGGAAAATGCCTGGATCGGTGGCGGCGTCATCATCGGGCCAGGCATCGAGATCGGTGCCGATACCGTCGTCGGCGCGGGCAGCGTGGTGACGCGCGACCTGCCGGCGCGGGTGGTGGCGGCCGGTAACCCCTGCCGGGTGATCCGCGAGTTATGAGCGGCGATTCACCCATGGGCTTCCTTCACTGTTGACGATCCGCGCCCAACGGATCGGTCGATCCACTCAGGAGTTGCCTCAATCTCATGAACCTCCTCGCCTCGATTTGGGAAACGAGTCATTGTCGGCTCGTGGAAGCCCGCGAACACGACTTGCCGGCGGTGGCCTCCATCCTGGCCGAGAACCAGGCGGTGTTCCGGTTGCTGGGGCCGGAACGAGACCTGGAGCATCGGGCCCTGAGCGTGCTGCGCCACGACACGCTGCCGCCCAACGGTCATTCGGCGCATGAAAGAAGCTTCCTGGTCCGGCAGCGGTGCGACGACGAGCTTCAGGGGTTACTGAGCATTCATCGTGGCCATCCCGAAACGCTCTGTGTCGGCCATTTGTTCCTGCGCCCGCGCTGGCAACGGCGGGGCGTGGGTCGGGAGATCACCGAGGAACTCGAACGGCGGGCCGCCCGAACCGGTTATCGGGAAATCCGGGTCGCGGTCGGCTTGCGGAACTGGCCAGCGCTGCGTTTCTGGGTGGCCCTGC
>JAGRHI010000289.1:4722-8142 GCA_020445045.1 Candidatus Competibacteraceae bacterium
TTTGTCATGGGGCGAGACCAACCGGCGTGGGATAATGAGCCGTCGCCCCCTCGTCAGAGAACCCCCATGCACCGTATTGCCATCATCGGCGCCGGCTTCGCCGCCCTGACCGCCGCCCAGCGAATCCGCGCGCTGGCTCCCACCGCTGATATCACCCTGGTCGCGCCGCGCCCGGAATTCGTGTTCTATCCCAGCCTGATCTGGATTCCGAGCGGGCTGCGGAAAGGCACGGATCTGCGCCTCGACCTGCATGCCTTTCTGGCGCGCCATAAGCTCAATTTCCACCAAGGTATCGTCACTGGATTGGCCAATGGCGGCCGGCGGGTGCTAACCGATACCGGATCGATCGATAACGATGGATTGGTCATCGGTTCCGGGGGGCGTTTCCTGCGGCGCTTGCCCGGTATCGAACACGCGCTGATTCCTTGCGCCAGCATCGAAGTGGCCGAGGCGATCCGTGATCGCTTGAGCGCGTTGGAGAGCGGTACCATCGCCATCGGTTTTGCCAGCAATCCCAAGGAGCCGTCAGCCATGCGCGGTGGCCCGATGTTCGAATTCCTGTTTGGCATCGAGAAGCTGTTGCGACGCCAGGGTCGGCGCGATCGTATCAAGCTGGTGTTTTTCAGCCCGTCCGAACGGCCGGGTCAGCGGATGGGACCGCCGGCGGTCGATCGTCTGTTGCGGATGATGAGCGAACTGGATATCGAAACCCGGCTCGGTCATAAAATGGTCCGCTTCGAGGCCAATCAGGTGGTGACGGAAGGAGGGGCCTTCGATGCCGATCTGATTCTGTTCATGCCCGGCATGACCGGCCCCGCCTGGCTGGACGGCGCCGACCTGCCGAAATCGCCGGGCGGGTTGATCCAGGCCGACGCGCAATGCCGGGTGCCGGGCTGGGAACGGGTTTACGTGGCCGGCGACTCCGGCGGTTTTCCGGGGCCGGACTGGATGCCCAAGCAGGCCCACATCGCCGACCTGCAAGCGCGAGCCGCCGCCGCCAACTTGTTGGCCGAACTGGACGGCCAGTCGGCGACCGCGACCTTCAAGACCGAATTGATCTGCATCGTGGACATGCTGGATCGCGGGATGCTGGTCTGGCGCACGCCGGAGCGGCTGTTTACCCTGCCACCGTCCTGGTTCGGTCACCAAGCCAAGCGCTTTTATGAGTGGTGGTATCTGCGACAGTACCGTTGAGAACGATCATCGCCGCTCACTCGGCAATGCCGACCTCCTCGGCGGCATCCAAGACTTTCTCGTCGGGTTTCTTGCCACAGTAGGCGACCAGGTTCGTGCTGAATTTTTCCAGATCCTTCCAATCCAGGGTCGTGTCGCCGGATACGCCACTCAGGTAACCGTCGATCCACATCAGCACGACGCCCGCGTCCTCGGCGGAACTGGTGGACAACTCCTGCAGGAACTCCCCGCAGGTGATCTCGCCGAAGTCGATGTTTTGCATCTGGGTTTTCTTGGCCAGGACCGGCGACGCCAGCAGGCTGGCGGCAAGACCAACAACAGCGATGAGCAGCGAAGGTTTCATGCGGATCTCCAAGGTGAAACGGGGATTGGCCGTGGAATGTTAGGATAATGGAATAGCCTAGCGAGTGTCCGCCGGGAAAGCCATGGGCAGTTCGATTGCGGTGATGTCATCATGCCGACGGACTTTTTCCATGATCGAAAATCATATGGGCTATCAACCGATCGCAGCGATGACTGTATAATTGATCACCTTTCAATTAACCTCGGCAAATGGGGCAAGCCTTTTCACCGAAGCCCAAGAGAGAGGGAAACAGACGCCATGTTCGATAAATTCAATACACTTGCGCGATATGTCTCGCTATTGATGTTGCTGGTGTTCGCTCTGGCTCGTGGCGGCTGGGCGGCGGAAACCGCTTTGGACCAGTATGTGGCCAAGGAGGATCTCAACTATAGCTACAGGCTCTATCACACCCAAAAAGGCATCGGATTCACCGCCTATTTTATCGAAATGACTTCCCAGCAGTGGCGCTCCGCCAGCGAGGTGGATCGCACCCTCTGGAAACACGAGGTGGTGCTGGTCATTCCCCAGTTCGGGCTGGACACCACCAAAACGGCCATTCTGTTGATCGACGGCGGCAGCAACCGCGACACGCTGATCACCGAAGTGCCCGACGCGGTCGGAGCGGCGGCTATCGCGACCGGCGCGGTCATCGCCGAAGTCCGCCAAGTACCCAATCAGCCCTTGGTGTTCGCCGATGACGCGGGTCGCCAGCGGAAGGAAGATGAAATTCTGGGCTACAGCTTGGACAAAGCCCTGGATACCGGCGATATGACCTGGGCGGTGCATGTGGCGATGACCAAGGCGGCGGTCCGTGCCATGGATACGGTGCAGCAGTTCGCGGCCGAGCAGGGCAAACAGATCGATGACTTTCTGGTGGTGGGCGGCTCCAAACGGGGTTGGACCACCTGGCTGACCGCCGCCGTGGACCCGCGTGTCAAGGCCATCGTTCCGATCTCGATCGATATGTTGAATCTGGGTGAGCAGTTCATCCACCACTGGGAAGCCTATGGCTTCTTTGCGCCGGCCTTGAAGGATTATGTGGAATTCGATCTGCCCTGCCGGATGCAGACGGCCGAGGGCCAAGCTTTGTTACAGGTGGTGGACCCGTATTCTTATCGGGATCGCTATACCATGCCCAAACTGATTCTCAGCTCCACCGGCGATCAGTTTTTCGTGACCGATTCCTCGCGCTTCTATTACTCCGATCTGATCGGTCCCAAGTGGTTGCGCTATACCCCGAACACCGACCACAAGGAAAGCGACGACACGGCCATCGATGCCTTGTCGTGGTTCGACGATATTCTGGATGGCAAGACCAGTCCCCGGATTACCTGGGCGATGGAGGGAGAGGGCATCATACGGGTGACGCCCACGGCGCAACCCAAGGAAGTGAAGCTGTGGCAGGCTTATAACCCCAACGCGCGCGATTTCCGTCTGGAAGCGGTCGGTCCGATCTGGACCAGCCAAACCCTGAGCCCACAAGCCGATGGCAGCTATGTCGGGACGGTGGATGTCCCGGCGACCGGATGGAGAGCCTTCATGGTCGAGGTGACTTTCGCGACCGCCGGTACGCTCGAACCGGATCAGGTCTATAGCACTGGCGTGCAGATCATTCCCGATACCCTGCCGTATGCCGGTACCGCTTGCAGTGGACAGTACAACCGTAGCCTGGAAAGCCCGACCCAAGGTTCGGCGGAAAGTGGAGTCGGTTTGATCCGGGGCTGGGCCTGCGAAGCGAAAACGGTGCAGGTACGGATCGATGGTGGTGATCTGCAGCAGGTGGCTTATGGCACCACCCGCGAAGACACGCTGGAAACCTGCGGCGATACCGACAATGGCTTTGGCTACACCTTCAACTGGAATCGCTTGGGTAATGGCCAGCA
>JAGRHI010000290.1 GCA_020445045.1 Candidatus Competibacteraceae bacterium
CCGGTGAGCGGACGCGGGCGCTGCTGTGGGAAGGCTACAGCCTGCGGCAGGCCGGCGAGGACGATCTGGCGCTGGCCGCGCTGTTGCAGGTCGTCGGCGAGCGAGCCGCGACCGCCGATCCGGCCGATGCGTTCGGTGCGCTGACCGCCATCGTCCACATCGGTCTGGAACGCAAGCCGTTACGGTTCTGCCGCGCGCTGCTGGATCAGGCACGGCGCTATCTGAGCGAGATCCACCGGCCATGGACCGCGCCACTGGATTATCTGGAAGGCGAACTGGCCCTGCGCCAAGGCGAATTCGCCGCCGCCTGGGACTGGCATTCCCGCGCCTGGGCCGGCTGGCGCGATGAATATCCCCGCCTGACCGCCGCCACTCATCTGTGGGCGTTGTGCCGCACCGCGTTCCGCCGTCGCCATCTGGCGGAGTTGGAGCGGCTGAGCAACGCGCTCGTCGAACTCCGCCCAAGCGCCATGCTGGAACGGCAACTGGCCGAGCGGGCACGATTGCTATCGTGGCGAGCGCGGCGTGCCACCGGCGCTTCCCAGCCCGCTCCCGACCCGACCATGCCGGCCGAAACGGCCCTAGCGCTGTTGGCGAGCGCGGCGGGCGAAGGTCGTGACTTTGGCGCGCGGCAGGAAGCGCTGCGGGTGTTGGCGTTGGCGAGTTGCTGGGATGTGGTGGATGACTCGCTGGCCCGGCATGTACTCCAATCCGACTGCTTCGAAAGCACGCTGCTGCGGGGCGATCTGGCGTTGAACCGGGCACGGATGGCACTGGGCATGCCGGTGGCGGATGACGATTATGGCGAAGCCGCCGATGCGGCTTCCCTTTCGCCAGATCGACCTCACCCCGAAACCCGATCCAGATTGGAACAAGCTGGATCGCACTATCGGTCCGCCTTGGCGCTGGCCGAAGCCGAGGACGAGCGCTTGGAGACCCGAGCGCGTGGCGCGACCGTGCGGCATCGACTGCGGCAACTGGAAACCATGACCCTGATGCCCGCCTCATCGTTGAAGACGTCATGACTCACCGCACCAAGGATACCGCCGGTTTTTACCGTACCGGCCGCGACGACGCCGAGCGCCAGCTTCGCTTCGACCGGGGCACGCTGCTGCTGGAGGGCGTGGCCGAACTGCCGGCCGGGTTGGAAACCTGGTTCTGCTACGACCCGCGGGTGGATGCCTACCGCGCACCGGCCAATCGCTACAGCGACATCATCGGCCCCCTCAAAGGTGAACTGGCCCGCAACAAGGCGCCGCGATATCAACGCCGGGAACTGAGCTGCGCGCTGGAGATGACGCCCTACCCTCATCAACGGGAAGCGCTCGCGGCCTGGCAGGCGGCGAAAGGACGCGGCGTGGTGGTGCTACCGACCGGCGCCGGCAAGACCTTGGTCGGGCTGCTGGCGCTGTGCTGGGCGCGACGCGACGGGCTGATCATGGTCCCGACTCTGGACTTGATGCAGCAATGGTACGCATTGTTGCGGGCGGCGTTCCCGGATCAGGACATCGGTCTGATCGGCGGCGGCTATCACGAACCGCAGCCCCTCACCATTGCCACCTACGATTCCGCCGCCCGCCACATCGAACGATTGGGCGACCGCTTCGGCCTGCTGATCTTCGACGAGGCGCACCACCTGCCTTCGGAGTTCTACCGCGCCATCGCCGAATTCTCGCTCGCCCCCTACCGGCTGGGATTGACCGCCACCCCGGAGCGCGGCGATGGCAAGGATGCCGACCTGCCCGAACTGATCGGCCCCATCGTCTACCGCAAGTGCCCGGAGCAACTGGCCGGCGACGTGCTGGCGGACTACCAGGTACGACAGATCCATGTGGACCTGTCTCCCGCCGAACGAGCCGCCTACCAACAGGCGCTGGACGACCGCAACGCCTTTTTGCAGGCCAACCGGCTGGCGTTGGGCTCACTGGAGGGTTGGAACCGCTTCGTCATGCTGTCGGCCCGCAGCGTCGAGGGCCGCCGCGCCATGCGCGCCCACCGCGACACCCGCCGCATCGCCCACGCCACCCCGGCCAAGCTGCGGGCATTGGGCCTGATCCTGGCCAATCATCCCGGCGCCAAGACGGTGATTTTCACCGAGGACAATGCCACCGCCTACGAAGTCTCGCAGCGCTTTCTGATTCCCTGTCTGACCCACCAAACCGTCGTCAAGGAACGACAGGCGATCCTCGACCATTTCAAGAGCGGCATCTACACCGCCATCGTCACCAGCAACGTGCTCAACGAAGGTGTGGACGTGCCGGACGCCTCCATTGGCGTGATCCTGTCCGGTAGCGCCTCGGCGCGGGAGTTCGTGCAGCGGCTGGGACGCATCCTGCGGCGCGGCGACGGCAAACGGGCGGTGCTGTACGAAGTCATCGCCCGCGAAACCCGCGAGGAACGGGTCGCCGACCGCCGCCGCGCGCCGCCGGACGCCGCCCGCAAGGCGGAACGGATCGAAGCCACGCTGGCGCTGTTCGATTCACCCCCTCCCTCTGCCAACGTGGAAAGAGACGAGGGTAAAAACGGCAACGGGACGTAACCACAACCGATGCTCCCCTCCGATCTGCTCTTTTCCCACAAGCGCGGCGCGCAGATCTACCCGC
>JAGRHI010000291.1:0-322 GCA_020445045.1 Candidatus Competibacteraceae bacterium
CTCGAAGGCCGCCTCCCAAGCCTGCGCCAAACCCATCTGTCCCACCGCCGCCGCCGCCTGCAAATCGGACAGCACGGTCGGCCGCTGGCTCCAGCCCAGTCGCCGCATGCCCTCGGCCACCGCGCCAGAGGTCACCAGTAACAGCTCCCGGCCCGCCCGATGCAACTCCGCCATCTGCGCCACCCAGGCGTCGATGGAAAAATTGTCCAATCCCTGACCATCGTTGGTGATCATGGCGCTGCCGATCTTGACCACCCAGCGTCGGGCACCGCCCAACTGTTCGCGCGATTTATCGAACATCGCCCGCCTCGCCTTCGTCGCC
>JAGRHI010000291.1:450-3989 GCA_020445045.1 Candidatus Competibacteraceae bacterium
CAGCGCCGCCACGATCTCGGCCACCCGTGCCGCCCGCTCCTCGGGTGGAAGTAGATCCAGCTTGTTCAACACCAGCCAGCGCTCGCGTTCGGCCAGTTCGGCGCTGTACTTGGTCAGTTCGTTCAGAATAATCTCGACATCCCGCAACGGATCGCCGCTGTCGCCATGGGGCGCGACATCCACCAAATGCAGCAACAGCCGGGTACGGGACAAATGGCGCAGGAACTGAATGCCCAGGCCCGCGCCCTCGGCGGCACCCTCGATCAGTCCCGGAATGTCGGCCATCACGAAACCGCGCAGCGGCCCGACCCGCACCACGCCCAGATTGGGATGCAGGGTGGTAAAGGGGTAGTCGGCCACCTTGGGCCGAGCGGCGGACACCGCGCGAATCAGGGTGGATTTACCGGCGTTCGGCATCCCCAGCAGCCCAACGTCGGCAATGACCTTCAACTCCAACCGCAATTCGCGCGCCTCGCCCGGCGTACCCGGCTTGAACTGGCGCGGGGCACGGTTGGTGCTGCTTTTGTAGCGGGTGTTGCCGAGACCGTGAAAACCACCACGCGCCACCAATAGCCGCTGATTCGGCTCGATCAGATCGCCAATGACTTCACCGGTATCGGCGTCATGAGCCACCGTCCCGACCGGCACCACCACGGTCAGATCGGCGCCGCTCCGACCGGTGCAATTGGCGCCCCGGCCATTCTGGCCGCGTTCGGCGCGAAACCGCCGGGTAAAACGGTAATCAGCCAGGGTATTCAGTTCGGCGTCGGCCCGCAGGTAGATGCTGCCGCCATCGCCGCCGTCACCGCCGTCGGGACCGCCGAAGGGAATGTATTTCTCCCGCCGGAAGCTGACGCAGCCGTCGCCGCCGTCGCCGGCCTCGACCCGGATGATGACCTCATCGACGAATTTCATGGCGTCCTTTGCGAACCGTGGACAAAACAAAAGCCCCGGACGGGGCTTTCGACACGCTCGGTGAAGCCTGGAAACATTATGGCGCCGGCGGCTGGATGCTCACGTACTTGCGGTTGTGGGGACCCTTGACCGTGAACACCACATGGCCGTCGGCCTTGGCGAACAGGGTATGATCCTTGCCGCAACCGACGTTCTGGCCCGGATGGAACCGGGTTCCCCGCTGCCGGACGATGATGTTGCCGGCGCGCGCCAGTTGCCCGCCAAACAGCTTGACGCCCAAACGCTGCGCATGCGAGTCGCGACCGTTACGGCTGCTGCCGCCTGCTTTCTTGTGTGCCATGATTTCAGCCCTCGATCGATGCCGCCGAGGCGGTCGCTTGGAGACCGCTGATGCCGCTGATGCTCAGCTCCGTGAAGGACTGGCGGTGACCCTGGGTCTTGCGGTAGTGCTTGCGGCGGCGGAACTTGACGATTCGGATCTTGGGGCCGCGCCCCTGGGATTTGACGGTGGCCGTCACCCGGGCGCCCTCGACATAGGGCGCGCCGACCGCGATCTGGTCGCCGTCGGCAATCATCAATACCGTATCGAATTCCACGGAGGCGCCTTCCTCGATTTCGAGTTTTTCGACCTTGAGGGTCTGGCCCTCGGCCACCCGGTATTGTTTGCCTCCGGTTTTAATGACTGCGTACATAGCGAAATCTCCAGACGGCTCATCCGTCCCGACTAAAGGGGCGTGATTTTAGCGATACCCCCCGGCAAGGTCAAACAAATTCCTGTTGACAGCGGCGCTTAGGTCCTCGCCTTGACCCTGTCGCAACCAGTCCGTAGCATGACGGACATCTTGGTCAACCCTACTCATTTCCATGGATATCGAGCAGATCCGCGCACCAGTCGCGGACGACATGCGCGCCGTCAACGCCCTGATCCGCCGGCAGCTCCATTCCGACGTGGTGCTGATCAACCAGTTGGCCGGCTACATCGTCGACAGCGGCGGCAAACGCCTGCGGCCGGCGACCGTGTTGCTGGCGGCGCGCGCCTGTGGTTACGCTGGCGCGCGGCATATCGACGCCGCCGCCATCATCGAGTTCATCCACACCGCCACTCTGCTGCACGACGACGTGGTGGACGAATCCGGCCTGCGCCGCGGACGGGAAACGGCCAACGCCATCTGGGGCAATCAGGCCAGCGTGTTGGTGGGCGACTTTTTGTATTCCCGTTCGTTTCAAATGATGGTCGACATCGGCAACATGCGGGTCATGGAAATTCTGGCCGATACCACCAATACCATCGCCGAGGGCGAGGTCATGCAGTTGCTCAACTGCCATGACCCCGACACCAGCGAAGAACGTTATATGGCGGTGATTCACTGCAAGACCGCCAAGCTGTTCGAGGCGGCGGCGCAACTGGGCGCGGTGCTGGCCGGTCGGCCGGAGGAGGAGGAATGGGCGCTGGCCCACTTCGGACTGCATCTGGGCACCGCTTTTCAACTGATCGACGACGTACTGGACTACAGCGCTTCCAGCGCCGAACTGGGCAAGAACATTGGCGACGACCTGGCCGAGGGCAAGCCAACCCTGCCGCTGATTCACGCCATGCGCCATGGCACGCCCGAACAGGCCCGGATCATCCGCGAGGCCATCGAGCACGGCGGGCTGGAGCACATCGGCATCGTTACCCGCACTATTGAGTCCACCGGGGCGCTGGCTTATACTTCGCGTCTTGCCGAGCGGGAGACCGAGCAGGCGATTGCCAGCTTGGCGCCGCTGGCCGATTCAAGTGCCAAGGATGCGCTGGTTCGATTGGCCCGCTTTGCGGTGACCCGCCACTCTTGAAAGTCCTTCCCCATCGGGGTGTAGCTCAGCCTGGTAGAGCGCTGCCTTCGGGAGGCAGAAGTCGCAGGTTCAAATCCTGTCACCCCGACCAATCAAGACAAAACGGCTTGGCGTTTGAACCGCCAAGCCGTTTTCTTTTCTTCATCTGGATGATTTGCAAGGCATTTCAGCCAGAACCCAGGCAGCGGACCGATTCTTTCAGCAACGGGTATGGCGGTGGGTTATCGAGCTGAAATCCGACGCCCCAGCCCCATTCCTCCTCGCCATGTTGGCGACGCAGGATCACCCTGCATTGCCAGACGGGACGCCCGTCGGTGGCGCGGGCGGGTTCGGCGGCGATCTCGATCCAATTATGTCCGGTCCGCGCGCCCATCTCGGCCATAAAGCCGGCGATGAAATCCCCGATCACGCGGTCGTCCGCTTCGGTGCCGACCCCCGCGCAGGTTTCGCTGACCGAGAGTGGCGTATCGAGAGCGTCAAACAGAACTCGCAGGATTTGTTTGGCGGTGGGGATCGGCGCGGCGGCGCTTTCCGTTGGTGGCACGGGGCGCTCCTGGGCCAGAGCCGAGGAGAGTCCGGTGGCGACCAGCAACAACGCTCCGAGGATCGATCCAAGGTGAATGACGGTGTTCATTTCGGAAAACCGCCCCAGAACACGGCGTATTGCGTGCCTGAGTAATGTTTCTTGAACGCCGAGATATCTTGGCTGACCACTTCGTCCTTGGTGTTGGAGTAGTGCCAGACGGTGTTGTTGATGAAAATGCCGACATGTTTTCTGGGCACGTTCGCCA
>JAGRHI010000291.1:4052-5259 GCA_020445045.1 Candidatus Competibacteraceae bacterium
TCGGCGGAATCCCATTCGCCCACGCTGGGACATTGCGCGAACAACTGGTGGACGCGGATGCTGGCCCCTTTCTTGTCCTTGGGACCTTTGCCCGTCTGGGATTTGCAGGTGTAGCCGAAGTTGAAACCCATGACGTGGCTGACAAAATGAGCGCAGTGGTTATCGTCGTCGTTGGTATATTCGAACTCACAGATTTTGTTGATATTTTTCTTGAGATAGCCGTTAAGCGTGGCCTCGGTCGGGTTGGTGGTCAATTGTGCGTTGGGCGGCGCCACCACCGGCGCTGGAGTCGGGAGGGGAGAAGGAGAGGACATCGCGGCACTCCTCAACGTGGGATTAATGAGTGGCGGTTGCTACGACTCGGCAATGGAACGACTGGCCACCGCCTCGGGGGATGAGCATGAGTATGGTGGACTCACCCCCAAGGCAACAAGGATCACCGGTCTGAATGATGGCACCGGAAATGGACGCCTTTTGTGGCCATGGGGGTCCGTTTAATGTGGAATGGATTTCGTGGGCACGCCGCGCGCGTTCACTCTTGCGCGATCGGATCGTCCAGATCCTGCCACCAGTCCGCTTTCGGTTCGGGGTAACGAGCCAACCATTCCTTCAACAGTTCCGCGTGTTGTTTTTCCTCCGCCGCGAACTGAACCGCCGTTTCCCGTACCGCCGGATCGCTGGTGTTTTCGGCCAACTCGGCGAAAAAGGCTTCGGCGCGCTCTTCGCACGCCAGGACCAAGGTCAGGGCCTGGTGCGGATTCATCCGGTAATGACCTTGGCCTACGGGTACGCTTTCCGGTGATTCGGGCGTCCGCCACTGGTAATCCCAAGGTGCGAGTTGACGCAGTTCGCCGCCCGCCAAGTTTTCCACCTTGTCCACATGCATCTGTTCGATGGCGGCCATCCTATGGAACAGTTCGGCCAGCTCCGGCTGGTTGTGCACCTCCATCTGGCCTGCTAATTCCTCATAGCGTTCCACGGCCTCGCGTTCCAGTTCATGGGCATGAACAAGCAGTTCATCGAGTGTATTGATGGCCTGATTCATATCGCCAACTCCTCTTCGATGGCACTGAGATCGTTGTCGGACGTCCCGACCGTGGCGGTGTAAGTGGGACGGTTGCCAATGTAGAAGACCCCAGTGGTGAAGCCATCGTCGCTGAGCAGGCGATGGCCGGCCACGGCGGGATCGTGAGTGGGTTCCACCGAA
>JAGRHI010000292.1:0-984 GCA_020445045.1 Candidatus Competibacteraceae bacterium
CGCCGGCCGGGCAAACAGCTTACCACCGATCCGTCGCTTGTCGCGTTGCGGCAAAGCCGATGAAGGCCGATGGCTTGGCGCGCGCGCTTCGACGCACCAGCATCCAAAACTCGAAACCCGCTTTTTCAGTACTCGATCGGAGGAGATTCCAATGGGATTCATTCAAAGTTACGACGATTTGCCTATGCACTGGGTCGGCGATTGGGCGGGACGCCGCGCTGCCCTGACGCCCAATCGGACTGCCCTGTACGACTCTTTCACCCAACGGTCCTACACCTTTCGGGACATGAACGAGCGGGCTTGTCGGGTGGGAACTTATCTGAGCGACGTACTGGGGCTGCGCAAGGGAGATGTCGTCGCGCTGATTTGCCGCAACCGGATCGAGGCGATCGATCTTTATTTGGCCTGCGGAAAACTGGGGATCATTTTGGCGCCGCTGAGCCAGCGTTTGAAAAAGCCGGAACTGGAGGATTTGCTGGCGCGTCTCCAGCCCAGCGCCCTCGTTTACGAACACTTGTTCGCCGAACCGGTGACCTCCTTGTCGATGCCCGCCTCGGTTCGATCGGTCATCGATATGGACGACGGGCGCGACTTTTTCGAAAACGTCATCCTGAAGACCGACGCCAGGGAAGTGAACGTTCCACTGGCGATGAACGATATCTGCCTCTACGTCCATACCGGTGGCACGACCGCCGTGCCGAAAATCTGTATCGTGTCGCATCGGCAAATGGTCTGGAACGCGGTCGATATTCTCGCCACTGGCCTCACCGGTGCTTACAAAACCGTGCTCATCACCTTCCCCTTCTTTCACATTGGCGGATGGAACACCTTTACGCCGCTGTTTTACGCCGGCATCACCGGCATTTTGATGCGCGAATTCAATCCCGGTCTGATGCTGGAGCTGATCCACGCAGGGCGCGTCGAGAACTTTGGCGCGGTGGAAGCCATGCTGCAATTCTTGATCGCTCATCCGAAATTCGGGGA
>JAGRHI010000292.1:1019-1438 GCA_020445045.1 Candidatus Competibacteraceae bacterium
GCCGCGCCCTGCTCGAAAGCGGTGATGCGGGTCTTCTTGGACAAAGGCATTCCCATCAGCCAGACCTATGGGATGACCGAGGCCGGTCCCTCCAATTTCGCCTACATCCCTCGCTCCGATTCGCTGGAGGAATTGCTGACCTATTCGGCTAGTATCGGCACGTCCATGTTTCATTGCGATGCCAAGATCGTCGATCCGGAATCCCGGCAAGACGTGGCGCCCGGTGAAACGGGGGTGTTGTGTCTGCGCAGTCCGCACAACTTCGACGGTTATCTCCACGATCCGGCGCGGACCGAGAAGGTCATTGATCAAAATGGCTGGATTTATACGGGCGATTTGGCCGAGCGGGATCGGGACGGCTTGGTTTTCATCAAAGGGCGGGCGGACAACATGTTCATTTCCGGGGGAGAAAACATCTC
>JAGRHI010000292.1:1447-1899 GCA_020445045.1 Candidatus Competibacteraceae bacterium
GAGATCGAGCAAGCCTTGGCCAAGCATCCCGCCATCGCCGGGGCGATCTGCGCCGGTATTCCCGATCCGAAATGGGGACAAGCACCGGTCGCGCTCGTCATTTTCCATGCCGGCGGAAGCGCCACGGAAGAGGAACTCAAGCTGTTTTGTCGGGACTACTTGGCCGATTACAAGGTGCCCAAGCAAATCCGAGTAGTTGCCGAATTGCCGCTCACGGGCGCCGGAAAACTGAACCGCAATGCCGTGGTTGCCCACTATGCGGGTGGCGAGTGACTCGGAGGTCGCGCCGGCGGTGAATCACGTCGCCCTGCTGGGGTTGGCGAACTGGCTAGCCATGGATTCCGCCACCTATTGGTGAACCCCGCTACGTTTGGTGGCCGGCCGACGGTCCGTTTTTCCGCGATAATCGTTTACAATCCCCGCCGCGACCGCTGGTTCCTTTAAGGGTGCGG
>JAGRHI010000292.1:1905-4256 GCA_020445045.1 Candidatus Competibacteraceae bacterium
ACATTATAATTTATAAAGCGGATTTCCGCTTTTTGTCGAGGCGGCGCATGGCGCGAATCAAATTGGATCTGCCGGCGGGTTTTCCGTTTGCCACCGAGCTGCGGGTACGGATTACCGATGTGAATTATGGCGGGCATATGGGCAACGACTCCCTGTTGGGTTTGTTGCACGAGGCGCGGGTGCGGTTCCTGGCGCATTATGGACTCAAGGAGCTGGATATCTTCGGTCTTGGACTGATCATGGCCGACAGCGTCATCGTCTACAAATCCGAGGCGTTCCCTGGCGAAGTCCTGAAGATCGCGGTGGCCGTCGTGGATTTCAACAAATATGGCTGCGATTTCGTCTACCGGGTGACCGAGCAGGCCAGCGGACGTGAAGTGGCGCGAGCCAAGACCGGTGTCGTGTTCTTCGATTACCAAAAACGCGCGGTCCAGGCCGTGCCACCCGCTTTCCTCGATCTATTCCCGCACGATGTCGCCGTCGCTTAAACCGTCATTGTCGCCGGCCGCCCGGGCCTGGTTGCCGGTCCGCCTGCTGTTGGCCGTGGGCGCCAGCGTGGGCGTCGCGGTGTTGCTGGTGATGGTGCTGTACATCACCGATCTTGGGCTGTCGGTATGGGAGCGCTTGCAGCGGGCGCCCACCACGTTCTGGGTGATCTACCTGCTGGTGCTGGGTCTGTTGAGCGTGGGTGGGATCTACCTGGTCTGGCGGGTGTTGCGGTTGGGTCGGCCAGCCGGCAAATCCCGCGCGGCCGTCCCCGCCAAGCCGCCGGACGAGGAGAGCCTGCGCGGACAGTTGGAACGCCATGCCGCCGCCGGCGTACCGATGGACACCATCCGCGGCGAGTTGGAGGAGTTGCAACGGCGGCGGGCGGCGGGCGAGATCGTCGTGGCGGTGTTCGGCGAGATCAGCGCCGGTAAATCGTCCATGATCGGCGCCTTGTTGCCGGGCACCGACATCGCGGTCGACGTGCGCGGCGGCACCACGCGGGAAGTGATCCACCATACCTGGACCAGTCCGGCCGGGGACCGGCTGATTCTGACCGATCTGCCTGGGCTGAACGAAGCGGATGGCACGCTCGACCAGGACGCCCGCGACGAAGCATTGCGTGCCCATGTGGTGATCTACGTCTGCGAGGGCGACCTGACCCGCGATCAGTATCAGGCGCTGCGGACCCTGGTGGATTTGGATAGCCCGGTGATTCTGGCGCTGAACAAGATCGATCGTTTCGTCGGCCAAGAGTTGGAGTTAGTGCGCGAGCGTCTGGGCGAGCGAGTGGGTGAAGGCGTGGAAGTGGTGCCGGTGCAATGTGGCGGCGTGGAGGAAGTCACCCGTATCTATCACGATGGCCGCGAGGAAANNAAACCACCCTGCGCGAGCGCAAGCCGCAGGTCGAGGAGCTGCGCCGCGCCTTGCAGCGCTATCTCGACACCGACCCGCAAATTCTGGACGGCTTACGCGATACCGCGGTGTTCGTGCTGGTCCAGCAGAAGCTGGATGCGGCGGTCGCCGAACACCGGCGCCAGCGGGCCGATGAGATCGTCCAGGGTTATTCCCGCAAGGCGGTGTTTGGCGCGCTGGCGGCGGTCGGGCCGGGGACCGACGTGCTGATCCAGGGCTATCTGGGCATCCGTCTGCTCAAGGAGTTGTGCGCGCTGTACGAAGTGCCGGTGCGGGAGGTCGATATGCAGCGCTTCCTGGATCTGGCCGGTAATCAGATCAAGCGCAGCTTCAACCTGTTGCTGGCGCTGGTCGGCAACATGTTCAAGGCGTTTCCGGGGATGGGGACGGTGGTGGGCGGCATGTTGCACGCCGTGGTCTATGGATTGATATTCGAAAGCCTGGGGAAGGCGGTGGCCCGTTCCCTGGAAAGTCGTGGCGACCTGGTGAGCGGACCCACCTTGCGGATGTTCGAGGATGACTTGAGTGAAAATCTGGAAGCGCGTGCAAAGCGTTTACTCCAACTGGCTTGGACGCGACAGCGAGGCGATGAAGGCACTGGAACCGCAACCGGCTAACGGTGACGGGCATCTGGCCCTGGCCCGCGAGAGCCTGCGTGAACTGCTGGACGATCAGCGAGTGCCGCCGCCGGTGCGCGCGGCGCTGGCGGAGGAATACCGGCAACTGCAAGTGTTGCTGGAAAAGATCGAACATGGCCACATCCATATCGCCGTGTTCGGCCGGGTCAGNNGTCGGCAAATCGGCGCTGCTCAATGCCCTGCTGGGCGAGACGCGGTTTTCGACCAGCCCGCTGCACGGCGAGACCACCCGCGCCACTCACGCCCGTTGGCAGGAATACGATGCCGGTGGGGTGTTCCTGATCGATACGCCCGGCATCAACGAAGTGTCCG
>JAGRHI010000293.1 GCA_020445045.1 Candidatus Competibacteraceae bacterium
TGGTCGAGCAGCGCGGCGGATACCTTGCCATCGGCTTTCTGGGTCCGTTCCTTGAGATCCGCCAACGCGAAGTCGAGCGCTTTCTGGACGGCGTTTAGCGCCAGGACGGCCTGCTGCAACTGCTCTGCAGGATTCTGGATCGGTGCGGACATGGGTTTACCTCATCTGGTGACGGTTATTCGCGAAAACCATGAATTTAGTAAGTTCTAACGGCGAAGTGTAAGGGAAAATCGCTTGGAGCACACGGTCTGAACCGGCACGGCGGCAAAAAATCCCGGCGGAAATCGGCCGCTTGCACTCCGAAAATGACCATTGTGAACCGTCTTGCCGGTTCTGGCGCGAGTGGATCGGTCCGCCGGCGATTATCCCTTATAATTCGCAATTCCCGGGGCCAGGGCGTTACCCTGACTCCCCCCGATCACCCATCCAATCGTCATGGCCGGCGCCTCCGAAATTCGGGCGCCGCACCGCATAGGGACCCATCGTGGCCACAACCCCGACCGCATCGAACGACATCAGCCATTACGCCGGCTTGCTGGCACTCGAACTGGACCCGCAACGGGCCGATTTTAGCGACGTGCCGCCCGAACCGTTGAGCGTGGCGGCCGCCACCGCCCTGGCCGGCCATCTTGCCAAGGATCTGGACCGCATTCTCGACGGCATTCACCATCTGGGGCTGATCCTGCCAGGAGCGCTGTACGATCAAACCGAGATTCTCCGGCCCGGCTTTCCCTTGATCGACGCCTTGACCGAATTATACAGCGGCAGCGACCGCGACCGGATTTTCAAACCCCGCTTGATCGCCTTGGGCAGCGACCGCGGCTACTTCCCGGTTGCCGGCATCGATCCACGGCGCCGACCCGGTTCCGGTCCCCTGTTGTTGCTGCCGTTCTGCTTCGTCGGCCCGCGCGACGACATCGCCCGATTGGCGCGCGTCATGGAAGACACCCTGCTGCAAAATGGTGAAACCTCGCCAGCCACGCGCGAGGCGGTTCAGGAAGCGTTCGGACTGACCGCGATGAATCTGTCCTACGCCACTATCGGCGACCTGTGCGCGCTGCTGCGAGTACAACTGGAAGGCAACGAGCTGCTGCCATTATGGGAATTGCTGGAGCAATCCTGGTTCGAGCGGCCCGGCGTTCGTTCCGCGACCCTGGATGGCGGCAACCGCTTTCTGGTGGCCGGCGATCACGCCCATACCCCGTTTTATACCTTCGACGACTGGGCGCAGTTCGGGCCGGGCCATGCCTTGCCGGCAACGGAACTGGGCGCGGGTTACCGGCGTTGGGCGCGCTTGCAACGGCAATATGCACTGGCGCTGGACGCCTACGGACTGCATGTGCGCTGGGTACTGGCCAACCCGCGACTGGAGGCCACGCTGGCCACCGCGGATGGCGAGACGACACTGGCGGCGTTCCGGGAAATTCCCTGCCTGTCGGGGGATTATCTGGTCGAGGCGATTTTTCAGAACGACAACGAGCATCCGGAACAGCGGATGTCGATCACCAATCAGGCCGACTCGGAGCTAGGCACCCTGGCCTATACGGTCACCACCCTGGACGCCGGCGGACAATTGCTGCGGCTGGAGCATCACTACCCACTGCGGCCGCGGGGCTTGAATGCGATCATCGACCGGCTGATCCAGCGTTGTGACGAACAGGGCGTCGAGCGACAGGTCCTGCATCCAGGCCGGCTGCTGTTCTCGGAAAGTGGGCGAAACTTGCGGGCCGCGACCGTCGCCGACCTGCCGGCATCGACGGAGCGGCTGCATTAGCCGGGTGGAAACGGCCGACCATCCACTGCGTCATCGGCCCTGTCCCGTGACGGGAAAGGGTCCGAGCGCGGAAAAGCCATTTCAATAATGCGCCACCCGGGTCGTGCCGTCGTAACCGATCAATACCCGTACCCGGTCGCCGGGATAAAATGGCTCGTCGGCCGCCTGGGTGACGGCCAACATCCGGCCGTTGTCCAATTGGACGGTGATTTCCAGACCCGGCTGCCGGGTCGCGTTCTCCTCGATCGCCGAGCCGGCCAGTCCGCCCAGCACCGCCCCGCCGATGGCGCCGGCCACCTGGCCCCGACCCCTGCCGATGGTGCTGCCGGCCACGCCGCCCAAGGCCGCGCCGCTCATCGCGCCCACGCCGCTCTTGGTCCCCTCGATCAGCACCTGACGGACGCTCTCCACATAGCCCAAGCGCACTTCCTGGGCCTCACGGGCCTGACCACGGCTATAAGCACCACCGGACATACTGGCCGGACAGCCGCTCAACACCAAGCTCGCCGCCAGTATCACCGCCACAGTCGCTGTCGTCTTCATCAATCGCATCGTCCACCTCGTCGCGCATCGGCATTGTTCGAATTGAAATAAGTTGGGCATTATAGCCAAACCCACCGGTCAACATAGTCCGCGACACTGAATCGCGTCTGAACCGCCCGCCGCCATCCGATCCCACACCACCGTGCAACGCCGCCCCTTTCCAGCCCTCCCGCCACCGGCTCGGCGTGACGCCTTGGCCGGCATCCTGCTGACGCTGATGATCGCCGTCTCGGTCGCCCCAGGCGTGTCACTGCTCCCCGCCGGGCTACTGGGTTGGGCCGCCGCCCTGCTGCTGAGTTACCGGCTGGGCCGACGGCAGCGCATTCAAAGCGCCTGGTTGATCGGACTCGGCGGCGCCGGCATCGCCTGGGGCACGCTGCACGGCGCGCCATTCCAGGCGAGCTCGATATTCGCCGGCAATCAGGGACTGGTCAGCCTGCTGGCGGCGGTGTCGTTCCTGCGACTGGTGGCCCGACCGGGAGGAATGGATCTCGATCCACCCGCGCCGCGTGGTCGAAAAGCCTTATGGCGAACCCTGTTCGGCGTGCATCTGTTCGGCGCGGTGATCAATCTATCCACCGTGGTCATTCTGGGCGACCGAATGGCCACGCGCGGGCGCTTGGGCAAGCGCCGGGCGCTGGCGCTGACGCGAGGCTTCGCGGCGGCGGCGTTCTGGTCGCCGTTCTTTTCGGCCATGGCCGCCGCGCTGACCTACGCGCCGGGCGCGCGGCTGGGCGTCGTGGTGCTGGCGGGCCTGCCGATGGCCGCGCTCGCGCTCTGGCTGACCGCCCGCGACATCGATCCCGAGAATCCCAAGCTGGGCGCGCCGTTCATCGGTTATCCCATGCGTTTCAGCGCATTGTGGATTCCCGGCCTACTGGTGCTCATCGTGCTGACCGTCCACGCCTTGGTGCCGGCCTGGTCGATTCTGGCCATCATCGCCTTCAGCGCGCCGCTGTTGACGGTCCTGATTCTGATCGCGCAACGGGGATTCACGGCCTGGTTGCCGCTCAAGGCGCACATCGCGCGAGGATTGGCCAGCACGGTCAACGAACTGGCGCTGTTCCTGGCGGCGGGCGTGCTGGCGGCGGGTCTGATCGGCCTGACCGGATCGCTGGGCGATTGGCTGCCGTTCGAGCGCTTCGGAGCGCCGCAGGCCAGCCTGCTGCTGGTCGTCATGGTCGGCGCCGCCGCGCTGGGCGTGCATCCGGTCATCGCCATCGCCAGCTTCGGCGTCTGGTTGGCGCCGCTGCATCCCGAGCCCAACCTGCTGGCGATCACCTTGTTGATGAGTTGGGCCATCGGCGTGCCGGCCAACCCACTATCCGGCCTGCACCTGATGATGCAAGGCCGCTATGGGATCGACGGCTACGCCTTCCTGCGCTGGAATGCCGGCTATGTCCTGAAGTGTCTGGGGGCGGCCATCGCGCTGTTGCATGTTTATGCGGCGCTGCTGGGAACCTGACGCGATGGGAATACCGGGTTCATGAAACGAGATCGCCCATACTCTCTCGGCGAGCCATTTTCCCGAAATGTCCGCCCGTTTCCGAGCGAACACTCAGGGCAGCAGCAGGTCGCCGCCTTCCATATGCAGCACTTCCACCCGCCAGCCGACCAGCAACACGCTGCCGACTTGGCGGCGCTGGCCGGTGTCGGTGAACTCGAACACGTACAGCCGCTCCACCTTGAGCCGACCATCGCGGTCGCGCCGCAGCCACAGCCGCTCCAACGCCACGGTATCATCCAACAATTGCACGTTACTCTGCCGGCAAGCGCGGGAACTGGCGGTGCGCGCCTGTTCGCGGGCACCGAGACTATCGCGCCAGAACCACAGGCCAACCCCCATCACCGCAAGTATGCCGATCAGCGTCGTAAAGCTCATATGAGTGGGTCATCCCGCAAAAGAAAATGCGCTGGGTGAAATGAGGTCACCCGGCGGACGGCCAGCGGATCGATTCATCACCCCCAGATCAATGGCATCCGCTTCCATCCCCGCATGGGTCGGGGCGGAGCGCATCCGCCACGACCCGCGCCGTGGACCACAAGCCATGGCAATACCGACCAGCGAGGTCCACCTCATCGGTCTCTTGGGTGATGGAGGGGATGCTATACTAATTTTTTTTGTCTCCCGCCGACATCGCCGCTGCGGCGCGCAACCCTAACATAAAACAGATAACCCATTATATATATTAAGAATACTTAAATCATTTTCATGAAAATCGCAAGCTGGAACGTCAACTCCCTGAAGGTGCGCCTGCCGCAGGTGCTGGACTGGCTGCGCGAGCGGCAACCCGACATCCTGGCCTTGCAGGAAACCAAGTTGACCGACCCCGATTTTCCGACGCTCGATATCGCCAGCGCCGGCTATCAAGCCGCTTTCGCCGGTCAGAAAACCTACAACGGCGTGGCGGTGCTCAGCCGTTTGCCTCTCGGCGAAACCATCGCCAACCTGCCGGGATTGGACGATCCGCAACGGCGGGTATTGGGCACAACCATCGGCGGGGTGCGCGTCATCAACCTCTACGTTCCCAACGGTCAATCCGTCGGTTCCGACAAATACGCCTACAAACTGAACTGGCTGGACAAACTGGCGCAATGGCTGGAAACCGAACTGGCCCACCATCCCCGCTTGATCGCGCTGGGCGATTTCAACATCGCGCCGGAAGACCGCGATGTGCACGACCCCACCGCCTGGGCTGGGCAAATCTTGTGCAGCGACGCCGAGCGCGCCGCGTTCCGGCGACTGCTGGATCTGGGTCTTCAGGACGCGTTTCGGCGGTTTCCACAGGAAGAAAACACCTTTAGCTGGTGGGATTACCGCGCCGCCGGCTTCCGTCGCAACCTGGGACTGCGTATCGACCATCTCCTGATCAGCCCGGCGCTGGCCGCGACCTGCACCGCCTGTTGGGTGGACAAAGCCCCGCGCCGGCTGGAGCGCCCGTCCGATCACGCTCCGGTGATCGCCGAATTCGACCTTGAACTCCACTGAACCGAGTCCTCATGGAACATCATCCCCGTAACGTACTGGTGACCGGCGGTGCCGGTTTCATCGGCTGCAATTTCGTCCGCCACCTGCTGACGACCGAGCCGGATGCCCGCATCGTCACCCTCGACCTGCTGACCTACGCCGGTTCGCTGGACAACCTGCGCGAGCTGCCCGATCCCGCCCGGCATACCTTCGTCCAGGGCGACATCTGCGACCGGCCGCTGGTGGACCGGCTGTTGCGCGAGCACGCCATCGACACCATCGCTCACTTCGCCGCCGAAAGCCACGTGGATCGGTCCATCACCGGCCCGGCGGCCTTCGTGCAAACCAATCTGGTCGGCACCTTCACGCTGCTGGAGGCCGCTCGCGAGGCCTGGCTGGAGGGGGGGAAAACCGCCGAGCACTGTCGCTTCCACCATATCTCCACCGACGAAGTCTACGGCACCCTCAAGCACGGCGATCCGCCTTTCAGCGAAACCACGCCCTACGCGCCCAACTCGCCCTACTCCGCTTCCAAGGCCGGTTCCGATCATCTGGTGCGGGCCTATTTCCACACCTACGGCCTGCCGGTGGTCACCACCAACTGCTCCAACAACTACGGCCCCTACCAGCACGGCGAGAAATTCATTCCCACCGTGATTCGCTCCTGCCTGCTGCAACGGCCGAT
>JAGRHI010000035.1 GCA_020445045.1 Candidatus Competibacteraceae bacterium
ATGAACTTGCCGTAGGAGTTGCCGATCAGGAAATCGGGTTTGTTGCTGAACACCAGCGAACGCAGATGCCAGAGATCCTTGCCGACGTAGACTTCGGCTTCCTGACCGTAGGGCGAGTCCTTGAGCAATTTGGTGATGTCCTTGGTCCAGCGCTTGTTGGCGTTGTGACACAGCACATGCAGGGGTTCGGCGCCCAGTTCCAACAGGAATTGGCACATGCCGGTCACGAAGTCGGGATCGCCATAGACCGAGAAACGCTTGCCATGCAACCAGGTGTGGGAATCGGTCATCATGTCCACCAGTCGACCGCGTTCCAGAGCCAGCGACTCGGGGATCGGCTTGCCGGTGAGTTCCGACACTTTCATCAGGAAATCGTCGGTCCAACTCAGTCCCATGGGGATGCGAATCGAGCTGACGGGTTGCTTCCAGGTATCCTCGATATATTTCTTGGTCTTGGGCAACTGCCACGGTTGCAACAACAGCGTATCGATGGCGTTGGGCGCGTCCTTGAGCTCGTCCTGGGTGGTGCCGCCCGCGTACATGCGGAATTCACCGTCGGTCGGGGTATCGAGAACCTCCTCGGGATCGGACAGGAAGGTGTAATCGACATCCATTTCCTTCAGCATCCGCTTGATCACCCGGAGGTTGCCGAGATAGGTCTCGAAACCGGCCACGATGTTGAGCTTGCCGTTGCCGCCGACCGTCTTACCCTCCATCGAATTCAGGGTGAAGTAGCGCAGGATGCCTTCCATCATGTTGTCCCAGCCGGTGGTATGGCTGCCGACAAAGCTCGGGGTATGGGCGAACGGGGTGGGGAAGTCCATCGGCACCCGCCCGTCCTTCTTGGCGTTGTTGATGAAAGCGTTCAGGTCGTCGCCGATGACTTCCGCCATGCAGGTCGTCGACACCGCAATCATTTCCGGCTGATACATGACCTTGGAGTTCTCCAACCCCTCGAACATGTTTTTCTGTCCGCCGAATACCGCCGCATCTTCGGTCATCGAGTCGGAGACGGCGGCGATCGGTTCGCGGAAATGACGGTTGAAGTAAGTGCGGAAGTAAGCGACGCAGCCCTGCGAGCCGTGGACGTAAGGCAGGGTCTTGTAAAAGCCCAGCGCGCACAACACCGCGCCCAATGGTTGGCAGGCCTTGGCCGGGTTGATGGTCAGCGCCTGGCGTTGGAAATTCAGCTCCTTGTAAGCCTCGGTGGTCGTCCACTGGAATACTTCTTCCAGTTTTTCGCGAGGATACGCTTCCTCGAACACCCGCTTGCGAGCAAAGGCTTCTTGGTATTCATCGGTATTGAATAGCGGAAAGCCTGGTTTGATCGTTTCAACGTCTTGCATGACTAAATCCTCGTTAGCGCGAAGCGCATGACCCAACACGGTAAGAATGTTGGGTTATGGCCTGTGGCCTCACCCAAGCGACGGGTTTCAGGCGGCCGCCGATTCCAACGCCGCAGTGCTGCCGGTGTGTTTCCAGGGAGCCTGTAAATTCTTCCAGCAGGGATTGTTGATCGTCATATCCATATCGCGGGCGAAGATGGCGAAGCCGTCATAACCGTGATAGGGGCCGGAGTAATCCCAGGAGTGCATCTGCCGGAACGGAATGCCCATCTTATGGAACACGTATTTCTCCTTGATGCCGGAGCCGATCAGATCGGGCTTCAGCCGTTCCACGAAGGATTCCAGCTCGAAACTGGTGGCGTCGTCGTAGATCAACGCGCCGTCCTGTACTTCCTTGAAGGTGCGGTCGTAATCATCGTTATGGGCGAACTCGTAGCCCGCGCCGATGATTTCCATCCCCAAATCTTCATAGGCGCCGATGACGTGGCGAGGCCGCAGACCGCCGACGAACAGCATCACCCGCTTGCCTTCCAACCGAGGACGGTATTTGGCGATGATGGCGTCCATGACCGGTTGATGTCTGGCGATGACGCGCTCGGCGTTTTCCTTGATGGTGTCGTCGAAGAACGCGGCGATCTTGCGCAGGCTCTCGGCGATCTTGGTCGGTCCGAAGAAGTTGTATTCCATGTAGGGAATACCGTACTTCTCTTCCAGGTGTCGGCTGATGTAATTCATCGAGCGGTAGCAGTGCAGCAGATTCAGCTTGGCGTGGCGGGTCGATTCCATTTCCGGGATCGAGCCATCGCCGGACCATTGCGCGATGACTCGCAGGCCGATCTCCTCCAGCAATACCCGCGAACTCCAGGCGTCACCGCCGATGTTGTAGTCGCCGGTAATCGCCACGTCGTAAGGCGTGGACTCGAAGCCGTTGTCTTCATCGCGGTTATGCAACACCCAGTCGCGCAACGAATCGTTGGCGACATGGTGACCGAGGGACTGGGAGACGCCCCGGAAACCTTCGCAGCGTACCGGCACCACCGTCTTGCCGATTTCCCTGGCCGATTTCTTGGCCACGGCTTCGATGTCGTCGCCGATCAGGCCGATGGGGCATTCCGACTGCACGGTGACACCCTTGGCCAGCGGGAACAGGGTATCGATCTCGCTGATCAACTTGGCCAGCTTCTTGTCGCCCCCGAACACCACGTCCTTTTCCTGGAAATCCGAGGTGAAGTTCATGTCGCCGAACACGTTGACGCCACTGTGGCCGGTGATGTAGTTACGGCGACCCGCACGGGAAAATTGCCCGCAGCCGACCGGGCCATGCGAGATGTTGACCACGTCCTTGACCGGTCCCCACACCACGCCCTTGGCGCCGGCGTAGGCGCAGCCGCGCGCGGTCATCACGCCGGGCAGCGCCTTCTTGTTGGCAACGATGCACTTGTTGGATTTTTCCAGAGTGGGGTCGTTGGCCATCAGATGCTTGGCGCGTTGCTTGCCGGTGGCTTCCGGGTAGACTTCCAGCACTTCTTGAATCAGTTGTTCGGTTTCTTGGCGGTTCATGGTCATGGACGGTTCCTCGTGTTTGTCCGGTACGGCCGGAGATCACGGTCAAGCAGTGGCGCACAGATTGGCTTCTTCGGCGGCGGTCTTGCCGACGATGGATTCGTCTTCCTCGTCGAGAATCCCGAATTCGAGCAACAGGTCTTCCAGTTCATCCATGGTCAGCGGCGTGGGAATCACCAACTTTTTGTTGTCGACGATCTTCTGAGCCAACTCGCGGTATTCGTCCGCTTGATGGCAGTTGGGGTCGTACTCGATGACGGTCATCCGACGGATTTCGGCGCGTTGCACCACGTTGTCGCGCGGCACGAAATGAATCATTTGGGTGCCCAGCCGTTCGGCCAGGGCCGTGATCAACTCCGCTTCCCGGTCGGTCTTGCGGGAGTTGCAGATCAAGCCGGCCAGCCGCACGCTGCCGGAGGTGGCGTATTTGCAGATGCCCTTGGCGATGTTGTTGGCGGCGTACATCGCCATCATCTCGCCGGACACCACGATGTAGATTTCCTGGGCCTTGTTTTCGCGAATCGGCATGGCGAATCCACCACAGACCACGTCGCCCAGCACGTCATAAAACACGAAGTCGAGTTCTTCTTCGTAGGCGCCTTCCTCTTCCAGGAAATTGATGGCGGTAATGACGCCGCGGCCAGCGCAGCCGACGCCGGGTTCCGGGCCGCCGGATTCGACACAGCGGACACCGCCGTAACCCACTTTCAATACGTCGTCCAGCTCCAGATCCTCGACCGTGCCGGCGTCCGCCGCCATTTGCATGATCGTGCTCTGGGCCTTGGCATGCAGCATCAATCGGGTGGAGTCAGCCTTGGGATCGCAACCCACGATCATGACTTTCTTGCCGACGGCGGCCAGTCCCGCCACCAGGTTCTGAGTGGTGGTGGATTTGCCGATACCGCCTTTTCCGTAAATTGCGCATTGACGTATCATCGCCATGGTATTGCTCTCCAGTCGCTGAATGGTGATTCTTGCTTTCGTGTTCTCTGGTTCAAACACCGTGCCAAGAGAGAAATCGCAAATAAGGCATTGTTTGATAAGTCGCAACTGTTGTCCGAGACAACAAGGATCGAAACCGAACATGACAAACGCGACGGTTTGTCGGGTTGATGACAATGCGGTTACGGCGCCGGTTGAGGAAGTCGGGCCGCGCCTACCGAAAGGTTCCTACCTGCCGATCAACCGCTGTAACCTGCCGGCGATGATCCTGGGCGGCCTGACTTTTCAGCGCCATCCGGCTCCGTTGTTGCTGGACGGGGTGGCGGAATTGCACCACCGATTGTTTCGGTCGTTGGATCTATTGGCCGAGCCGGGCGAACGGGCACAGCGATTCATGGACTACATGACGGTGTACTTCCGGCTGGAGGCGTTGGAGGAAGTGGGCCTGATGCCGGGTCGGCGCAAGTTGCGCGGGCGGGCGGATTACCTGCGCATGGTGCGCGGCTGGGCTTTCGATCCCAACAGCCGGGAAGGCGCGGTGCTGAAAGCCTGGGTGGAATCGCGTTTCGGCCTGCTGGCGCGGTTCCACGGAGGGTTGCTGGACGACCGCATCCGGGACGATACCTACATGCACTTTCTGGAGGCATGCAGCCGGGGGTTGTACAACACCAATGCACTGGAAGCGCAGCTCGACCTGCTGTACGCCTATGGTCAATACGAACAGCGGCGTCAGCAACCGGCGGCGGCGCATCTGAGCCTGTATCGCGGTTTCAACCGCTTCAGCGACGACCAGGTGCTGGCCAAACCCGACCGCCGGCGCTGGATCGTGCTGCTCAACAACCTCAGTTCCTTCAGCATCCGCCGCGAGCGCGCCGAGGAGTTTGGCGATCACATGCTGCGAACCCAGGTGCCCGCGTCCAAGGTGTTTTTCTACAATCGCTTGTTGCCGGGGATGTTGAAGGGCGAAGACGAGTATGTGGTGGTCGGCGGGGTTTACGAGGTAGAAAGGTTGTGTTGAGCGTTGCTCTGTCCTCCAACGGCGCGAACCGAGTGCGCGCGCGCACCAGCTCCACCGCGCTCGTGTAGTCCCCGCAACCACCCCTGCATGCAAAAGTTGCGGTCCGCGATCCACGACTCTCTGAGCCGAGTCCGCTCCAGCACCGCCGGAAACAAGGCCCGTTCCTGGGTGTGAGCATCCGGACCGGCATCCAATCGCCGATCCCATCCAGAGCCAGATTGAATACCAGCAGCATCTTGCCCGGTAAGGGCACGGCCGTTTGGCCGCGCGTCTCGGCCAGGCGATGCTCTCGGCCGGCCAGCGCATTTCCACCCAACACCTTCACCCGATAGCCGGCCAACAACCCCGGCCGCGCCCCACCGGTTTCCGCGATCAAGGTCGTTGCCTGTTTGGTGCTGTGGCGCACCAAGGGCACCAGGTACCCGGTTCCAACTCATCAATCTTGTTATAGACGATGTCACTGACACCGCGATTGGTGCTTGGGTCGCTTGATAGGCCGCATGGATCGAGGGCTGCTGGTGATTGACCACCTGCATTGCATCATCAACTCGAACAAGATGAAGAACAGCAGGGTGCGCGTGTACTGTCTTTCGACCACCGTCTCGAACCAAACGTCGAGTTACATCGGGTTCAGGCAGCACTCCAATGCAGCTCGGGCCATGGTCGGGACCGGGAACTGTTCGACAAGGTATCGCAAGATCGAATGCAACGACAACACCATGAAATATATTAAGAAAAATATTTAAGCCACCAGGACTGGGTTTGGTCCCAATGCCTTGAAGGGTAAGTGCCTTTCCCCATCAACGGGATCGAAACGATTACGGTCATCCCCCTTACTCAAAAAAGATCAAAGTGTAAGGCATGGGTGCAAAATGATGGTTGACAAATTGAATTATGTTAATTTATAGTCGCAGCTCAAAATAGAATCGATTAAATCGATTTGCTTATCTGGCTAAACTGAGGGTTCCTTGTGTTTGATCACCGCGCTCACACTATCAAACAAATTGATCCAGAAATCTGGGAGGTGATTTGTAGTGAGGCACTTCGACAGGAAGAGCACATTGAACTCATCGCCTCCGAGAACTACACCTCCCCTGCGGTATTGGCGGCTGTGGGTTCACAACTAACCAACAAATACGCAGAAGGTTATCCTGGCAGACGCTACTACGGTGGCTGCGACGTGGTCGACGAGGCCGAGCGATTAGCGATACAGCGGCTCAAAGATCTGTTCGGTAGCGAGTCGGCTAACGTGCAACCACATTCCGGCTCGCAGGCCAATCAAGCTGTGTTCTTCGCGGTATTGAAACCGGGCGACACCATTCTCGGCATGAGTTTGGCGGAGGGTGGTCACCTCACCCACGGTATGCCATTCAACATCAGCGGTAAATGGTTTGAGGTCCACAGTTATGGCCTGAACGAGCGCGAAGAGATTGATTACGATGCAATGGAACGGATTGCACACGCGAAACGGCCAAAATTGATCATTGCCGGCGCTTCTGCCTATGCGCTTCGAATTGATTTTGAGCGCTTCGCCAACGTCGCACATGACGTTGGCGCGTATTTTATGGTGGATATGGCGCACTACTCCGGTCTGATTGCTGGTGGGGTTTATCCTAACCCCGTGCCATTTGCGGATTTCGTCACTTCCACTACACACAAGGGTCTGCGCGGTCCACGTGGCGGTGTGATTTTGATAAGGGAGCAACACAAGAAGGCCATCAGTTCAGCGATCTTTCCTGCCATTCAGGGTGGACCGTTGATGCATGTAATAGC
>JAGRHI010000294.1:0-1143 GCA_020445045.1 Candidatus Competibacteraceae bacterium
CAAAAACTGTCCGAACTATTGCCTGCTGATTCTGGGCTGTGCGCTGCTGACACCACCGACCATGGTCGGGCTGGTCCTGCTGAGCCGGCCGCTGACCACCCGACTGGGATTGCTGGCGCGAATGGCCAATCGCGATGTCGCCCGCCATCTGAGCCGCACCGGCATCGCGGTCGCGGCGCTGATGGTCGCCTTTTCCACCACGGTTGGTGTCGGGGTGATGGTGGATAGCTTTCGCAGCGGCGTGGCGATCTGGATCGACGACCTGCTGAACGCCGATCTTTATGTCGCCTCTCCCGCCGTCGAAGACGGCGGCGACCGCTCGGATGTACTGGTTCCCGCCGCGCTGGCGGTGCTGCGGGATACGCCAGGCGTGGCGGCGATCTCCACCTATCGCGCCCTCAAGATCGAGCTGGAGCGCCGCCCCGTAACCCTGATCGCGGCGGAACTGGCCCCCGCCTCTCAAGCTGGCTATCGCCTAACCGCTGGTGACGCGGACACCACTTGGCGGCTGTTCCAAACCGGCGAGGCCGTGTTGATTTCCGAACCGCTGGCCTACCGCCGCCAGCTCTCGGCTGGCGATCGGATAACGCTATCGACCGCACAGGGACCACACTCGTTCGCCATCGCCGGAGTATTCCTGGATTACGGTTCGGAGCACGGCCGGATTCTGTTGCACCGCGCCGGTTACGAACGCTATTGGCACGATCCGGCGGTCGGTTCAGCGGCGATATTCGCGGCGGCGGGCACGGATCCGACGACCTTGCGGGCACGCCTGCGGGAACGGCTGGGACCGATTCAGCCGCTGCTGGTCCGCTCCAACCGTGACATCCAAGGCATCACGATGGACATCTTCGATCGCACCTTCACCATCACCAACGTGCTGCGGCTACTGGCAATCCTGGTGGCGGTGGTCGGCATGTTGAGCGCGCTGCTGGCCCTGCAACTGGAGCGGGCGCGGGAGTTCGCGGTGCTGCGCGCCACCGGCATGACGGCGGGAGAAATCGGCAGGCTGGTCTCGTTGCAAACGGGGTTCATGGGCGCCGCCGCCGGCTTGCTGGCGCTACCGACCGGGCTGCTGCTGGCGGCGGTGTTGATCTTCGTGATCAACCGCCGGGCCTTCGGCTGGAGCCTGCCGTTTCAAGT
>JAGRHI010000294.1:1288-5530 GCA_020445045.1 Candidatus Competibacteraceae bacterium
TTTGGCGAGTTGGATTAGCGATCCTATCAGCCGTGCTGGCTCTGGCGGCGACCGGCTATTACCTCTGGCTCCACGCTCAGCCGCGAAGCAACGTGAGCGGCGATGTCAGCGTCGGCTCCGCTCTGGGCGGCGATGACAGCGCCGGCTACCAGCGAGCTTACCAGCCGCGACCGTTCGTCTTCCCCGCCGATCACGGCCCGCACCCGGAATTTCGCAACGAATGGTGGTACGTGACCGGCAATCTGGCCGATGCCACCGGCCGGGAATTCGGTTACCAGTTGACTCTGTTCCGCATCGCGCTGGCCCCGACCGTACCGGTCGTGGATTCGGCTTGGCGCACCAATCAGGTCTACATGGGTCATTTCGCGCTGACCGACGTAGTCGATAACAGGCATCGGGCCTTCGAACGCTTCAGCCGAGGCGCGATGGGACTAGCCGGCGCGCAAGCGGCGCCGCTGCGAGTCTGGCTGGAAGACTGGGAACTAGCGAGCATCGGACCTGAGACGCTTCCACTGCGGGTGCGGGCGCACCAAGACGACATCGCCGTCGATCTGCTGCTGGACACCGCCAAGCCGCTGGTCTTGCAAGGGGAACAGGGTTTGTATCAGAAAAGCGTCGAACCCGGCAACGCATCCTACTACTACTCCCTAACCCGTCTACCGACCCGAGGCGTGGTGAGCCTCGGCGGACAGGTCTTCACCGTCAGCGGCGCGAGCTGGCTGGACCGGGAATGGAGCACCAGCGCGCTGGGGCCGGAGCAAAGCGGCTGGGATTGGTTCGCGCTGCAACTCGACGATGGACGGGACGTAATGTTTTATCGGCTGCGCCGCAAGGATGGCGGCATCGATCCGTTCAGCAAGGGCATACTGGTCGCGGCCGATGGATCGGCTCGCGTGCTGCGCTGGAACGAGGTGGATTTACAACCAGTCGGCGAATGGATCAGCTCGAAAACCGGCGATCGCTATCCCGCCGGCTGGCGACTGCGCGTACCGACCGAGCAGATGGATCTGACTGTCACCCCCAAAATCGCCGATCAGGAAATGCGGCTGACGGTACGGTATTGGGAAGGAGCGGTGGCCGTTGGCGGGCACGCTGGAGAGCGAGCGGTTGCGGGACAGGGGTATCTGGAGATGACGCAGTACGAATCGCTCATCTCGACACGCTGATTTCCCTCATAACTCAAGCGGCGCCACCGCGATTCCAAACAACGATTGCGTCCGCCGCCCCTCGGGACCATATACTTCCATGATCCCATCCCCACACACGATCCACGCCTCGACCGCGCCCGCTTCCAGATACAGCCGAGTTTTCTTCGCCAGTTCATCGCTGGTGTTGGATGGCGAGGCCACTTCGATACACAGTTCCGGGGCTTTTGGATAGGGCGTCTCATAGCCATGCCGCGCCAAGAAAGCGGGCGAACACCAAACCACGTCCGCGACCTTCACACCCTTGCCGGTCAGAATCGAGCATTCCACCAGTGCTTCGCCACCCAGCGCCCGCTCCAACATAACCCCGATCCTGAACCGCCAATGGGAATGCCGATTGCTCGCCGGACTCATCGCAAATTCCACCTTGCCGTCCTCGTTCAACTCCAGCTTGAAGGGGAAATCCCGCAAATACGGGTTATCGACCACTTCCCGCCACTTTTCCGCCAATGCCGCCGCATCCATCATGGACCTCCATCAACCGTTCACGCCGCGCTGCCGCCGCGCCTCGAACAGAAAAATCCCCGCCGCCACCGACACGTTCAAACTTTCGACCCCGTTCTCGACCATCGGGATTCGCGCCAGCCGGTCGCAACCCTCGCGGGTCAGCCGCCGCAACCCCTTCTCCTCGGCGCCCAGCACGATGGCGGTCGGCAAGGTGAAATCCACTTCATACAGGCTAGCGTCCGCCTCGCCGGCCGCGCCGACAATCCAAAGTCCTCGTTGCCGCAACTCACGTAATGTCCGCGCCAGATTGGTCACCGCGATGAACGGTACGATCTCCGCCGCGCCGCAGGCTACCTTGCGCACCGTCGCATTCAAACCGGCGGCGCGGTCGGCGGGCGCGATCACGGCCCGCGCGCCCGCCGCCGCCGCGCCACGCAGGCAAGCGCCAAGGTTGTGCGGGTCCTGCACTCCGTCCAGCACCAGCAGCAGCGCCGGTCCAGCCGCCGCCAGCAAGGCCGGCAAATCCGCCTCGTCGTGCGTCCGCCGCTGAACCGCCAACCGCGCGACGATACCCTGATGGCGTGCACCGCCGCTCATGCGATCCAATTCAGCCCGGTTGACTGGCCGAATCGGCACCCCTCGATCGGCGGCGGCGTCCAGCAGCGCCTGTATCCGCGCATCCCGTCGCTGCACCTCCACCCACAAGCCACGCAACTGCTCCGGCTCGTATTTCAGCGCCGCCGCCACCGCGTGCACACCATGAATCAGTTCCTCGGCCATGGGCTTCATTCCCTGCGCCGGCGACGACTCCGCTGGCCTCGACGTTCCGTCTTCTCGCCGCGTTCGCTTTCGAGCGGCTCGAAATCGATTTTGCGCTCGTCCAGGTCGACCCGCGCCACCCGTACCCGCAAGCCATCACCCAAACGATAGACCTGCCCGGACCGCTCACCATGCAGACGGTGACCCACCGGATCGAACTGGTAATAATCATTGCGCAAGGAAGTCACATGCACCAAACCCTCCACGAATACCTCACGCAATTCCACGAACAGGCCGAAACCCGTGACCCCGGTGATAATGCCGTCGAATACTTGCCCGATCTTGTCCAGCATGAACTCGCACTTCAACCACTCCACCGCATCGCGCACCGCCTCGTCGGCCCGCCGCTCGGTCATCGAGCAATGCTCGCCCAAACCGATCAGATCGGCGTGGACATAAGGGAAATCGGCCGGCTTGCCGCCGTTGAGCACGTGGCGGATGGCCCGGTGCACCTGCAAATCGGGATAGCGACGGATCGGCGACGTGAAATGGGCGTAAGCTTCCAACGCCAACCCGAAATGACCGGCATTGCCTGGGTTATAGACCGCCTGAGCCAAGGAACGCAGCATCACCGTCTGAATCAGATGGGCGTCGGCCCGGTCGCGGACCTGCGCCAGTAGTCGGGTATAGTCCAGCGGCGAGGGTTTGGCGCCACCACCCAGCCCCAGCCCCATCTCGCCCAAAAAGGCACGCAGCTTGTTCAGGCGATCCGTGCTCGGCCCCTCGTGAATCCGGTATAAACCCAGCATCTTGTGGCGTTGCAGAAAGCGCGCCGCCGCCACGTTGGCGGAAATCATGCACTCCTCGATCAGACGATGCGCGTCGTTGCGCTCGGTCGGCAAAATCCGCTCGATCTTGCGATCCGCCCCGTATTCGATCACGGTTTCCTGGGTATCGAAATCCATGGCTCCGCGCCGTTCCCGGCCGGTCCGCAACACTTGATATAGATCGTGCAATCGATCCAGGTGTGGTACCAGATTGGCGAATTCGGTGCGGATTCGCGGATCGCGGTCGACGACGATGNNATGGTTGCCACGGTATCGTAGGTCAACCGGGCGTGGGAGTGCATCATCGCTTCGGCGAAACGCGAGCGGACGATGCGACCCCCGGCGTTGAAGGTCATCTCGCAGACCAGGCACAATCGGTCCACCTCGGGGTTCAGCGAGCACAAGCCGTTGGACAGCGCTTCCGGCAACATCGGAATGGCCCGGTCCGGAAAATACACCGAATTGCCGCGCTTGCGCGCTTCCTGATCCAGCGCCGTGCCCGGCCGCACATACCAGGACACATCGGCGATGGCCACCAGCAGTCGCCAGTTGGCGCCGCGCCGCTCGCAGTACACCGCATCGTCGAAATCGCGGGCGGTGACACCATCAATGGTCACCAGCGGCGTCGCCCGTAAATCCCAGCGGCCCTGCTTGGCCGCTTCCGGCACCGCCTCGCCAAAATCGCGCGCTTCGACCAATGCCGTCTCCGGCCATTCCACCGGAATACCGTGACTGGCGATGGCGATCCGTATTTCCATTCCCGGCGCCATGTGCTCGCCCAGCACCTCCTTGATCCGGCCCAACGGCCGGGTTCGCCCACTGGGCTGTTCGATCAGTTCGACGATGACGATCTGCCCGGCTTGAGCATCGCCGCGACCGTCGGGCGGCACGATGATGTCCTGATTGATGCGCTTGTTGTCGGGAATGACGAAGCAGGCGCCGCGCTCCTCGCAAAACCGGCCCACCACGGTCTCGGTGTTGCGCTCCAGCACCTCGACCACCGC
>JAGRHI010000294.1:5602-6071 GCA_020445045.1 Candidatus Competibacteraceae bacterium
CGTGCAGCAGCTTGCGCATCTGCCGGGGGGAGAGAAACAGGCTATCGCCGCCTTCGTCGGGGATCAGGAAGCCGTGGCCTTCGGCATGACCGATCACTCGCCCGGTCACCAGGTTCATCTTGCTGACCGGCCCGTAGCCTTCGCGGCGATTGCGGATCAGCTGCCCGTCCCGCTCCATGGCCCGCAAGCGACGAGACAAGGCTTCGACCTCCCAGCCCTCCTCCAGGCCCCATTCGGTGCATAAGGCTTCCAAGGTCAGTGGCATCCCCCGCTCTTCCAGATATTGCAAAATGAACTCGCGGCTGGGGGAGGGACGGCCGTACTGCTCCTGTTCCCGGGCCAGAAATGGGTCCATCTGTCGCCAGGAACTACGTTTTTTTTGAGTCATGAGAACGTTTCGAAATGGTTACAAGAATATGAATCGGAAACGATTGACAGGCTGGAAAGCAATCCGTATAGTGCGCTCCCG
>JAGRHI010000295.1:0-884 GCA_020445045.1 Candidatus Competibacteraceae bacterium
GAAATTCACGCGGTCGACGTCAACCCGCGCCAGAATGCTCTGTTGCATCTCAAGCTGGCGCTGATCGAACGGGGCGATTTCGCCGATCTGTTCAATCTGTTCGGGAACGGCTCGCACCAGGCGTTCCGCAAGATCTACCGCGCGGCCCGGCACAGTCTGCCGGCCTACGCCCAAGCCTTCTGGGACGAAAAGATCGACTACTTCGATAACACCAGCCGCAAGAAATCGTTCTACTACTACGGCACCTCCGGGGCGGTCGCCTGGATTCTGAGCCGCTATCTGTTGAGCGCCGATCGCAAGCTGCGTTCGCGACTGCTCGATCTGCTGGATGCCCGGACCCTGGCCGAACAGCGGGACATCTACCAGCAGATCGAGTCGGTGCTGTGGGGTCGCTTCACCTCCTGGTTGGTCAAGCAGCCGATGACCATGGCCATGCTGGGGGTGCCACGACCGCAGATCCGGCTGATCAATACCCAGTATCCCGGTGGGATGGTGGGCTACGTCAGCGCCAAGCTGCGGCACGTGCTCACCGAAGTGCTGATCCACGACAACTACTTCTGGCGGGTGTACCTGACCGGCTCCTACACCCCGGATTGCTGCCCGAATTACCTCAAGCCGGAGAACTTCGAACAGTTGCACGCTAATGTCGGCCGGGTGCGTACCCACAACGCTACCGTCAGCCATTTTCTCAAGGAACATCCTGGCGCCTACAGCCATTTCGTGCTGTTGGATCACCAGGACTGGCTGGCCTGGCACAAGCCGGAAGCGTTGCGCGAGGAGTGGGAGCTGATTCTGGCCAACAGCCGGCCCGGCAGCAAAATCATGCTGCGCTCGGCCAGCCCGGAATTGAATTTCCTGCCGGAATGGGTGAAATCCACCGTGCG
>JAGRHI010000295.1:977-1888 GCA_020445045.1 Candidatus Competibacteraceae bacterium
ACCGCGACCACCGCGCCGGACCGCGTGCTGCAACGCTATTACCGGTTCCATGCCCGCATTTACGATGCCACCCGCTGGAGTTTCCTGTTCGGCCGCGCCGATCTGATCGAACGGCTGGCCTCCTGGCGCACACCGGCGAGCATCCTGGAAATCGGTTGCGGCACCGGAAGCAATCTGGTGCGGATGGTGCGACGCTTTCCTCAAGCACGGCTCACCGGGCTGGATCTCTCGGCCGACATGCTCGCCCGTGCCCGCCGCCGCTTGGCGCCATACGGTGACCGGATCACCCTGTTGCATCAGCCCTACGCCGGATTGCCGGACCATCGGCCCGGCTTCGATCTGATCGTCCTGTCTTACTGTCTGAGCATGATCAATCCGGGCTGGGAAACGGTCATCGCCAACGTCCGTCAGGATCTAGCCGCAGACGGCCTGATCGCGGTGGTGGATTTCCACGATTCGGACCGGTCGGCGTTTCGGCGCTGGATGAGCGTCAATCATGTGCGGATGACCGGTCAGTTGCTGCCGGAACTACACGCCCACTTTCGACCGCTGGATGCCACTGTCCAGCGGGCCTACGGCGGCCTCTGGCGCTACTTCCACTTCATCGGCGTGCCGGGCTAAACGCTTTCCCGTCCGGTGCCGGCGCCGAGACGGGATCGACGGACCTCCGTTCTACGCCGCCTCCGGTTCCGCCTCCGGTTCCGCCACCGCCGGCGCTGTCCACACCCGACAGCGCGCCGCTTCATCGGTCCAGCGCAGGACTTCCAAGCGGCCGTCGCGGTGCTCGACCAGCGCGGTGCAGCTTTCGATCCAATCGCCATCGTTGGCGTAGCATACCCCGCTGATATCCCGCAACGCCGCCTGGTGGATGTGGCCGCAGATCACCCCGTCGAAGCCCCGATGCCGAGCCT
>JAGRHI010000296.1:0-5187 GCA_020445045.1 Candidatus Competibacteraceae bacterium
GCGGGTCCACGTCTTCCGGCCGCGCTGGCAGCCGCCACACGCCCGGCGGCGCGGTGAACGCGCGCAGGATGCGGTCACCGGCGTCCAGCACCAGGGCTGAAACCTGCCGGGCACGCTCGACCGGCGGTGGCCAGCAACGATCCAGCGCCAGGAGCGCGCAAACGATGGCGAACGCCAGCGCCAACCCGAAACCGGCGCGCCGACTGGTTCGTGAAGCGATCAACCGGACCATGAAAAACCACTCACGAAATGCGCCTGAGCGCCATGGCCGCCGGCATCATCGCGCCATGCCATGGCGATGCGAATTCCGGGCGCTTCGATCCGGATCGTGGTCCATGTCATGACCAAGCGTCGTGGAGACACAGCCGTTCCAGTAGATCGGCCAACGCCGCTTCGCAGTTCTGCTCCAGCTTCAGGGTCAGTTCGCCGTCGGCGCGGGTGCGGCCGAGATTGAGCACGGCGATGGGCTGGCCGCGAGCGATAGCCAGCTTGCAGAAACGATAACCGGAAAACACCATCAGCGAGGAACCGACCACCAGCAAGGCATCGGCGTCGGCCAGCCGCTGACAAGCGCGCTCGACCCGAGGCTTGGGCACGGTTTCGCCGAAAAACACCACCGCCGGTTTCAACATCCCCCCGCACCGCGCGCAACCCGGGACCCGGAACTCGCCGAACTCCGCATCGTCCAGATCGGCGTCGCCGTCGGGACCGGCCGCCGCCGCCAACGCGGCGAATGAGGGATTATCCCGTTCCAGCGCGCTTTGCATTGCGGCGCGAGATTCCCGGATTCCGCAAGCCAGGCAGACCACGGCATCGAGCCGGCCGTGCAGATCGATCACCCGCCGGCTACCGGCCTGCTGATGCAGACCATCGACGTTCTGGGTCACCAGTTGATGGACAAAGCCGGCCGCCTCCAAGCGGGCCAGCGCGGCGTGGGTGGCATTGGGCCGGGCGCGGGCAAAGGCAGGCCAGCCAAGCAGACTGCGCGCCCAGTAACGCTGCCGGGTCCGTTCGCTGGCCACGAACTCCTGATAGCGCACCGGCTGCCGGCGTTTCCAGTCGCCGTTGCGGTCGCGATAATCGGGAATGCCGGAATCGGTGCTGCAACCGGCACCGGTCAGCACGAACAACCGAGGATAACGTGCGACGAAATCGGCCAAGGCGCCTGGCGAATTGGGACGGGATCGGGATCTGTTGGGAGAATGCATGGCCGTGACGGGCGCTGGACGGCGGAATCGGACTTGGCGGCAAAACGGGTACCGCAAACTCAGAGTCGGTGCGATGCGAACCGGTTCCGTGGCGGATTGCCAGAACGATATGGATACACTATGGCGGATATTGCATAGTTCCGCACGACTTGTGGAGGTTGACCATGACACTGACCCTGGAAGTTCGCCGCTTTCCTTGTACCGCGAACCTGGACAAACCCTATGTGGCCATGCTGATGGAGGATGGCCAGTTGATCGAACAGTTCGCCTATTTTCCCGATGCCGAGGCGGCGATCGCCGCCGGGCTGGCCTGGGTGCGCGAACACCGCGCCGATACCGAACCGACGGTCGCGGTGGTGGTGGTTCCCGATCCGTGAAGCGCGGATGGTGGGCCGCTCAACCGGCGCAAGCGGCTAACGCCAGCGCCTGCAACACCTCTCCGGTCCGGAGCCGCTGCAGGAAAACCACCACACCGGCATCGCGCGCCACGAATTCATCCGGCAAGGGCACCGCAACGGTGTGGGCAAAACCTCCGTCGGGGTCGATGGCCAGCGGTCCGAGCAGTGCCCGCGCTACCCGGTCGTGACGTAACCGTTCCCCGGCGTTCTCGCCCGCCGTGACTTGGCTGTCGAGACGGTCCTGGTAAATCGCCACGAACAGGCCCAGCTCGCCTCGCGCCACTGGCGCGCGCGCCTGCCCGCTGGCCCGCACCCGCCACCGGTCCGGTTCGGAAATCAGTTCGGCCCGAAGATCGGCCGGCGCCGGCTGCGCGGTGAGATTGGCGATCTCCTGCTGGAACACCTCCGGCCGTTGCCACTGCGGCAGGCTCCGACCGCTGACCAGCACTTGCGGCGTGTACACGGTCCGGGAGCCCTGCTGCGCCGCCAACGCCCGTTGTCGGGCGCTGAACGCAGGCTGGGCGAAGCGATCCTTCCAACCCAGGCGATCCCAGTAATCGACATGGAAGGCCAGCGCCACGACCTGGCGCGCATCCCATGCTCCCTCCGTCTGGCGACTCAGCCAGCGGTCCGCCGGGGGACAACTGTTGCAACCCTCGGAGGTGTAGAGTTCCACCAGAGCCACCCGGGTCGGCGGACTGGTCGCCGCGCAGTCGGCAGGCTTCGCCAACAGGGTAGGGGTCCATGCCAGCGTTAAACCCAAGACGATGGCTAACGATGGTGTCTTCATGTTTCACCTCACACCGGACAATTGCATTCGATCGCGATCCACGGCGAATGCCGGTTTTCATGCCTTTTCATACTGTTTGATGTAGTAAGCGCATTCCTTTTCCCAGACAAACCGTTCATCCTTGAAATCGGCGTCGTGGAGCAACAAGCCGCGCCACTCTTTCCACACCTCGTCGACGATATCGAGGAAAGCGGCCAGCGCTTTTTCACGGGTTTCATAACCGCTACCCGACAGTTGCTGGAACGTTCGTTTTTGCAGTTGTTCGGCAAAGCTCTTGGCGAGCATGACGTGCAGCAACTCGTGGTATAAAACGCCTTCCACGGTACCAAATTTATTGTATTCGCTGATGGTTCTCGTTGCCATGGCGGCACAGAAAGCGGCCTTGTTTCCCAGGAATCGATCATCTTCGTTCAACATCCGATAAAGAGGTGCAAATTCCTTGATGTCCTTGAATTCCTTCTTGGGTTTCAGCTTGATATCGGCATTCAACCGAATGGCCATCAACAGCGGTACATAATTCCCGTTCTTTGCCAAGGGCAAGGTATATTGCAGTATGGCGGTGCATCGGGTTTTTCCCCAAGCGCCTTCAAGTACGCCGTGGGTCCATTTGATTTGTCCTATTTCGATCTTCGAGCTGGGGTTGGCGGTTCGAGGCACCTCTTGCAAAAAAACGTTGGGATTTCCGGTCGGCTGCAATTTTCCAGTGACGGCTCCTTGTTGCTGGAACGTCCGTAGCTTTTCAACCAAGGATTCAAGCCCATAATTGACCATAATCCAGTTGGCAAGCAATTCGAAGATCGAACTCATGAATCACCTCTTGCGTTTCCGGCGTGACGACAATGCTCATCTTCTCCACGGTCGATGCAGGATTATAGTTCTCCTCAATAAATTGTGGTCGACTCGCGAGCGGAAATCCCCCCAACCCCCCTTTTTCAAAGGGGGGCGTCGCGTCAGCGGCAGGGGGATTTGGCTCGACCGTCCACAGTTTCCACAACTCAAAGAGGGTTGCTGCATCAGCGCATTACCTACAGTGTTTTAGGCACGGTTTTAGGCACGGCCAGTTGTCCCCGCATTTGCGCCGTATACCGACGGCGTTGAGGCCAACCACCAAATGCTGGGTGCGGGTTTGCATCGGGACGGTGCCGTCCTGAAGCATCGGGTATTGATTGATTTTTTCCTGCTGTGACTCCACCTGCTTATAAAGCTCTCCACACCGCCTAACTGTTCTAGTGGGCTGCCGCGGAAGTTTTGATAGGTAAATTCCCAAAAAACTATTTGTTTATCAAACACAATGACACGAAAACACCTGTCAAAATCAGTGCGTCAGCCTACTAGCCTGAATGCGCTCGGCCATCTTGCTCTTGCAGCGACACCTAAGAACCGGCTACGCTCAGAAGGTCAGCGGAAACGCCTCTGATTTGGTTGGAATCGCGTCACCGACACGCCCGCTGATTTTCTTCCACTAATTTTACACTGCAACGAGTCCCCATGCCTCATATCAGTTTTGTTGGACAAGCCATCGGCTCCAGCGATTGCGGCTATTTTGCCGGCTACGTCATCAGTTTGTTGTTTAATAACCCCAATCCCGGAACGCTCCAGATGACTCATGAGGATGTTTATTTGGCGCGCAACGATTTTCTTGCCAGCAAATGGCACAAGATCATTAATGGGCCGATGTGGGGAACCCTGGGGCTATACGGTGACGGAATGTTGCAATATCTGAAACATCGCGGGATTCACGGCTATGGCATCGATAAATGGAATTTTCCTACTCAGGACGGGTTGCAACAACTGATCACCGAGAATTTTCCGAGTCGGAAAAATTTTGGGTTGTTGCTAGCACAAGGAGTCGGCAATAGTGGGCATTGGGTCGCCTTGCTCAGCCAAGGTCGGCAAAATGGCAATGCGGCTTTTTATTATTACAATTCCGCCAATAAAGCCCCTGGTTGTGCCGGTGTCATGCCAGCCGAATACGTTGCGAAAAATCTAAAAGTTAGAGGCGGCGTACCTTTTGTCCTCCGACCTCGGAGCGATCCCTATCCTGGACGTTGGTGATGAGGAAATTAGGGGCTTTATAGCCTCGGGGCTGAAGGGAAAGGACTCAAGGCTCATGCTGATGAGGTGGGTTGCAAGCCAAGCTCAATAACCGAATATCGGGATAGCGCGGCTATTTACCGTTCTGGGGTACACGCCACATAGTTACGAGTTTTATCGCTTAGAATCGTCCAAGCCCAGTATCGTATAGATTGCACTCGCGAATTGACGGTAGGGCCGGAAATACCATCGCCGTACGGTATGGCAGGGCATGAAGGCCCGGTGTCGTCAAACGGTTACCAAGAATTCACCGGCTTGTTGCCAAATCTTCATATCGCCAGGGCAAATTCCGCTGACTATCGTCATTCATGAGCGACGCAGGGCGGATTCATGCAGCCATACCGATACCGAGCCGTTTGGCTCTCCGATGTCCACCTGGGATTCAAGGATTGCAAGGTCCAATTTTTGCTGGATTTTCTGGAAGTCGTTGAGTGCGAACGGCTTTATTTGGTTGGTGATTTGATCGATTTCTGGAGCCTGCGCAAGGGTGGGCGCTGGCCGGCGGGGCACGGTCGCGTGCTGAAATCCCTGCTGGCCAAGGCCGGACAGGGGGTGCGGGTGATCTACATTCCCGGCAACCACGACGAGGTGGCGCGCGATTATCTGGGGCTGCTGGTGGGCGGGGTCGAACTGGTGGCGGAATACGAACACCATACCGCCGACGGCCGGCGCTTTCTGGTGACCCACGGCGACGAAC
>JAGRHI010000296.1:5206-5334 GCA_020445045.1 Candidatus Competibacteraceae bacterium
CAAGTGCGGCGGCTGGCTGACCGGCGTGTTCGGCGACTGGATGTACGACGTGCTGCTGTTCGCCAACCGCTGGACCAACCGGCTGCGCCGCCGGCTGAATTACCCGTACTGGTCGCTGGCGAATTTCC
>JAGRHI010000297.1:0-423 GCA_020445045.1 Candidatus Competibacteraceae bacterium
CAAGGAAATCAATTCGCTGGCGGATCTGAAGGGCCTGAAGATTCGGATTCCCGGTTTCGGCGCGGAGGTGTTTTCGGCGTTGGGAGCGGTGCCGCAGTCGCTGCCGGGCGGCGAAGTCTATCCGGCGTTGGAGCGGGGCGCCATCGACGCCGCCGAGTGGGTCGGTCCTTACGACGACGAAAAGCTCGGCTTCTACAAGGTGGCCAAATTCTACTATTACCCCGGTTGGTGGGAACCGGGTCCGGTGCTGTCGTTCTATGTCAACAAGGAACAGTGGGACAAGTTGCCCAAGCCTTATCAGGCAGCGTTCGAGGCGGCGGCGGCCGAGGCCAACGTCGGCATGCTGGCGGCCTACGACACCAAGAACCCACAGGCGATCCAGCGGCTGGTGCAAAACGGCACGCAACTGCGTCGCTATCCGGA
>JAGRHI010000297.1:536-5952 GCA_020445045.1 Candidatus Competibacteraceae bacterium
TCCGACATCTGGGCCGGATTGCCGGAAGGCACCTTGGCCAACTTCACGCAAGCGATGTTGCGCTCCGGCAAATAGCCACCGCGCCGTTCGCATGGGCTTCTCTCCCCGAGGGAAGAGGAGCCCAGGAGCGGGGAGGCGCGCTCACTGCCCCGAGGGTTGGAGCTGCCGGAACAGATCGGCGGCATCGTCCCGGTTGACGCCGCTTGGCTGGTTGTTCAGCGGTATCAGCAGTTGCACGGGGGCCGGCTGGCCAGTGTGAGTGGGGCGATCCAAACCCATCGTGACCAGCGAGGGGAAGGAGATGATCAATACCACCATGATGACCTGAATGATCACGAACGGCACCGCGCCCCAGTAGATGTCGCTGGTGTGGATCGTCGGCGGCGCCACGCTGCGCAGGTAGAACAGCGCGAAACCGAACGGGGGATGCATGAACGAGGTTTGCATGTTCACCCCCATCAGGATGCCGAACCAGACCAGGTCGATGCCGAGCTTATCGGCCACCGGCGCCAGCAGCGGCAGGATGATGAAGCTGATCTCGAAGAAGTCGAGGAAAAAAGCCAGACAAAAGACCAGGAGATTGACGAAGATCAGGAACCCCAGCGCCCCGCCGGGCAGATCGAGCAGCAGGTGTTCGACCCACAGGTCGCCGTTGACCCCGCGAAACACCAGGCTGAACACGCTGGAACCGATCAGGATGAAGATCACGAAGCTGGCGATCTTGGCGGTGGAATGGAGGGATTCGGTCAGCATTTTTCGATTCAGCTTGCCCTTGGAAAACGCCAGCGCCAGCGCCCCGACCGCGCCCATCGCGCCGCCCTCGGTCGGGGTGGCCCAGCCGATGAAGATGGTCCCCAGCACCAGGAAGATCAGCACCAGCGGCGGCAGCATCGTCACCATGACCCGCCGGGTCAGTCCCCAACCGCGTAGGGTGCGGGCTTCCGGCGGCAGGGCCGGAACGAGCTGCGGGCGGAACAGGGTGTTGAGCAGCACCCAGCCGACGTAGAGTCCACCGAGGATCAGGCCGGGCAGCACCGCGCCCTTGTACATGTCGCCCACCGAACGGCCCAGCACGTCGGCCATCACGATCAACACCAGCGAAGGCGGGATGATCTGCGCCAGCGTTCCAGAGGCGGCGATCACCCCGCACGCCAGCGATTTATCGTAGCCGTAACGCAGCATGATCGGCAGCGAGATCAGCCCCATGGCGATCACCGAGGCGGCGACCACGCCGGTGGTGGCCGCCAGCAGGGCGCCGACGAAGATCACCGCGAACGCCAATCCGCCGCGGATGTTGCCGAACAACTGGCCGATGGTGTCCAGTAAATCCTCGGCCATGCCGCTGCGTTCCAGTACCAGACCCATGAAGGTGAAAAACGGGATGGCCAGCAGAATCTCGTTCTTCATGATGCCGAACACGCGATCCGGCAGCGCTTGCAACAGGTTGGGGGTGAGCAGGCCGAGTTCGATGCCGAGCAGGCCGAAGACCATGCCGACCGCCGCCAGCGAGAAGGCCACCGGATAGCCGATCAGCAGGAACACCATCAGCGCCGTGAACATGATCGGCGCCATGTAGGCGATCAGCAATTCGGCCATGTCAGTGCCCTCCCCGGAACTCGGGCATCGGTCGGTCGCCGGTCAGCACCGCCACGTTCTTGATGATCTCGGACAGCCCTTGCAGGCTGAGCAGGGCGAATGCCGTGGGGATGGCGAACTTGAGCGGCCACCAAGCCAGCCCACCGGGATCGGGCGAGGCTTCGCGGGTGTGGAAGGAGAGCAGGAAAAAATTCCAGGAGTCGGCCACGATCAACAGGCAGACCGGCAATAGAAACAGCAGCGTTCCCAGGATATCGATCCATATCCGGACCAGCGGCGGCAGCCGGGAGGAGAGGATATCGATGCGGACATGGCCGCCCTCCCGCAAGGTCCAGGCCGAGCAGAACAGGAACACCAGGCCGAACATGAACCATTGCGCTTCCAGCAGAGCGTTCGAGCCCCAGTCGAAGGCATAGCGCAGGGTGGCGGCGGTGGCGCTGGTCAGCGTGCAGAACAGGATGAGCCAAGCCATCCAGTGGCCGATCGCCGTGTTCAGAGCGTCGATGGATGCCGCGATGCGAAGCAGGAATTTCATGCGCTCTCCTCGTGGTCGGACGCGGGGTAGCGGACCGTGGTGCTGACCGGCGGCGCGATTTCCAATACGTCCGGGATCGAAACGAAAAGTGTAGCCCTTGGGGTCGGAGATGCCACGGTATGCCAATAAATCAATTTGTTGCGACGCTTCGTGGCCACTTTGAGCGCATTATTCAGGTGTTCGACGGTAAAATGTGCTGGCGGATGGTATTTGGATATCGGCGCCATTCATTTCTGGCCCATGGGGCCGACGCGGCGGGAGACAGCAATGCATTACCAGGATCTGCGCGATTTTATCGCCCAACTGGAGCGGCTTGGCGAGCTGAAGCGTATCCGGGTCGCCGTCGATCCGCATCTGGAAATGACCGAGATTTGCGACCGGGTGCTGCGGGCCGGTGGGCCAGCGCTGCTGTTCGAAAATCCCAAGGGTCATGCGATTCCGGTGTTGGGCAACCTGTTCGGCACGCCGCGTCGGGTGGCGCTGGGCATGGGCGCGGACGACGTGGACGCCTTGCGCGAGGTCGGCAAGCTGCTGGCCTTTCTCAAGGAACCGGACCCGCCCAAGGGGATGCGCGATGCCTGGGAGAAATTACCGATCTTCAGGAAGGTGCTGGACATGGCCCCGAAGAAGATCGGTCGGCCACCCTGTCAGGAACGGGTGATCGAAGCGGCCGACGTGGACTTGGCGCGGCTGCCGGTGCAGTACTGTTGGCCGGAGGATGCCGGGCCGTTGATCACCTGGGGTCTGGTGGTGACCCGAGGGCCGAACAAGTCGCGCCAGAATTTGGGGATTTACCGCCAGCAGGTGATCGGGCGGAATAAGGTGATCATGCGCTGGCTGGCCCATCGCGGCGGGGCGCTGGATTTCCGCGACTGGCGGCAGGCCCGGCCCGGCGAGCCGTTTCCCATCGCGGTGACGCTGGGCGCCGATCCGGCGACCATCCTGGCGGCGGTGACGCCGGTGCCGGATACCCTGTCGGAATACGCCTTCGCCGGTCTGCTGCGTGGCTCGCGCACCGAGCTGGCGCAATGTTTGGGCAGCGAGTTGCAGGTGCCGGCCCGCGCCGAATGGGTGTTGGAGGGACACATCGCCCCCGACGAAACCGCGTTGGAGGGACCGTTCGGCGACCATACCGGCTACTACAACGAGGTGGATCGCTTTCCGGTGTTCACCATCGAGCGCATCACTCACCGCGAGCAGCCGATTTATCACAGCACCTACACCGGCCGTCCGCCGGACGAACCGGCGATTCTCGGCGTGGCCTTGAACGAAGTGTTCGTGCCGATTCTGCAAAAGCAGTTTCCCGAAATCATCGATTTTTACCTGCCGCCGGAAGGCTGTTCCTACCGGCTGGCGGTGGTGGCGATGCGTAAGCAGTATCCGGGGCACGCCAAGCGGGTGATGCTGGGGGTCTGGTCGTTTCTGCGTCAGTTCATGTACACCAAATTCGTGATCGTGGTGGACGAGGACGTGAACGCCCGCGACTGGAAGGATGTGATCTGGGCCATGACCACCCGCATGGACCCGGCGCGGGATACGGTCATGATCGAAAACACCCCGATCGACTATCTGGATTTTGCCTCGCCGGTGTCGGGCCTGGGTTCAAAGATCGGCTTCGATGCCACCAACAAATGGTCCGGCGAGACCAGCCGTGAATGGGGTCGGCCGATTGCGATGAGTCTGGCGGTGAAACAGCGGGTGGATGCATTGTGGGATGAGTTGGGATTGTAGGCTGGGAAGTTACTTTGGTGGTATAAATCCGAATAAACCATGAGAAATCAGGCCATGCTGCAAAGACTGTACGCCCACAATTTCAAGTGTTTCGAGAATTTTGAGTTCAATTTGAAAGGTATTTCCTCCAGCTTGCTGATCGGTAGAAACGGGTCGGGCAAATCGACGATAGGAGACACCTTGGGCATTTTCCAAAAGTTGGGACGTGGCATCAACCAGGTCGGGCAACTGGTCACGCCCAGCGATTTTTCCCGTGGAAGATCAGAAGTGCCGATCCGCTTCGAGATTGAGGCTGTGCTGCGCGACGAGTTGTATTTATACAGCCTTGCTCTGGAGCTCCCGGAAAAATTCAAACAACTGCGTGTGCTAGAAGAGCGCCTGGCAGTCGATGGGCATCCGGTGTACACGCGCCAACAGGCACAGGTTTCTTTACCTAGAGGTTCATCTGACCGCAATGAGGCGCAGTTCTCCGTAGATTGGCATTTGATTGCATTGCCCCTGATTCAAGATCGATCAGGAGCCGATTCCTTGCACATTTTTAAAAATTGGCTTGCGCAGATGGTGATTTTGTCCCCCATACCGCAATTCATTTCTGGCGAATCGACCGAGGAAAGCCTGCAACCTTTGGGAGATGGTTCCAATCTGGGAGATTGGCTTTCGGGCTTGTTATCGCAATACCCGGCGGCTTACAGCACCATTACCAACTATTTGCGTGATGTGATGCCGGATCTTTTGGATTTCAGAAACGAAATACTTGGCAAGGAAGCCAAGCGGCTATTAGCGCAATTTACATCGGATAACGCAAAGCTCCTGTTACCCTTTGGTAGGCTTTCGGCTGGCGAGAAATGTTTCTTCTTAAGTGCTGTCGCTCTGGCGGCCAATCAATCTTATGGGCCTTTACTCTGCTTCTGGGATGAACCGGACAATTTTCTGTCGCTCTCCGAAGTGGGCCATTTCGTGATGGAGCTGCGTAGAACGTTTGAACGCGGCGGCCAGATTGTCATGAGCTCGCATAACCCAGAAGCCATTAGCCGGTTTTCCAGTGAAAATACCTGGGTACTGGATAGAAAAAATCACTTGGAACCCACTCTCATCCGGTTGCTTGAAGAACTGCCGAAAAGCGGGAATTTAATTCAGGCATTGATTGCCGGTGACATCGCTTTATGAGCAACAGGTACCTTGCGCATCTTCAAATATTGCCTGAGGATGATGCCAATCGGGAAATCGTTAACGGCTTCTTGAAAGAGAATCGGCTGATTCAGCGTCGCATCCAAGTGCTTCCGGTAGCTGGGGGTTGGGGGAAAACAATCACGAGGATCGAAGCATGCCAGCTTGAAAGATTCAGCGAACGACGGTTGTTGCTGCTCAGCAATTCCCGGTCTTTTGAAAAATTACGTGCAATCAATAGACATTATCAGAAACAATCATGAAAATTTTATCACTTTTAGATCAACTCATTGATCATAAATGAATTTTCATATGATCATGCTTATTTGTTAAGATTATTTTTTTTGTTTCTGATAATGTCTAATGTATTATGAAAGGCGCTAGTTG
>JAGRHI010000298.1:0-2083 GCA_020445045.1 Candidatus Competibacteraceae bacterium
GAGGATGTGTTTTTCTCGGAGCATTTCCTGGTGCGTCGCCCCATTCTCCAGGCGATCGATTCCTCCGAGCCGGTGGTGCTGTTGATCGACGAACTCGACCGCGCCGAGGAGCAATTCGAAGCCTTCCTGCTGGAAGTGCTGAGCGATTTTCAGGTCACTGTGCCGGAAATCGGCACGGTCAAAGCCACGACCATCCCCTATGTCATCATCACCAGCAACAACACCCGCGATTTGAGCGACGCGCTCAAGCGCCGCTGTCTGCATCTGTTCATCGGTTACCCGGACGAGCAGCGGGAACTGGACATCATCCGAATGAAGGTACCCGAGCTGCGGGAAACCTTGGCCGCGCAGGTCGTTGCGGTGATCCGCCGGTTGCGTGCCCTGGAACTGCGCAAGGCCCCCAGCATCAGCGAGACGCTGGACTGGGCGCGGGCGCTGGTGCTGCTCAACGCCGATGCGCTGACTCCGACCTTGTTGGAGGAAACGCTGCATCTATTGATCAAATACGAGCGCGATACTCAGCAGGTCAACGAACGATTGCCATGGATCGTCGAGTCGCTGCAATCGCTAAGTTCGCCGGAAACTCTCTCGGCCGCCGAAACCCCGTTGCATCCGCCGGCGCGGCCCGCCGAACCGGATGTGAACGATCTGGAGCAACGCCGCCAGGAGCACACCGCCCGCTACTTCACCAGCTATCGCGGTCGCACCGACGGCCGCACCGGTGGATGACGATGGACGCCGTGATCAATCGTTTCATTTTTCTGCTGAAAAAGCGGGGAGTGCGGATTTCGCCAGCTGAATCGCAGGACGCAATGCAGGCGTTGGCATGGGTCGCGCTGCACGATCGCGATACGGTGCGCACGGTCCTACGAAGCACCTTGATCAAGGATGTGCGTGATCAGCCGGTGTTCGAAGAGCTGTTTGAGCAGTTCTTCAGCCTGCCCAAGGCATCACCGTCGCCTGAATCGGTGGCGGAACCGCCGCCACACCGCGAAACCGCGCCGGAACCACCGGAAACGGTCGCGGAGCAGACCCAGATCACCGGTCAACCCGACGGTGATAACGCCCATGAAGACGCCCTCAACATCCGCGACTATTTCGATGACGAGTCGATGGCAACTCACTTCAACTCACATCAGGACGCCAATGATCTCAGTCTGGCCGAGTTTGGCCAGAACCTGGTGTTAAGCCGCAACCGGGATTTGCTGGATCAGGTGATGCGGAAAGCCATGCAATTGCTGAAGGCGCGGCGGATGAAGAACGTTGGACGGGCCGGCGAGTTGAACTTGGAGGAGGCTATCGCGGCGCTGGACGCCGATGTGATCGCCGACGCCGTGACTGAATTGCTGGATGAACTCAACGACATGGACGTGGACGAGAATCTGATCCAGCGTTTGTCCAGCCGACTGGACGGCGGCATTGCCAATCTGCCGGAACTGCTGAAGCGCTATCTGGAACGGGAGCTGGCGCTGCAACCACCACCGAAGATGCCTGAGCCGTCACGTCGCGCCACGCCCAACTACCGCTTTTCGGAACAGGAACGCCGGGAAATGACCGAGATCGTGCAGCGACTGTGCCGGCGGATGCGGGGCGCCCGTTCCTATCGCCGACACATTAGCAATCATGGCCGGATCAGCGTTCCGCTCACCCTACGCCGCAATATGAAATACGAAGGCATTCCATTTCAGCCGGTCATGACCCATTACCGCAATGAAAAACCCCGGTTGGTGGTGATTTGCGATGTCAGTCTGTCGGTGCGCAACACTGCTCGTTTCATGTTGCATCTTGTCTATAACCTACAGAGCCTGTTCGGTCAGGTGCGCAGTTTCGCCTTCGTCAGCGACCTGGTGGAAGTCAGCGCGTGTTTCGAGCAACGGAGCATTGATGAGGCGATTGGCACTGTATTCGACGGCGGTCTGATCGACATCGATGTGGACAGCAATTACGGCCACGCCTTGAGCCTGTTCCACAACCACTACTTGGCGGCGGTGACGCCGCAAACCACCGTCATCATCCTTGGTGATGGGCGTGGTAACCGTAACCCACCCCAGGTATGGGTGTTGGAGGAAATCCGTCGCCGCGC
>JAGRHI010000298.1:2100-3848 GCA_020445045.1 Candidatus Competibacteraceae bacterium
TGGCTGTCGCCGGAACCGCGCGGCAGTTGGAAGATGGGCAGTTGCGATATGTCGCTGTACGAGCCGGTTTGCCACCAAACCGAGGTGGTCCGCAACCTGCGGCAATTCGGTCAGGTGGCCGAGGATCTGCTGCGGCGGTCGGTGACACCCCATTGATCGCGGAGCGCTCCCCATCATGATGCTGTCACGCCACCGCCACGCATTGTTAGTCAACGGCCTGGAACAACGCGCCGATCCGCTGGCCGCCAGCGCACACTTCCAGCTTTACGCTCTGACACCCTTGGCAACACCGACCGCACTCGCCGATGAGTTGATCATCGTCCACGATTTCAGCACGACACAAATCGACAACAATTTGGGCTACTACGTCGTCAGCGAACTGTTGCCGCTGCTGACGGCACAGCGCCAGCGGATCGATAGTGGCTACAGCGAACAGGACTTGTTCGAGCGTTCGGTGGGCGACATCGTCCGTTCCATGGCCGGTAATGAACGTCGCGCCTGGCGGTTGTTTTACGCCAACACGCTGGACGCCCTCCAAGTCAGCGCCGGTCTGGGTTCGGTGGCGCGATCCAAGCAGACCGCCGACGATTTCATCGCTCTGTTTGGCGCGATCTACCGCTATGCCTTGGATTTGCTAAAAGCCCTACCGGTTGCCGCATCGCCGCTGACCGTGCTCGACGTGGCCACCTGTTTCGGCTTTTTTCCGCTGCTGCTGGCGCGGCTTGGCGTCTCGGACCCGATCTTGGGGGATATCGCCGGTTGCGATCTGAATCCGGCTCTGATGGGGTTCGCTGACGACTATACCCGTTACGAAGGATTGACCCAGGTTCGCTTCGGGATTGCCGATATTTTGGCCGCCGATATCGAACGGGAACTGGCGCCGCTGCCGGCCCGTTTCGACGTCGTGACCGCGCTGCATCTGTTGGAACATCTCGAATTCGAACAAACCGAGCAGGCGATCGCCCAGCTTTGGCGACTCACCGCCCGGCGCTTGATCGTCGCGGTACCTCTCGAAGCCACGCCCGATCCTCGTTACGGCCACCGGCAAGTGTTCGACCGCGAACGCTTGCTGGCGCTGGGACACGCCTTGGGCGGACGCTGCGAGTACTTCGAGCATCACGGCGGTTGGCTGGTCTGCGACCGGTTCCCCGAACGGCGAACGCGGCGCGATGCCAGCCGATGGCCTTAGAAGACGGCGATGCGCAACCCCATCGCCAAAAACCACCAAACCGTAGGAGCACGTTCCATGTTATACGCATCGCCCGGCCAGCCCGGTTCCAAGATCACGTTCAAAGCCCGCTATCAGAACTTCATCGGCGGCCAATGGGTGGAGCCGACGAAAGGCGAGTATTTCGAGAACATCAGCCCGGTCACTGGCCAGGGCTTTTGCGAAATCCCCCGCTCCAGCGCCGAGGACATCGAACTGGCGCTGGACGCCGCCCATGCCGCCGCCGACGGCTGGGGCCGCGCCGCCGTCGCGGAACGCGCCAACCGACTCAACCGCATCGCCGACCGCATGGAAGCCAATCTGGAAATGCTGGCGGTGGCCGAAACCTGGGACAACGGCAAATCGGTGCGGGAAACCCTGGCCGCCGACCTGCCGCTGGCCATCGACCACTTCCGCTATTTCGCCGGCTGCATCCGCGCCCAGGAAGGCGCGCTATCGGAAATCGACGACGACACCGTCGCCTATCACTTCCACGAACCGCTGGGCGTGGTCGGTCAGATCATTCCCTGGAATTTCCCGA
>JAGRHI010000299.1:0-3564 GCA_020445045.1 Candidatus Competibacteraceae bacterium
TTCATTATTCTATGTTGCATAACGCCAGGGATGAGCGGCGGGGAAAATTGGCGCGACCTTTGCGATAGCAAAGGGCGTGACAATTTTGACCGTCCGCTCCATCCCTTTGTTAGGCGGCAACGCGCTCGCCTCAATGCCGTGAAGTTCGATCACGCTTCCGAAACCTCTGCCTGTGTACTGGTACCAAGAGCTTAGCTACCCAGAAAGTAGACCGATACCCCGCCCAGCAGGATACCTGCGACCGCTCCTGCCAGCACTTTGGCGAAGGGACGGTATGGACGCCGCAGCACCCCTACGGCGGCCGCGACAATGGAAACTAGGGCAACGCCGAGTAGCCCATATACGAAAATGTCGGAATCGACGTCACCAAAATACGGAAGCATCACGGCTAGAAACGCTATTACCTGCGCAAGCAGACTGCCCAAATACGCGAGCACGTAGCCCCGAAATCTGCCGATTGATCCGTTCAATGTGCGCCGGGGTCTGTAGGAGATGGCCTCCGCACCGAAAACTTTCTGCGGACGTTCAATGCCGCCTAACAAGAAGTAGACCTCATAAATGACGTCTTGTTTTACGTCAAATTCGACGTATAATCATGATAAATCCATGCCAACTTATTGTTAAATCTAATAAGTTGCATTCTGACAACAGCTCTAATCGGTTTATCGAAAGCGTCATTTCCGAGATTGGCAAAGCTCGATGCTTCCATCATAACGATACATTGCTTGCCTGAAAATTAAAGTAAGAACGAATATGAATGTCAAGTCTAAGTGGCTTAGTCAATCAATTTTGTGACGAAATTTGTCTGAGACGTGATAGCATCCGCATTGAGCAAGCTGGTTGGACAGGATCAAGCGCTACATGTCAGGCTCCGAAAGATAATGTGACATCGAAGCCACACTCTCAATCCGCTCTTCGTCGTATTCCCAGAGGTTCCAACGGCAGGGCCACTTTCAACCCCTCCGCCTGAAGGCGCGTCATCACCGCCCGATTCACGGCGGTCTTGACCACCTGCGGCGAAACGATCTCGGGGTGGTGGTACACCTGAATCTTATAGCGAACCCCATAACTTTCCAGCGTATCGACCACGATCCGAATCGGCTGTTCTCCCAGCACCGCCCCGGTCATCACGGCTTGGCGGGCGCTTTCCTCCAATACTTGCTGGGCACGTTCGACCGGCACGGAAAACTCCAGCACCACCGGAATCTCCATCCGGCTGGGAAAAGTGGGGCGGGAATAATTGGTGATCGCCGCATTGCTGATGATGCTGTTGGGGATGACCACCAGATTATTGTCCCGGGTCCAGAGGCGGGTCGTGCGCCAGTTCAGTTCCTCGACCCGGCCGAACTGGCGACCGTGCCAGCGGGTGGCGATACCGATCCATTGCGACAAGGCGAAGGGTTGCTCCAGGTTCAACACCAAGCCGCTGAAGGCATCGAGAATCAGATTCTGCAGGGCGATACCCAGAATCAGTGTCAACAACCCGGAAGCCGCCAAGATCGTGGTCAATGGCCGCTCGAACACGAATGCCAGAATGCACACGCCGGCAATGCCGAACACCACCAGATTGACGAAGGTTCGAGCGACGTTCGGTACCGGATAGCGGGTTCGCCGCTCGATGGGACGCCAGACCAGCGGGGGCAAGAGGGCCACCACGAACAGCGCCGGTAGCAGCCACCACAGACTCTTGAAGAGTAGTAACACCAGTTCGAGCTGGTAGAGTTCCAGACGCTCGGCATACAGTGCGTTGAACAGGTTTTCCAGCAGATACAGCAGGCAGGCGCTGGTCACCAGGCGCACCAAGGCCATCGGCACCGGGTAGCGGTGTTGCAACCAGGGTGTCCAGGTAATCAGGAACAGCGCGCCGAAAAAGAGAAACCATGGCCAACTGAAGCGATCCGGTAAGAATCGGGCAAGCTGGCGCTGCAGGGAAACTTCGCCCTGATGACCCTGAATGTTGGCGTAGAAATAGGAATACGGCAGCGCGATCATCGGAAACAAGGGATCGCCGAGGGTGCTGCGGTTGTGGATTTCCTGATATACGGTCGCATCCCGGATCACCCAACCCGAGTCGGCCGCCAGCACCTGCGCCGCCCGCAGGATTTGGCCCCAACTGCCGCGCCCCTCGCTCAAGCCCATGTTCCGGCTGTCGGTCACGAACACCAAGCGGCTGTGGTCGAGGTGGGCATGGCGGAACTGGATCATGAAATCTTCGTTGCCGTCGATCAGATTGCGGTGCGTGGTGGTGTAACGAAAAGTTCCCTGCACCCGGAACGCGCGATACTGTTCCCCCAGCAAATCCCGAACGACAAGGGGCTTTGCCAATCGAATGGGGGTGACGGCATTGGGAAACACGATGTTCTCGGTATCCAGTTCGCCGCTGTAGCGGAACCATAGATCGAAATCGGCTTGAAAGGTGCGTGCTTTTTCGTCGATGGCGTGCAGCTTGTTCAGATGGATGCCGGTGTAGACCACCTGCACGATCTGTAACAAGCTGTTGCCCAGATCGATGATATTCTCGCCCTGTGCCCGCAGGGTGCCGACCAACTCCGGGTCTTCGACCAATCGCAACTGCCGGGTAGCGGGGGTGATGCGTCCGCCCTTGGCGCGAGCAATGTAGATGGGTCGGACCGCGTCGCCCTCCGCATCGAAATACAGCGGTCCCATCAGACTCAGCGCGGCGCGCGCCGGGGTATTCATGGCCGTGAGTTGCTCGCGCACGGCATTGCGCAGGCCGGGCACATCGTTCAAATCGACGCTGGGCAAGCGTCGCAGGGCTTCGGCGATGGCCAGCGCGCTGTCGTAGGCGTAAATGGCGCTCCAGATCGGATCTTCCCGGTAGATCGCCGCGTAATCGTCGAGAAACTGTCGGGCCGCCGCCGTCGCCGTGTCCGGGATGAACGGCGCGGCGATGTACATGCCGTCGGTGAAATGCGGAAGAGGCTCCAGGTCGGCGGTCACCGGCTCTGCGTCCTGCTCGGTGGCGAAGCCGGCCAGCGCCAGCGAATCGGTGCCGAGCAACTGGGCTTTGACGCCGCGCTTGCGCAGCGCCCGCACCAGGGGCTTGGCTTGCGGCGGACGCAGGATCAGCAGGATGGCTTGGGTCTTGCCGTCGGCCGCCAGCAGCGTCGCCGCCGTCTCGATGTCTTCCGGGCTGGGTTGGCTGGGCAGCGCAATCTGATGGCGGATGCGCAGCCCGATGGCATCCGCCGTCAGTGTGAAAGTCCGGTTCAAGGTGGTGGCGTAGATATCCTCCAGGTGCACCACGGCCACGGAGGAATCATTCAGCACCGATCTGAGGTAGTGGGCGAGGATGTTCGCTTGCAGGTCGTCATTGAAAATGACCCGGAAGTACCAAGGGTTGAACAGGGTCACATTGGGGTTGGTCGAGGTCGGCGTGACGGCGGGTACCTTGTACAGCCGGTATAGATTGCCGGCGGCGCGGGAAGCGGTGCTGGAGCCGTGGCCGATCACGGCGACGATATCCTTGCTGGCGCCGATCTGTTCCGCGACTTTCTCGGCTTGCTCGGCGTTGCGCTGATCGTCGAACGGTTGGAGAACGAG
>JAGRHI010000299.1:3637-5796 GCA_020445045.1 Candidatus Competibacteraceae bacterium
CGCAGCATGGCGATGCCGGAAGGCGCATTGGGTCCGCTGAAGGCGTTGGCGACGGCGATCTTGATCGGTTCCGCTTCCAGGGACACTTGACGCGAAGACAGGTTGGCCAGCGGGCTGCCGAACCGCCACGACAGGAACGCCACGATCAGCACGAACATCACCGCGAACACGGCGACGAACAGCGCCTTGCGCGGTAATGACCGGAAGGAAACCCAGGGGATTGGTTCGATCTGAATGCGTTCCTATTTCTGCTTGGGCGAACGCCGTCGCGATTTTGGAGTCGAGCTGGCTTGCACGGGTGGAGCGGCGCTTTCGGCGGCGGCGGTCGCTGCGCTTGCGCCCGCCGACTCCAGGGTCTTTTCTTCCGCCGCCAGCCAGAAGTCGAGCGCCGAACCGTACTGGCGTCCCGCCGCTTCCCAAAGCTGGTAGGCCGTCTTGCGGATTTGCTCCAGATAATCCGCTGGCGAAAATGCCTCGAAGGTCTTGGCCAGGGCTTCCTCCTTGCCGATGCTGGCGCCGGCGGCGCGCATCGTGGAATGCATGAGGAGCCGCAGGTGTTTTTCGGCGGCGAGCCAGTAATCCAGCGAGCGCTCCTGTTGTTCGTTGCTGGCCAGCCACATCTGACGGGCGAGATCACGGACGCGATAGAAATAAAGGCCGCGCAAGGTCGAGGGCCAAGTGCTCGTTGCTTCCCAGGCCGAGGTCGCGGTGGTATTCGCCAGCCGGGCCGAATCGGCCGCCAGCTCGATGACCATCCGCTCCGCCATCAACCAGAAATCGAGAGCATGGCCGACCTCATTGCCAGCCGATTGCCAGATATGATAAGCAAGGTTGTGAATTTCTTGTTCTAGATCGTTTTCCATGAGCCTGATACGCCTGTTCGTTGTCGGTCTACGTGGGATCAATCGGCCTCGCCAACAGGGCAACGAGGCGATTGAGGCCCGAGTGGTTACCCTCACAACTTTAGCTGATGGCAACGGCGCCCTCTATTGGGAAGTGATATTTGACGGGTAAATCCCGTATAAAAATTGTCGGCGGATCGGACGAGTTTGCTATCTTCCGATGGAACGGCGTTGGAAGCGGACGAAGGGTTCGAGCGGCACGCAATCTGGGCGAACATGCGAGGAAAGACGGATGAAAAATCGAGTGGCCATGGTTTTCATGCTGGTGCTTTTCCCTTGGTTGGCGCTGTCCGTGGCGTGTTCGAGCGCGCCCGATCACGGGGCGGCGGACGACACGCGGCCGGCGGACTCCGCGGCGGGCGATGGTCTGGCCGGTACCTCGTGGCGTCTGGTCAGGATTCTGGCGATGGACGATCGGATCCATGCGCCGGACGATCGCGCGAAATACACCCTCGCGTTTACAGCGGACGGACGGGTCGATCTGCGGGCGGATTGCAATCGTGGCCAGGGTAGTTGGTCCGAGCCGGCGCCGGGCCAACTGCGCTTCGGTCGGCTGGTGACCACGCGGGTGATGTGCCCACCAAGGTCCTGGTCCAATCGCTTCATCCGCGGCCTGGGCGATGTGCGTTCCTATCGGCTCCGGGGCGGGCGGCTCTATCTGTCGCTGATGGCGGACGGCGGCATCTATGAGTTCGAGCCGATGCCGAGGTGAGGGGGTGGACGCCGCGCAAGTTCGTTTGCTGTTCAGCCGTTTGCAAGCCGCATGCCCAAAGCCGACCACCGAACTGCGCCATCTCGGTCCGTTCGAATTGCTGGTGGCGGTGATCCTGTCGGCGCAATCGACCGACAAGAAGGTCAACGAGGCCACCGCCCGGCTGTTTCCGGTCGCCAACACGCCTCAAGCGTTGCTGGAGTTGGGCGAGGCGGGATTGAAGGAATACATCAAGACCATCGGTCTGTACAACGGCAAAGCCGCCAACATTCTCAAGACCTGCGCGTTGTTGCTGGAACGGCACGGCGGCGAGGTGCCGCGCGACCGGGCGGCGCTGGAGGCGTTGCCGGGTGTCGGCCGCAAGACCGCCAACGTCATCCTCAACACCGCCTTCGGCGAACCGACCATCGCGGTCGATACCCATATCTTCCGGGTCGCCAACCGCACCGGATTGGCGCCGGGCAAGACCGTGCGGGCCGTGGAAGAAGGCTTGCTGGCCGCGACGCCGGAGGCGTTCAGGCACGACGCCCATCACTGGCTGATCC
>JAGRHI010000299.1:5823-10688 GCA_020445045.1 Candidatus Competibacteraceae bacterium
CCGCCCGCAAGCCGCGGTGTTGGGCTTGCCCGATCCGCGATCTTTGTGCCTATCCCGACAAGAGCGAGGTGACTTGATGTTTGGCAGCGACCGCGACGGTTTGCGTCGCTACTACCGCACGGTGTGGGAAAAAGCCGGCTCCGATCAGCCGCTGGAACCGCTGGAACGCCTCATCGCCGAGGTGATCCGCGAGCATCCCGAATATCAGCCAGTATTGACCGGGGGCGAGGGCGCCTTGTCGCGCGACTATACCCCGGAAATGGGGCAAACCAACCCGTTCCTGCACATGGGCATGCACATCGCGATTCGGGAGCAACTGGGCGGTGACCGCCCGGCTGGCATTCTCGCGATCCACCAGCGACTGTGCCGGCGGTTGGGGAACAGCCATGCCGCCGAACATCTGATGATGGAGTGTCTGGGCGAAACGCTATGGGAGGCGCAGCGTGGCGGCGGCGAACCGGACGAACGGGTTTATCTGGAACGGTTGCGGCAACTGGCGCGGAAAACCTGATGACCGCGCCTAAAAAAACGCCAGCATCGGCTGGCGTTTTTCGCGATGGCCCGAGCAGGGTTACAGAGGCTGTTGCTCAAGATTGCTGTCCTCGACCAGATCCTTGTAGGCATGCCAGCTAGCGTGACCGATCAGCGGCAGGGTGATGGCCAGACCGAGATAGAAGGTGACCAACCCGATGCCGGTGAAGCTCACGATCAACCCCGCCCACAATACCATCGGCGCCAGATTGGCTTTCACGGCGGTAATGCTGGTCAACACGGCGGTGATGAAATCGACTTTCCGATCCAGCATCATCGGAATCGACACCACGCTGATCGTGAACACGGCGGCGGCGATGACCGCGCCCACCATGGTGAAAACGATCAGAAAGGTCAGGCCGCTGCCCGAGAAAAACAGTTGCGCGGTCGAGGTATCGAGGATCGTGCGTTGGCCCGCGATGATCAGGGCGAACAGCAGCGTCGACAGCCGCGCCCAAACGATCATGAGGATGCCGATCAGGATGCCGAACAGCGCGATTGGCAACACATTGCGTCGCCAAGCCATCAGCGCGCGGCCCAAGGTCGCCGGCTGGCCGGCTTCCAGGCGGCGGCTGATGTCGTACAAACCCATGGCCAGGTACGGACCCGCCAGCAGGAAGCCGGTGGTCAACGCCAGCGCATACTGGAAGCTCGATTCGACCAGATAGACCAGAACATAGCCCATGGCCACGAACAGCAAGCCGTAAGGAATGCTGGCGACGGGTGCCCGCCATAGATCCTTCCAACCGGCGGCGAGCCACTCCCAAGGCTGATCGAACGAGACGAGGCGCACTTTGGGTGTGGTCAGGGAACTTTCGACAACAGGGATGGAAGTCACCATCAAATCCTCCTCAATGATGCTGCAACGCAAAACAATGAGTTGTTATTAGGTTTCGAGTTTGGATGGTGCCACATCCCATGGCTGTGGTTCCATACGGCAAAGACTATATGAAGGCAAAAGAGTTGCAACAATGGCACAGGGGCTCGGCGGAGCCCCTGGGAGTGGGAAGGTCGGGGAAGCCGCGGGGAAGCGCCAGCTCAGGTTAGCTCCGCTGTGGTCGCAGCCGGCGGTAAAGATCATAAGTCTGCTGGGCGATGCTGCGCCAGCTATAGTGCCGTTCGACCCGCTCGCGGCCCGCCTGACCCATGCGTTGCAGCAATTCCGGATCGTTGACGAGGCGATTGATGGCATTGGCCAGCCCGCGTTCGAACTTGGCGGGAGCGACGGGATCGTGTGGCGGTTCGGGTGACAGGTGTGGGTCCACCAGCAGGCCGGTTTCGCCCTCGACCACCACTTCGCAGATCCCGCCGGTCGCGCTGCCCACCACCGGCGTGCCGCAAGCCATGGCTTCCAGATTGATGATGCCGAACGGCTCGTAGATCGAGGGGCAGCAAAAAATGGTGGCGTGCGAGTACAGTGCGATGGTGGTTGAGCGTGGCAGCATCTTGGGAATCCAGACGATGCCGGGGCGCTGCACTTGCAGCTCCTGCACGATTTCCTCGATCTCGCGCTGCATGGTCAGGGTATCGGCATCGCCGGCGCATAGCACCACTTGCAGTTTCGGGTCGAGGTGCGGGATGGCTTGCAGCAGGTAGTACAGCCCTTTTTGCCGGGTGATTCGGCCGACGAACAGCACGAAGGGACGATCGGGGTCGATGCCGAGTTGGGCGAGGGTTTCGGGTTCGTGGACCGGCTGGTATTCCTCGGTGTCGATGCCGTTGGGGATCACCACCACCCGGGTCGGCTCGACATCGAACAGGCGCAGAATGTCGTCGCGGGTGCTACGCGAGACGGCGATGACGGCGTCGGCCATTTCCAGCGCGGTTTTTTCGATCCAGCACGAGAGGTCGTAGCCGTGGCCGAGTTGGTCGCGTTTCCAGGGTCGCAGTGGTTCCAGCGAATGGACGGTGATCACCATCGGGATGTTGTAGAGGATCTTGGCGAGGATACCGCTGAAATGAGCGTACCAGGTATGGCAGTGGATGATTTCGGCGCAGCCGTCCAGATCGTCACCGAGCCCCTGACCGACAAAGGCCAGGCAGGTGCTCAGGGCCTTGAGCGGCGAGACGAAGGATTGCGGACAACCGGCGAAGTGGGTGGTATCCATCTTGATGCCGCGCACATGCAACTGACCTTCGTCGACCGTTTGGTCGTGAAAACTCCGCACCTCGACCGGGGTCAGCTTGGCCAGCTCACGCGACAGATATTCGACGTGAACGCCGGCACCGCCGTAAACGTGGGGGGGATATTCGTTGGTGGTCAGCAGGACACGCATTGTTGTTGTGCTCCCTTGGTCGGGCGGGCGGCGGAAATTGGAGGGATTCCGACGGCGCGTTCGGTCGGAACGGGTTTGACGGTGAATTATGCCAAGTCCAGCACGGTTTTTGAAAGGGCGGCGTCGTGATCGGCGGCGGTTGTGGACGGGATTCGGCACGCCAACACCTTGCTCGCAAGGCGTAAACTCCAGGCTGACGATGAACCCGTAAGGTCGGATCGAATGCGCGTGCCCCGATTTTATCTGCCCAGGTCGCTGGCGACCGGCGCCACCGTGCCGCTGAACGAGCGCGCGTTCAATCATGCCGTGCGCGTCTTGCGACTCAAGCCCGGCGCGCCGCTGGTGTTGTTCGACGGCGAAGGCGGGGCGTTCGCGGCGACACTGGGCGAAGTCGGCAAACGGGAGGCCTGGGCGCGGGTGGCGGAAGCGCTACCCGATGCGGCGGAGCCTCCGCTGCGGATCGTGCTGGCGCAAGGCATCTCGCGCGGCGAGAAGATGGATCTCACGGTGCAAAAGGCGGTGGAATTGGGTGTCGCCGCGATCCGGCCGTTGTTTGCGGAACGCGGCGGAGTCGGTCTGTCCGGCGAGCGCTTGACGCGCAAGATCCAACATTGGCGAGGCATCGTGATCGGCGCCTGCGAGCAATGCGGTCGCAACCGATTGCCGGAATTGCGGGAGCCCTTGGCGCTGGCCGCCTGGTTGGCGTCGCCGATGGCGCCGGGTCCATGCCTGCTGCTCGATCCCTTGGCGGAACATGGCTTGCGTGGCCTGGCGCCACCCACGGGGACGATCACGTTGTTGATCGGTCCCGAGGGTGGCTTGAGTCCGGCGGAAATCGCCCAGGCGCGGACGATGGGGTTCACCGGCGTCCGTCTGGGACCGCGCGTCTTGCGAACCGAAACCGCCGGCGTGGCGGCGCTGGCGGCGGTGCAAGCGCTGTGGGGGGATTGGGATTAGGCGAAGTCGTTTTCGAGCACGATCCGATAGCGGGCCTTGCCTGCCTCCAGATGCGCCAGCGCCTCGTTGACTTGGCTCATCGGAAAGTGTTCGGTCACGGGCGCAATTTGATGCCGGGCGCAGAAATCCAGCATCTCTGGGCGATGGTGCCGACGACTTCATGACCCGGCACCAGTGGATAGCTGCTGTTATGCCATTCGTTGTGCAGCATGGAGAGATCGGAATGGCAGACGCCGCAGGCGATGACGTCGATCTTCACCTGATCCGGTTTCAGTTCGCCCGGATCGTACTCGAAGGGGGTGAGTTTGCCCTTGGCTTCATGGGCGGCATAGGCTCGAATCATGGAAGGTCCTCCGAATGGGGTGAACGACGTTTCGAATGGAGAGCACGGCAATGGTGATCGCCTTCAAAGATGCTTAGACGGCGGCGGCAAATCCAGTTCCGTTGGAGTGTCAGTCCGCGGCAGCATTTTCAGGACCACGGGTGTGGTACGTACCATCGGCACGAACCGGCCTTGCTCGACCAGCGGAATCGGCGCGGCCCAGATCAAGCGCAGCAACCCAAACAGGCCCAATAGACCGAGTACGGTCGCGGAGTAGGCGGGGAGGGTGCCGGGTCCAAACCCGTCCATCAGCGGGCCGCCAATCGCCGGACCGGCAATCGAACCCATGCCGAAGATCAGCAACAAGCCGCGAGTGGCGTCCAGCACATCGCCGGGGGCGCTCAAACGGTCGTTCATATGCGCCACGCTCAGGCTGTAGATCGAAAACATTAGGCCGCCGTACAAGAAAGCGCAGGCGGTCAGCGCCCCCAGCGACACATACATGACCTGTAGCACCAGCAACGCGACCAGGGTGGCGGCGAAGCTGACCAGAGTCAGCATGAAGCGCCGGCTGTAATGATCGGACAATCGACCGATCGGCCATTGCAGCAGCGCGCCGCCGATAATGGTGGCGCTCATGAACAAGGCAATGCCTTCCTCCGACAATCCCACCCGTTGCGCGAATACGGCGCCCAGGCTCCAGAAAGCGCCGCTGACGATGCCGGCGATGAACGCGCCGCCAGCGGCCAGCGGCGCCAGCCAGAACAGACGAGTCAGGC
>JAGRHI010000300.1:0-1110 GCA_020445045.1 Candidatus Competibacteraceae bacterium
TGATAGGACGGGTCCGGTTCGTTCAAACGCGCGAAACGGGTCTTGTGCTGGTCCCAGGGGAAGTGGCCGGAATCGACGATGACGCCGCCCAAGCTAGTGCCATGGCCGCCCATGTACTTGGTCAGGGAATGGACCACGATATCGGCGCCGTGTTCGAACGGCCGGCACAGGTAGGGGGTCGGCACGGTGTTGTCCACGATCAGTGGCACACCTTGGGCGTGGGCGACGGCGGCCAAGGCACCGAAATCCACCACGTTCGCCGCTGGGTTGCCGATGGATTCGCAAAATACCGCCTTGGTCTTGCCGTCGATCAAGCGGCCCATGGCGTCGATATCGCGATAGTCGGCGAAACGCGCTTCGATACCGAAACGCGGCAGGGTATGCGCGAATAGATTGTAGGTGCCGCCGTACAGGGTCGAGGTGGTGACGATGTTGTCGCCGACCTCCGCGATCGTCATCAGGGCGTAGGTGATGGCCGCCGAGCCGGCGGACACCGCCAGCGCGCCGACCCCGCCTTCCATGGCCGCGACGCGCTGTTCGAGCACGGCGGTGGTGGGGTTCATGATCCGGGTGTAGATGTTGCCCGGCACCTTCAGGTCGAACAGATCGGCGCCGTGCTGGGTATCGTCGAAGGCGTAGGAGGTGGTTTGGTAGATGGGAACGGCAACGGCCTTGGTGGTGGGTTCCGGGGTATAGCCGCCGTGGATGGCGATGGTTTCGATTTTCATTGCTTTGTATTCCCTTCAGTGGTCATGAGCCTACAAAGTCTGGATGGGGGAATCAGGAAATGTCCAGTAGGAAGGCGCTGCTGGCAAACCGTGTGCTGACTCAGTACAGTATAACTGATCAGATTTTCTGATTTGCGGAGGGGTAGGGGCATGACCATACAGACCATCACCGCCACCGAGGCCGCACGGGCTTTCTCGGAATTGTTGAATCGGGTGCGCTACGCACATCAATCCTTTGTCATTCTGCGCGGCGGTGAGCGCATCGCGCGCATCGAACCCGCCACCGCGCCCACCGCGCCCACCGGTTCCGAACTGGATCGTCTGTTGGCCGACGCCATTCCTCATTTGGGCATGGATGAAGCCGCCTGCTTCGATGCGGATA
>JAGRHI010000300.1:1231-8159 GCA_020445045.1 Candidatus Competibacteraceae bacterium
GATTACGAGACGCACGGCGGATTGTATCTCAGCGCGATTACCGCTTCGGAACTACTGGTCGGCGTCCATCGCGCCAATACCGCCGAGCGGCGGTTGAAACGTCTCGCATTCGTGGAAAGCATTCTGGCGGTGATACCCGCCTTGGCGTTCGATCTGGAAACCGCGCGGCTTCACGCCGGCATGATCGCCGCGCTGCCCAAAAATCTCACGGTGAGCGCCTTCGATTCGCTGATTGCCGCCACGGCCTTGCGGCATGGGTTCGCCGTGCTCACCGCCAATCCCACCGATTTCACCATTTTTTCCAGCCTGACCGTCATCGCGGTCCAGCACTGACCGCGCCATCGAACGACCGCCTTGTTGGCCGCATCTCAGGGGGTGGTCGCGAACAACCTAGCCAGCGCCTGCAACACCAGCCAGGCATAACCGGCCGCCAGCAGGTCGTCGAACATGATGCCGAAACCACCGCCGATGCGTTGATCGGCTCGCCGGATCGGCCACGGTTTGAGAATGTCGAACACCCGGAACAGGACGAAGCCGATCACGATCCACAACCAACCGGCTGGCGCGACGATCATGGTGACGAAATAACCGATCACTTCATCCCAAACGATGGCCGGATGGTCATGGACGCCGAGATCGCGGGCGGCGCGGTCGCAGATCCAGATACCCACTATGAAACCGATCGTCGTCAGCAACAGATAGGCCCACAGTGGCAGCGGTTGCGCCAGCAGATACAGCGGAATCGCCGCCAACGTGCCGAAGGTGCCGGGCGCCTTGGGCGCGCAGCCGGAACCAAAGCCGAGGGCGAGAAAATGGATGGGATCGCGGAAAACACGGGCACAGGGATTTACAGCGTTTTCTTCCTGGATGGGGGTAAGCGGGGTGGGGAGTGAAGTTCGATTCATGATTCTCGGGGTCTCCAGACTTTTCAAGGGCGCGACGATGCGTCGGGCTTCACGTAGAAGTCACCGGCGTTGCGCGGCTTTATCGCGCAGCGCCGGTGGACCGCCATGTTATGCGCCTTGGATTTCACATACGCCACTACCGCACCCGGTACTCTCGAATACGCGTGTGCTCGACCAGCAGGTGCATAGTCGAGAGTGTGAAGACCTTGCCGTCGGTCGCTTGCAGGAGCCGCCGCATGTCCTCGCGACGGACCTTGAAGCCGCGCCCAGCGATGCAGGCGATCACGTCGTAGCCCTTGCCGCTTTCATCGCGCAACGTGCGCAAGCGCTGCACGCGCGCAACCTTGTCGCGGGCCGTTCCATCGTCTTCCGTGAGCTTGGCCTCGATCAGGGCCACAGGGTTGAACTCATCTGGAATGATGAAGTCCGGGGCTTGGTCGAAACCGTTGATACGCTCGGCGCGCTTGGTCTCGCGGAAGCTGACCTTGGCAGCGGTGAGAACGTCCTTGATCGCGCCCTCGACCAGTTCCCCGACGAGTTCACTGACGGAATCGCGGTGGGATGCGAACGGGCGACCAAGGAAGCGTTCGTAGAGAAGCACCGGGTACGGCACCCCCAAATCGGCCACCGGCTGAAGGCTCTTCAGACCCTCGCGGGTGTCCGCCTTGTCGAGCCGGTGAAGCACGGCTTCGACCTGATCGGTCGCACCGGCGAGCAGCGTGCGGACACCGGCATCAATCATGGCGCGGATGCGCTTATCGGTCAGAGAGGTTCCGAAGGCCTTGGCGGTTGTCGGGCGCAGGCGGATCGCGCGGTCGATGGAGCGTGCCGCGCCCTGATCGACGGTGATGCCCGTCATCTCGGTGGTGACGTAGGCCCACTCCGGCGGCGTGAAGCCGAGGATGGCGCGAAAAACGATGAACGAGATCGGCACTGCCGCGACGGCGGCCTCGACCGTCACGGGTGAAACGATGGTGAAGGCGTCGGTGGTTCGCTTTAGAGCCTGGTAGCCCTGCTCGAACGTCGCGTAGTCGATGAAACCATCACCCCGCGGCATTTCAAGGAAGCTGGATTTCAGTTCGGCGAAAACCTCATCGACAAGGGGCTCGAAGGCGAGCGCTGGATCATTGTAGTCAACCTCAAAACGTGACGGCATCAAGTGGCTCCCTGGCTTCTTGTTGGGCGAAGAGGCCGTCTTCGATGGCCGGTTGTGGGGCGGGTGTGCCTTCTAGGTTGGTCTTTACGTCATCAAGCGTGGCGATGGCGTCCATCGCGGCGCGGATGATGGCGAGCTTCTTTTCAGTAGGCTGACCGGCGTCCCATAGGGGGCGCAGGTTCCAGATTGCCATACGGGTGATGTGCCCGTAGGCGATGCAGCGTATGTCTCCGGCTGTGGGTTTCATGCCCGCCGCGCGGAGGTCGGCTAGCTCGCGGATCATGATCCGGGCGAGCTGCTGTGCATCCTTGAAGAGCCTAGCGCGGGGCGTCGTGCCACGGTCGCGGCAGACAAAGACCGTATCGACGATGGATGACCCCGTGCCGTGAATGTGGATCGAGCCGCCCATTTCGGCGGGACATGGTAGTGAGGCCGAACACGTCAGGCCGGCATCAAGGATTGCCATGCCGGCGGCGAGGTACGCCTCCTGCTTGTTGTGGTGGTAGGTGAAGACAAGCGGCGCACCGGGCTTCAGGGCTGCCGCCATGTGTGAATAGACCTGGGCGAGGCCTTCGGCGAAGTGCGTTATGTCGCGGTCGGCGGTGTCGTTGCCGGTCAGCTCGTTGGCGTGGCGCGTGGTCTCTTGCTCGAGTCCGGGGAACTCTGCCCCCATGAGTTTGCGCAGCCACACGTAGCAGAAGTGCATCAACTCACCGTACTGGACCATGCCGTAGTAAGGGGGGTCGGTGAAGACCGCATCGAGGCTCTTCGACGGTAACGCGGTCGTGGTTGCTGAAGCGCAGCGGATGTCCGCGGCGCGTGTGTGCGCGTCGAGGTGCTCAGGGTTGTGCTCGCCAATCCACTCGCCCGGAACCGGTACGGTTATCTTCTTTTTCCCCTCGAAGGCAACCTCGAAGGGCGCGGTGCAGTAGCGCTTGGCCTTCGCGTACTTCTCTGTGATGTTGACCCAGCCGCCGGAACCGACAGGCAGGTTTTTGCCGTTCCTGATCCCGAGGAAGTTGGACTCGACCTGGATGTAGCCGACTGGGAAGCCGTGGATCGAGAACACGTCGAGCGACTTAAGCGCCATCGTGTCGTAGCGACACAGCATGTTCTGGTAACGCAGCAAGTCGGAGAGGTTCGTTGCAAAGGCTCGTCGGATGCGCTGATCCTTGATCTTGGCGATGAAGCGCGCAGCGGTTTCGAGCGCGAAAAGCTGGCGCGGGTTGAAGAGTTCGTGGAAGCGGTCATAGCCCCAGCGATGAAGCCGGTTGGTTTCATCCCCTTCGGGGATCTGATCGTCCGGTACGAACGACGGATGCATACGCGCCCAGAGGTTTTCTGACTCATGGGCGCGTGCCAGATCGTCGGCATCGGGCTTCTTGAACAAGCGGCCTGGTCGGTCCTTTAGGTCGGGGTTGTGGTACTCGATGGCGAAGAGTCGGTGAGGGGGCGGGCCATCGCCGTGCAGCGGGGCGCTGTTGATGTGCTCGCAGTGCGGGCACACGCACTTGTTGCGCTTTACCGGCCCTTCGATCGAGAGGGCTGCGCCGCAGGCGCAGAAGCCGGGATTATCGGGGTCGGCAACCTCGTTCAGATCGCCGCATGAGGGGCAGACAAGAACATAGGCCGGGTGCCGGGCGTCCTCGGCGAGAACATAGCCAGGGAACAAGTCGAAGCTCTTGGCGCAGGCAGTACAGGTGCCGGTCTTGACCCAGAGGAAATACTTGACGTCGGCATCGGCACGCCCGGTCACGGGGCAGTGGGTCTTGTAAAGGCTGCCGATCTCGCGCGCCAGGTGCGTGAGGAGTTTGTCGGCGGTCTTCTTGTAGGCCGTAAGGTCGAGTGCATCGATTTCTTCGCGCACGATCCAAGCGGCCATCGGGTTGATGTCGGTGCCGACGATGTTGCAGCCGAGGCGGTTTGCTTCGAGGAGCGGCGTACCGCCGCCCATGAATGGATCGGCCACGGTAACACCCTCAAAGCTGTTGGCCCGGTAGTAGCTCTGATCGACTGGCTGCGCGCCGAACTCTGAGAGAAGAAGACCGCGAAAGAGCGTGCCCGGTCGCCGGGCAAACCACTTGTGAACCGCGATGATGGGGCGATAGTTCTGCTGTATCTGCTTCTCGCGGAGTGCAAGCTTTGCTACAAAGGTAACATTAAAATTCTGCTCAATCATCTGCCTATGATCTCACGCGAAGGAAGAGAAGCGCGAGTTTGGCGCATAACGGGGCGGCGGCGGATAAGCTGCGAGGACGGAAAAGCCGAAGGCTTTGACGGCCGATGTCGGCTTGATCCGCGTGATTGTGCGGCGCCAAGCAACCAGCGGATTGTAATCCGCCACCCCGTAGTGCGGGCGTGAAACGTCCACACTACAAGTAATTATATGGTTCTGCATAACCTACTTAGCGGTAATGATATGCAGCAAAGTAACGAATCAAATTTATGTCAACAGGTAAACGATTCTACGAGTGAAATGCTGTCCGCGCAACGTCCAAGTGACAACGTGTGGCGGGCTGCGAGTCGATGCCCAACCATCCGGGTGATGCCGCTACAGCTTCAACCCCAAGCGACGAGAGACCAAGGTCTTGCCGAACCACAATAGGGAGATGATGATCTTGACGTGCTCGGGGGGTGACGGTCGCTCCTACGGGGTAGGCGGAATACCGCGCGCGGGAGGGGTTGCCATGGGTCGGTCAAATCGCCGCCAGAAACACTAACCATTTGAATGGCCGTAATTTCATAAACGCACGGTCATTTCAAGAAAAGCAGGTAAAATCATTCTCACGATAACGTCATGAGAAAATCCGTCTTCCTTACGACGAATGAGCGATTGTCCGAGATGCAAAAATACCTCAAGGCCGAACTTCCCATCGCCGTCGCCCTGGTCGTGTTGGGGCTGGGGTTCGCTCTGGAACACGCGGTGGTCGAACACGGCGGCATCCTACTGTGGGGTTTGCTGCTGGTGATTCTAGTAGCCATCATCGGTGTCGCCTTCCGCATCAGCCATCACGCCGAGGTGCTGGCGGCCCGGCTGGGGGAACCCTACGGCACCTTGATCCTGACCATCGCCGCGGTTTCGGTGGAAGTGGTGATTTTGGTGGTCTTGCTGCAAGGCGCGCCCAATCCGACCCTGGCGCGCGACACCGTGTTCGCGGCGGTGATGCTCGACATCAACGGTATTCTCGGACTGGCGGCGATCATCGGCGGCCTCAAGCACGGCACCCCCAAATACAATCTGGATTCCGCCAACGCCTTCATCGCCATGTTGTTGGTGGCGCTCGGCATTGGCATGTTCATCCCGGATTTCGTGCCGGATCAGCATTGGCGGCTGTACTCTCTGTTTTCCGTCGGGATCATGCTCATCATGTACCTGGCTTTCCTGCGCTTGCAGACGGTCGAGCACCGTCAGTTTTTCGAATACGCGGGCGGACTGGAAGAAGAAGTCCATGATGCGACCCACAGTCCGAACGCGCATCATATCGGCATCATGATTGGCGCCATCGTGCTGGTGGGATTGCTGTCGGAGGTGCTGTCGGTGCTGCTGGATGCCGGGCTGGCCGGCAGCAGCCTGCCCAAGACCCTGCCAGCGGTGCTGGTGGCGCTGATTTCCGCCAGCCCGGAGATTCTCACCGCGCTCAACGCCGCGCGGCACGATCGGATGCAGACCACGGTCAACATCGCTCTGGGGGCATCGCTGGCGACCGTGCTGCTGACCCTGCCGGTGATCGAAGGCATCGCCCTGTTCACCGGCGAGCGCATCGTCATGGCGTTGACGCCGATGCAGGCGGGGCTGTTGCTGCTGACCCTGCTAACGGTGATGAACAACTCGCACGACGGCGAGACCAACGCCATCGAGGGCATCAGCCACTTCGCCCTGTTCGCGGTGTTCGTGGCCTTGGTGATGATGGGCCTGCTGTGAAGACTACAGCCAACCTCGATATTTGAAATACCAGTAGGGCGCGATGCCCGACAGGACCATCAGGCCGATCGCCAAGGGATAACCCAACTCCCAGCCGAGTTCCGGCATGAGCTGGAAATTCATGCCGTAGATGCTGGCGATCATGGTCGGCGGCAGAAACACCACGGCGGCGATCGAGAATATCTTGATGATCTTGTTTTGTTCGATGCTGATGAAGCCCTGCGCGGCATCCATCAGAAAGTTGACCTTCTCGAACAGGAAGCTGTTGTGCGGCAGCAGCGACTCGATGTCGCGCAGGATCTCCCGTACTGCGTCGGCTTGGGCCGATCCCAGGCGAGCGCGGCGCAGCAGATAGGTCAAGGCCCGCTGGGTGTCCATCAGACACAAGCGGACCTTGCCGTTGATGTCCTCCTGGCGAGCCAGTTCGTCGATGGCGTCTTCCAGGCTAGCATCGTTGCTTTCCAGTACTTGGACGCTCACGGTGTTGAGCGCGGTCTGCACTTCTTCCAGAATGTCGGCCAGTTCTTCCACCTTGGTTTCGAACAGGATGATCATCAGCGACAAGGCATCTTTCGCCAAGCCCTGCTCGCGGCGGGCGCGCAGCCGGAACATGCGAATGGCCGGCAATTCATGGTCGTGCAGGGTGAACAGCCGCTGATCCTTGAGGGTGAAGGCGACCGTGGAGTTGCTGATGCGCTTGTCCTGGCGGTGGAGAAAATACGAATGCAGGTGCAGGCCGTCGGCGTCCTCGAAAAAGCGGGCGCTGGCCTCGATTTCCTCCACCTCTTCCGGTTCGGGCAGGTTTTGCCGGTACATGGATTCGACCTGTTCCCGCTCCTCGTCGTCGGGCTTGAGCAGGTCGATCCAGATGGCCTGGTTCAGAGTGGTCGAATCCGCTTCGAGGTTGAGTTGTTCGAGGCGGTGATTGCGCAAGGTAAATCCGTA
>JAGRHI010000301.1:0-1733 GCA_020445045.1 Candidatus Competibacteraceae bacterium
TACCCGAGATGAACACGGCATCCGGTTGAGGAGAGAGAGTTTTCAATTTCTGGATGGGATCGGAAAAGTCCTGCTGTCCCGATTTAAAAAGTTGCTTGTCGGCGATCCGTCCGCCCAGGGCGAGATAATGTTCCTCGAAAAATTTTGCCAGAACTCGCGTGAAGTCCGTGGATTCATTCGTCCATACTACAACGCTTCGCGCGCTGAGGGTCTTATAGGCGAAATCGGTCATGGCATCGGCCTGATCGTTGTCTCCAAACGGAGTCATGAACATGAATCGGCCGATTTTTCTTGGCAGTTCGGGATCGGTTGCACCTGTGGTCAGGAAGAGAATATCGTGTTTTTCGAATAGGGGAGCCGCGGCAAGCACTGAATCGCTGTCGCCATATCCCAAGCCCGCGACGACGGGGGTTGAAACCAGTTTTGCGGCGCCGCTCTTCGCGGCCCGGAGATCGGTCTTGGTATCGATCACGACCAGTTCCAAGGTTTTCCCGGCTAATACGCCACCCTTCTTATTCAAGAGCTTTACCGCGAGTAGCGATCCTCGGCACGCAGGTGAATCAATGGAAGACATGCCTCCGGTCAAGTTGTAAAGTGCCCCCAGTTTGACAGTCGGTTCCTGTGCACTGTACCCAGTGGTGGGGACGAGAGTCACCATGATTAAAATAATCGTCAGCAAAGATTTCATATGCTTCTCCATCAATGAATCAGTGGGTGATGGTGTCAAAGGTATTCACCAAAACCACGGTAACGTAACCGGTCGTGTCATGACATTCACCACACCAGCCGCTCCAGGCCGATGCACACCACTGCATGAGTACGCGGTTCGAACGTTGCACCTTCGGTGCGCTTCAGTGCCTCCCGATAGGTGGTCAACTGAATTTCGGCTTCCCGCAGTCGCGCCGTCACCGCCGGAAGGGCGCGCAACTCCTCCCGCGTCTTTGCCGCCAGATCGGCGCCGCTGAGTCCGGCTTCCTTCAGACCGACCGTCTTGAATTCCAACAGGTGATCGAGCAGGGCGTATTGGCGCATGTCGGGCCGCACCCGTAGCAGCAGATCGCCGTAGCCCCGTCCCAGCGCCGGTTCCGAGTCCATGAGGTAGAAGGTGTCGTTGAATAGCAGGATCAGAAAGGCGGTCTTGACCACCAGCTCGTTACTCCAGCGCAGGTCGCGGTTGTCGAACACGGTGAAGTAACGCTGTTCGATGAAATCGCAAAGCGGCTCCAGGTCGCCAGTGGCGTAGAACCTCCGGCACAGCTCCTGCCGTTGCGCTTGGTCGTCGTAGTCCGGTAGTAACTGTTCTTGCAAGCGCTCGACGTAGAGTTTACGGATCACCTGATTGGGAATGGTCAAGCTCAGTTCACCCCATTCGTTCCGCCCGGCCAGGGTGAGAACACCGAAGTAATACAGCAGGGTAGCGAGAAAATCGGGGTTGCGCGGCGCGGTAAGCATGTCCCGCACCCCGAAGCGGTTGACCAGTTGCGCGACGGTGAGCGGTTTGGCGTCGTTCAGTGCCTGATTCACCAGCGTTTCGCCGTGCGGCAATCGGGCCACGTACTGAATCCGGTTGCGATCCATCGCCAGGTTGTCGTCGAGCATCTGGCGTGGGTAGCGGCCGTAGCGGCCGAAGTAGTCCAGGAAATACAACGCCAGGGTCGGATTGTAGAGCAGCGGATTATCCCCTTCGCCGAACCGGTAGCCGTTGTAGAAGCGTTGCAGCAGGTCCAGGATGC
>JAGRHI010000301.1:1853-2262 GCA_020445045.1 Candidatus Competibacteraceae bacterium
TAGCCGCTGGTGATGTCGCTCAACACCACCGGCGACACGCCGGTCAGAAACACCCGGTCGACACCCCGTCCTTCCGCTCCGGCCTTGACGGCCTTGAAAAAGGTCTTGATCGTGCCCTCGCTTTCCACCAGTTCCTGGTAACGATTCGTGCCCTGCAATGGGCCGATCATCACTTCGTTGGCGAAATTGTCGTATTCGTCGATCAGCAGATACAGCCGGTGGGGCGTTTCGCTGACCATGGCCAGCAGATTCCGCAAGGAAGACAGGGCATTTTCTTCGTGAAGCTTGACCGGTTGCGGCAGATGCGCCCGGTAGCGCTGATCGAAGGCGCTGATTTCGTCGTTGAGATGCTGGTGCAAAGCTCGGTAAATCGCGGTATGGTCTCCCTTGGGGTCCACCACGGAAAAGT
>JAGRHI010000301.1:2290-8108 GCA_020445045.1 Candidatus Competibacteraceae bacterium
TTGAGGATGAAATAGCGATTGCGCAGCGGTGTCGGGTTCTGGCCGATTTTCAGCCCGCCGAACAGCCGTTCGAAATCGTCCGCCCGCGCCAGGTCGTAGTAGTTCTCCAGCGTGGACAGCCACAGACTCTTGCCGAAGCGGCGCGGGCGCAGGAATAGCAGTTGACTACCGGCTTCTTCCAGCAACGCGATGTGATCGCTGCGATCCACATAGAAATAGCCTTCCTCCCGGATCTTGCGGAAGTCGGCGATGCCGTAGGGAAAACGCATGGGCATTACCTCGCGGAAAATGGAAGGCTTTCCCCTCCTTGCCCAAGGAGGGTTGGCGGCTGGACCTGTTGGGATGAGGTTGCGGGGATAGTAAACTCGAACGACAGCACGCCGCCGGGCGCGGGCCGATCCCTGGCCCGGCAACCCGGCCTGTCCCCCGGCTCACTCCACCTTCACCATCCCCATTGACCCGCGCCCGAACTGCCACGGTTTGTACATGTCCTCCACGTACACCGCCGGTTGCCGGTAGACGCCGGGCGTCACCGCCCGCGCCAGATAGGCTAGGGTGAACCGCCGCTTGTCGCCCGGATCGAGATCCAGCGCCGCCACGAAGCGGTCGTCCCGGATCTCGGTGTGCAGCGTTTCAGTCAATTTCGGCAGCCAGCTCAGTTCGGCGGTCGAGGCGTTGTGCGCCAGCCGGGCGTTTTCGATTTCCAGCCCCGCCGGCAGCAGATCCACCACCAGCGCCTGCTGCTGTTCCTTGCCCGCCGCCTCGCCGGTGATCACCGCCACCAGTAGATCGTTTTGGCGGATCTGGGCTGGGTCCACTTCTTTGCCGGTCCGGGTGTAATAGCGGCGGCTGATGGTGAAACCCTCTTGGGCTGGCGGTTGCGGCGCGACCGGCACTCCGCTCCGGTTCAGGGTGTACCAAGCCGGTTGCGTACTCTGGTTGACCACCGTCAGCCCCTGGGTCAGCGCCGTGCCCGCTAGCGACTGGTAGAACGGGTCGGCGGTCGTCGCCCGTCCGTCCACCGCCAATTGCAATTGCCCCGGCTGTTGCAACAGCGCCCGCGCCGCCAGCAGCAGCCAAGCCTGTTCCTGGGTGCTGGTGTAGCGGCGGGTGTTGAAGTCAGCGGCCACCTGATCGGCCAGATCCGGCAGCCGCTCCGGCAGCAGTTTCACTTCGGCCAGCAGCGCCAGCACGGCCGCCCGGTCGCGTAGGGGACTACCGTAATCGCGCGTCCACGTCCGTTCGGTCCGGTTCAGCGCGGCGGTGAAGGCTTCCCGCGCCCGGCCGAGTTCACCGTAGCGGGCCAGCGCCGCGCCCAGTTGAGCTTGCGCCAGCGCGTTCGGCAGTTTCGCCAGGTAGTTGTCATGCAGATAGCGCAGATCGCCGATGGCCGCCTTCTGCACCCGCGCCAGCACGTACAGGTTATAGGCCCGCCAGCCGAGCCGTTCCGTGTCGAAATCGGCTTCGTTCACCCGCTCCCGCAAGCGTTTCAAGCCGCTTTGATAAGCCACTTCCGGCACCAGATAGTGTTCCTGCCGGGCGCGGACCAGGAAATCCATGGCATAGGCCGATAGCCAGTCCTCGATCTCGTTATCGGGACCCCACAGCCCAAAGCCGCCGCCGGCATCCTGCAAGCTCAAAATACGCTGGATCGCGCCTTGCACCCGCGCCCGCAAACCGGCTTCGGTGGCGTTTTGGCCGACCCAGGCTTGGGCGACCTGATTGAAGTACAACAAAGGCAGAGCCCGGCTGGTGGTCTGCTCCAGACAGCCGTAGGGGTAGCGATCCAGTTCGGCCAGCAGTTCGGGTACGTTGAGATTGGGCCGGCTGGCGATACTCAACTGCGCTTGACCGGTGCCGGGCAGATAGTCGCTCAATACCTCGCCGCCGAGCCGCAGCGTTTCGCCGGGATTCAGCCGTTGCGCGGCGCGGTTGCTGACGAAGGTCTGGGCCGGCCGCACTCCGATGTCCGCTTCCCGCGCCAGTTGGAAGTCGTTCGGTCCCGTGATCTGTAAGTGAACCTGGCCCTTGCCCGGTTGCAAACCGCGCAAGGTGAAGGTCCGGCTGTCCTGGTTTTGAGTGGCGGAATCGGTCACCGTGAAGGCGAAGGTCGCCGGCTCCTCCACCGCCACCGCGCCCTCGGCGCTCAGGCGCAGTTGATAATCGCCCGGCGGAGCGCTCAGGTTCTGTACGCTCACGGTGATCCGGCTGTCGTCTTCCGGCGCCAGAAAGCGCGGCAGATAGACTTGCGCCACCAGCGGGTCGCGCACCAGCGGTTTGGCTTCGGCCTGGCCGACCCGGTTGCGGTCCCAGGCCACCGCCATCAGCCGCAATTGGCCGTTGAAGTCGGGCAGCGCCAGTGGCACGCGCGCCCGCCCGTCGCCGTCCAGCGCCACCGGCCCGGAGAACAGCGCCACGGTTTTCACCGTGCGGATGCCGGAGGCGTCCAGTTGCCGGCTGCCGGCGTCGCCGCCGGCCCGGAGTTGGCCCGGCCGGCCGCCGGCTTCGATCAGCTTGCCGTACAGATCCAGTACCTGCATGCTCAGCCGGCGCTTGCCGAGGAAGTATTGCACCGGGTCCGGGGTAGCGAAGTCGGTCAGTTGCAGGATGCCTTCATCCACCGCCGCCACCGTCAGCCAGGCCGGCTGGCCGGCGTCGAGTCCGCTCACCGCGACCGGCAGTTCCACGGTCTGACGCGGCTTCCATTCGGCCGGGGCATCGAGGGTGACGGTCAGGGTGCGTGGCGCGGGGTCCAGCCCCACCCAGGCCACGCCGATGGCCCGGCCCGGTCCACGTTGCTGGGCGCTGTCCGCCGGGCGGAACGCGGTGGCGGCGATGTACACGCCCGGACCCCATTCGGCGGGAATCGGCAGTTCCACCGTCGCGCCATCGGCGCCGGCGCTGACCGTCTTGCTCAGCCACAGCCGGTCGCCGACCACGTTCAGCAGCACCTCGCCGGCGAAGGGCGCGCGCACGAAAATCTTGGCGGTTTCGCCGGCCTGATAGCGCGGTTTATCCAGCGTCACCTTCATCTGGTCGGGGGTATCGCCCTCGTTGGGGGTTTCGAACCAGCCGGCGGTGAAGCGCACGCTGGAAGCGACGCCGGTGGCCGGATCGAGCACGTCCAGCCGGTAATGGCCCCAGTCCAGTCCCCGTTGAGTCACCACGGCCGGCTGACCGGCGGCGAGGTTCAGCGTCTGACCGCCGGCCGGCGTGGTATCGCGGATGATCAGCTTGTAGTTCCAGCGGCCTTCATCGTGATACCAATAATACTGATAGTCCTCGCGCACCAGTTCGGCGCGCAGCCCGTTCTTGGCCAGCGGCTGGCCCAGCGGGTCGAGTGTGATCACCTCAAATACCGCGTCCTGGCCGGTCTGGACGCCACCATCGCTAAAGCGCGGCTTGATGCCGATGGCGAAAGGCTGGGTCCGATAGGGTAGCTTCAGGTCGCGGTTCACCGGCCGCCCGCCCGGTTCGAACAGCGATACCCGCACCTTGGCCAGTAACGGTCGGCTGGTGTCGGGTGTCTGCTCCAGCTCGATCGACGCCTGTGCCTTGCCCTGGGCGTCGGTGCCGGTCAGCGCCACCGGGAAGCGTTGCGCGGTCCAACTGTCCTGCGCCAGCCCGAAACGGTAACCGGGAAAAGCCGGATAGGGGTTGGCGTCCTCGTCCAGCACCAGTTCGGCCTCGGCCTTGAGATTGGCGGCCGGCGCGCCGTACAGGAAGCGGCCGTCGATGTCCACCACCGCCGGCTCGCCCGGTTTCAGCACTGTCGCCGTCGAGCTCAGCGCCAATTTCAACTGCTGCGGCACGAAATCCTCGACCTGAAATTTCAGTTGCCCAACCGGTTCGCCCTTGGGATCGGTGTAGGCCTTGACCGTCCATCCGCCGGTGCGAGCATTCAGCGGTAATGGCAACTGGACATGGTAGCCACCCAATGCCGGGTTGCTCGGCCGCAACCGGGCGATTTCCACCGTATCCGGGCGGAACACCTTCAGGGTCAGTGGGGTTTCGGTCAGCGCGTAACCGCGGCTGTCGCGCGCCAGCGCCATCAATTCCACCGTCTCGCCGGGCCGGTAGACCCCGCGTTCCGTATAGAGGAAGGTGTCCACCGGCCCCGGCGCGGCGCGGCCTCCGACGCCTCGATCGCTAAGGTCGAAGGCGGGTTTGGTCAGGTCGAGAAAGTTGTAGTCGCCCTTGCCGAAGGCCATCAGCGCCGCCGGTTCGCGACCGCCGGCGCCGCGCAGCAGACCCGGATCGAGCCGGGCATAACCTTGGCGGTCGGTGACTGCCTGGCCTAGTTCGCCGTTGTTGCGGGCGTACAGCCGCAGTTCGATGCCCGGTAGCGGCTTGGCGTCGGCCAGCGAGCGGGCGAACACATGCAGGCCGTCGTCGCCGCGCAGGGTGAACAACCCGATATCGGAGACCACTAACCATTGCGTGGCCCGGTTCTCGTAGCTGTCCGGGTCCTGAGTGACCAACTCGGCGGAGACAATATAAATGCCGGGTTGCGGATCGCGCAGGATCTCGCCGATCGGGATGGCGGTGGTGATTTCCTGGTTGCGCTCGCCAGTGGCCAGGGTTAGGGTTCCTTCCCACACCTGCTCGCCGGATTGCTTGGCGATGGCGTTGAGGTCGTAGCCGTCCAGCAGGTTGGTGATGCGGCGGTTTTCGATCTCCCGCGCCAGGTTGCGGTCGTTGATTCGCAGCACCCGCAGCCGCGCCGCGTCTAGGTTGACGCTGGTCAGGGGTAGACGCTGGCCATCGATCTTGGGCAGTACGTAGGTCGCGCCGCGGAAACCCAGGGTCGGTTCGCGATCCTCGACCTTGGCGGTGAACTCCTGACTGACGCGGGTTTTTTCACCGGTGGCGGAGGGGATGCCGGCCCGGGCGGTAATGGTGTAGCTTTGGCCGTGACTGACCCCTTCCACGCAGAGTTGCCGCTTCTTGGCGCTGGCGACCGCTTGGATGGCGGGTTGGACGAGCAGATAATCCTCGTAATGAATCCGCCGGTCCCTGGTCAGGTCATCGGAAAAGTTCAGGCAGATTTTCGGCGTGGCGCTGTCGGATTCGACCGAGACGCCCTTGATCTGGAAGGCGTTGGCGTCGGCTAGTTCCTGATAACGCTTGGCGATGCGCGGATTGTCTTCCAGTTCCAGCCCCTCGCGGAACGCGGCCATGGCTTGTTTGGACGACCGGCTCTGGTCGTACAGTTCACCCAGCCAGAACAGGGCGCGGGCGCGTTCGAACGGCGCGCGCGCCGCCCGCAGGGCGTTCCAGGCCGCCTGTCGGGTGCGTTCCCGCGCCTGCCGCTGGGTTTGCGAGTCTTTGCTGCTTTGCGCCAAGGCGCGCCATGTCTGGCTCAGCTCCAGCCAGACCGCCGCCGGCGCGTTGGCGGCCAAGGCGGTTTCGTAGCGCTCGATGGCGGCGGTCAGATTGTGTTGCCGGGCCAGTTGCTCGGCCTGTTGCGTCAGTGTGGCGGCTGTCTGACCCGCAGGGTTGCGGTTGTCGCGAATGGATTGCAAGTACTGGGCGGCGGTCACCGCCAGTGTCGGATCGTCGAAGGCGCGGGCGCCAACCGACAGCAGTAGCGCCAGCAGGAAGAACGGCAACGAGAAACGGCGCATCGCGGACTCCTTGAAATCATGACGGCGAGGGCGATTGGAGCGAGCGTGCCCCGACGCTTGCCCTAATCGCGGGCTATGATTGATTGTATTGATGATAGCGGGTTCCGGAGCGGCTGGCCGGGCGCGAATACGGTTCTCGCCCCTGCCCGGACGGCGTGGCTCACGGGAAATTTGTGACTGCGATGGATATT
>JAGRHI010000301.1:8235-8461 GCA_020445045.1 Candidatus Competibacteraceae bacterium
GCATCATTCTGTGTAACGAAGAAGGACGACTTTTCTGGGCGAAACGGATCGGGCAGCGGTCCTGGCAGTTTCCCCAGGGGGGCATCCAGCGGGATGAATCGCCCGAGCAGGCCATGTTTCGCGAGCTGGCCGAAGAAGTTGGCCTGCGGCCGGAGCACGTTCAAGTGATCGGCTGCACCAGGGGCTGGCTGCGTTACCGTCTGCCCAAGCGTTTGATCCGGCGCGG
>JAGRHI010000302.1:0-9235 GCA_020445045.1 Candidatus Competibacteraceae bacterium
GGCTTTGCCGGGGGTGATTTAACTTTTTTGGAAAATGAAAAAAATGAATTAGATGAGTGCCCAAGTAAATGGAAGATTAGGCTTAATCCTCAGTAAGGGTGTTGTTGGCTCCTTTGCACCGATTGAGAATTCGGCGAATCGGGAATGTTCAGGAATCTTTCAGCAACTTTCCAATAGACATCGGTTTTTTGTATGAGTATGTTTTGTATGTTATTCAACTGGTTATTGTCAGAAAGCGAACTCTTGTACCTTGGAATTCGGTATTACGGTTTAATCTGACAGATGGTTTAACGGCTCGGGCACACTGGATTTTCGGCAGAGCGCCTACCAATAAGTCACGACACGACTCAACTTTGAGCGAAGTAGCGGGCCAGAAATTCATCGAACGAAATCGCGTCCGCCGCTTCGATCGCGGCCTGCTCCCGCAGTGAACGCTCGGCCGCCTCGGTGAAAACCCGTATCCGCTCCTCGGCCAGCGGCCGCGATTCGAAATGGCGGCGGTGCTGTTCCGACCAGTGTCGGGCGTACCGGAAGAAGTTTTCGCCGCTGGCGCGCATGGCCGCCACGATGCGGGCGGAGGGGGTACGCTCCGGCTCAGCCAAAGTCTCGCGCTGTTTAGCCAGTGCCATGGCATAGGGTTGTCCCGCCTCGCCCAGGTCCAATAACGCGCAGATCGGTTGCAGCAAACCGAGGATTTCGTCCGCCCAGCGCCGCAGCGGCAATGCCGGATCGCGGCGGCGGCGCAATACCAGCGCCGGATCGCGGCCGGTCAGGGCCACCGCCATCTGGTTGTCATCAATCATCGCCCGTTCCTCCGCGTCGAACGGCGGCGATTCGTGAAGCAGGCAAAACAACAGGAGCGTTTCCAGAAACCGCAACTGGGTCTCGTTCACACCCAACGGCTCCAACGGATTGATGTCCACCGAACGCAGTTCGACATAAGCCACCCCGCGCCGCCGCAGCCCCACGGTTGGTTTTTCGTCGCCTTGCGGCGGCTGCTTGGGCCGCATCGAGGTGTAATACTCGTTTTCGATTTGCAGGACGTTGGCGTTGAGCTGGCGGTAGTCGCCGTCGACTTTCACCCCGATCCGCTGGTAAGGCGGCCACGGGGTCACCGTCGCCTGGGTCAGACTGGCGATGTACTCGGGCAACGAGTTGTAGCATACGTTGACGCCGCTCTTCTTCTCGTTGCGGTTGGTGTAACCGATGTTGCTCATCCGCAGCGACGTGGCATACGGTCCGTAGCAGGTGTGCTCGTCGAATTCGGCCAGTGAGGTTGTCTTGCCGTCGAGAAACGACTTGCACACCGCCGGCGAGGCGCCGAACAGATAGAGAATCAACCAACCGAAACGTTGCAGATTGCGGATCAACCCGAAATAGGACTCGGAGCGAAATTCCTGGAGTGAACGGCGATCGCCTTCCAGTTGTTGGAACATCACCCAGAATGCGTCCGGTAGCGAGAAGTTGAAGTGGATACCGGCGATCACTTGCATGATCCGCCCGTAGCGCCACGCCAGCCCCCGCCGGTAAACGTGCTTCATGCGGCCCAGGTTGGAACGACCATATTCCGCGATCGGAATGCTGGCTTCGCCGGCCAGGATGCAGGGCATGCTGGCCGACCAGAGCAGTTCGTCGCCAATTTGTCGACAAGCGAAACGATGCACCTCGTCCAGGAATCGCAACGCTTCTCCGGGACCGGGCAGCGGCGGAGTGATGAATTCCAGCAGCGATTCGGAGTAATCGGTGGTGATCCAAGGGTGGGTCAACGCCGAACCGAGCGCGGGCGAGTGGGGGACCTGCGAGATATAGCCATCCGGCGCGACCCGCAGCGCCTCCCGTTCCAGACCCAGCAGGCGACCGGCAAACACGGCGGGCGGGCGGGCATTGAACAGCCGGGTCAGGCGCTGGTCAAGAATTCGGTACAAGATCTTCGCCTCGCGGATGCGGCGCTCCCTATTTTGGGCATCGCCGGTTCGACGAAACCGCCCTTTCCAATTGGAGAGGGCGCTCGGCACGGGCCGGGATTTTGCGCCTTTTATCGGTGAAAATCACTTGGCGGCGAGCATGGCGCCGCGTTTGAACACAGAGAGGTTCGCATGAACGATGGTTTGTTGCCCGCCCGTACTCCCGATTGCATTCCCGTCATTCCGGTGATCGAGAGCGAGTTCGGCCCGTGGCTGGAGCGGCAGGAGGATTCGTCACACCGCTGGCTGATCGCGACCGGTTTCAAGGCGAAGCCGGGCAGTTTCAATCTGATCCCCGACGCGGCCGGCCGGCTGCGGGCCGTGGCCGCCGGCATCGCCAAGGCCGACGATCTCTGGGCACTGGGCAGCCTGCCGACGGCGCTGCCGGAGGGAAATTATCGCCTCGACGGCGCCTTCGATCCCTGGCGGCTGGAACGGATGACGCTGGGCTGGGCGCTGGGTGCCTATCGATTCACCCGTTACAAGACTCCAAAAAGGTCCATGGCCAAGCTGGCGCTCGATCCCATCAGCGACGGCGACCGCATCCGCCGGCAGATCGCGGCGGTCACACTGACGCGCGATCTGATCAACACGCCGGCCGAGGACATGATGCCGGAACATTTGGCCGAAGCGATGCTGGCGCTGGCCCGGGAGTTCGATGCCTCGGTGGCACAAATCATCGGCGACGAACTGCTGACACATGATTTTCCGCTCATTCACGCCGTCGGTCGGGCCAGTGCGCATCCGCCCCGGTTGCTGGATCTGCGCTGGGGCGACCCGAGCCATCCCAAGGTCACTTTACTGGGCAAGGGTGTCTGCTTCGACAGTGGCGGCTTGGATTTGAAGCCCTCCAGCGCCATGCGCCTGATGAAAAAGGACATGGGCGGAGCGGCGACCGTGCTGGGTCTGGCGCGGCTGATCATGAGCGCCGGTTTGCCGATGCGGCTGCGGGTGCTGGTGGCGGCGGTGGAAAACGCGGTCGCCAGCAACGCCTTCCGGCCCGGCGACGTCCTGCGCTCGCGCCAAGGCTTGACGGTCGAGATTCACAACACCGACGCCGAAGGCCGTTTGGTGCTCTGCGACGCGCTGGCGGAGGCCGGCGCGGAACAACCGGAGATCCTACTGGATTTTGCCACCCTGACCGGTGCGGCGCGGGTGGCGCTGGGCACCGAGGTACCGGCGCTGTTCTGCAACGACGAGTCCATGGCCTCCGAGCTGCTGGCGGCGGCGGAGCGCGAGCAGGACCCCTGCTGGCGGCTACCGTTGCACGCACCCTACCGGGAGATGTTGGACAGCAAGATCGCCGATATCGCCAATGCCTCGGACTCGTCCCATGCCGGAGCGATCACCGCCGCGCTGTTCCTGCGGGAATTCGTACCCGCCGGTATTCCTTGGGCGCATTTCGACTCGATGGCCTGGAACCTGAAAACCCAGCCGGGACGGCCGGAGGGCGGCGAGGCGATGGGGCTGCGCACGGTGTTCGGCTGGCTGGAGCAGCGCTACGGCGGCGGTTAAAGCGGGAAACAGGGGAGAATAGCGGCGCCATCCTTGGCGCGGACACTCATCCGAATTGAGCGTGAATCAGGCGACAGGATGCCGCAGGGCCGGGTTCGGGATCGGCGGCTTGACCGAATAGTCATAAAAACCCTTGCCGGTCTTACGACCCAGATAACCCAACTGGACCAATCGGGTCAGAGTATGCGGCGAGGATACATGCGGCTGATGCATGTCCTGATAAATGTTCAGCGTCATCGCCTCCACCACATCCAGACCGATATAGTCGGCCAGCTCGAACGGCCCCATCGGGTGCGCGGCGCCCGACTTCATGGCGTGGTCGATGTCGCCGATGGTGCCGGTACCCATTTCCAGCAGGCGGATGGCGCTCAGCATATAGGGCGTCAGCAGGCGGTTGACGATGAAACCGGTGGTGTCCTGCACGATGACCGGGTCCTTGCCGAGCTTCTTGCAAAAATTATTCAGGGTGCTAACGGTAGAGTCTGAAGTCTCGAAGGCGTGGATGATCTCGACCAGCTTCATCACCGTTGCCGGATTGAAGAAATGCAGCCCCGCCACCCGATCGCGCTGCTTGCAAACCGCCATCATCGCCGTCACCGACAATGTCGAAGTATTGGTGGTCAACAATGTCTGAGGCGACACGATGCCTTCCAGCCGTTGGAACAGCGCTTTTTTGGTTTCCAGATCCTCGATGATGGACTCGACGATCAGATCGCAATCGGCGACATCCTCTTCCTTGGTCGTCAGTTGCAGTAAACCGAGGGTGGAATCCATTTTCTCGGCGGTCATCTTGCCGCGTTCGACCATCTTGCCCAGCGATTTCTCCAGCCCCGAGCGGATCTTGTCGGTCGAACCCGGCGTTGCCTTGACGGCGATGGTCGGGATACCCGCCTGCGCGCAAACCTGCGCCACGCCCAAACCCATCGCTCCGCAACCCATAACACCTACTTTTTTAATTTCCATCCTACATTCCTTCACTTAACGGGATTGTTGAACATGCTGTCTTTCCGGCATCCGAAACAGGCCGGCATTAACATTAACGACAATAATGAAATTCTTCGGCGGTCCGGTCAAATCTTTCGAACAGTCCAACCAAACCACCCCCCAGCCACCGGCTTCAGCGGTGCTTGAACGCCGGCGAGCGCTTGCCAGCGAAGGCTTCCATTCCTTCTTTCTGATCCTCGGTGGCGAACACGGCATGGAAGGTCCGGCGTTCGAACAACAGCCCTTCGGCCAGGGAGGTTTCGTAGGCGCGATTGACGCATTCCTTGGTCATCATCACCGAAGGTAGCGAATACCCGGCAATGGTTTCGGCGGTCTTGATCGCTTCCTCGATCAGTTCGGCCACGGGAACAATCCGACTGACCAAGCCGGCTCTTTCGGCTTCCCCGACATCCATCATCCGTCCGGTCAAGCACAGTTCCATCGCCTTGGATTTCCCCACCAGCCGCGTCAGGCGTTGAGTACCACCGGCTCCCGGCAAAATGCCGAGCTTGATTTCCGGCTGGCCGAACTTGGCGTTGTCGGCGGCAAGAATGAAATCGCACATCATCGCCAGCTCGCAGCCACCGCCCAGCGCGTAGCCGGCCACCGCCGCGATCACTGGCTTACGACAGCGGCTGACCCGCTCCCAGTTGCGGGTGATGAAGTTACCTTTATAGGCATCCATGTAGGAATAATCCTTCATGCCCTTGATGTCGGCGCCAGCGGCGAACACTTTCTCGCCACCGGTCAGCACGATGGCGCGAACGGACTCGTCCGCCTCGATCACGTCCAACGCTTGGGTCAACTCTTCCATGAGGTCGTCGGACAAAGCGTTAAACGCCTTGGGCCGGTTGAGGGTAACCAACGCCACCGGACCGCGGGTTTCAACCAAGAGATTCTGATAACTCATATGCTTATCCTCTTTTATCTAAATGTTATTGGTGGGGTCGCCGCGATTCCGGCAGAAACCGCCTCGGCATGGCTGACACGAAAACGCTTTGTACAGTCGGTGCTTGGCCGACACAAACAGCAGTATAAGCCAGAATGAAAGTCAGGATATATTCAAGCGGAATGGATGGCGAGATAGGCACCCAACAGGGTCGGTGCGCGCTTTTTAGTGGCAGCATCAGCATAACCGACACGGCGACAAAACCGCGATACGAGCGTTTTTGGTTCGCGACGGGCGCGGCGGCGACCGTCACAGTTCTGAACTCAGGACGAGAATCCAGGCACGCGACGGCGATGACCGGTGTCTTCGGGCTCTAAAGCAGGAACCTCGCTTTCTTGAAGAAAAGCTTTTGGATTCGAGGAAAAAAGACCTACAAGGATGAAGGGGCAGGACGGTGGGACGCGCGCACGACGTGGTTGGCCTGTTCCAGTCAAGGCCCGAGCGGGAATTCGATCACCGATTGGGAAGCGGATCGCTTTGCTTGAGCGATAGGCGTGGAGCAGCGGCAGCTTGCGTTTTTTCATCGCTGGTCCGCGTATCTCCGCTGGCCAATAGTTCCGCCGTCGTGGACGGAGCCGGTGGCACCTCACTCGTGCCGACATCAAGGGTGGATACGTCAGCTTGCGGTATCTGGGTCTTTATCGGAAACCGCCATGTGATAGCGGTCTCGCGCGTCACGACCGGCGGCTTTGCGGGCACAGTCTGCTTGACCGGCGCGTATACTCCGGATTTCGATTCGGGTACGCCGGATTTCGATTGCTGGTCGGGTCGCCGCGGCAAAGGGATCAAATAGGAGGCCATCGCCAGTGACAGAGCCAACACCAGCACAATGATCTGCTTACGATGGATCTGATGGTTCATCGGCATGCACTCCAAGTGCGGTTTTATCATTTCGGTATATATATGAATCCGATATAGGCAAAAACAGTTCCAGTAACTCAAAATAACTAATAAATATATTTAAAGTGTTGAAAATAAATAAATAAAAAAGAAGGCTATGTATTGAAAATCCAATTTCACTTGGCACTCCCACAATATCGCGGATCATCAATCCTTGGCGCCAACGATCCACAAATGACTCTCCACAACCATGGTCGGGTCAATTTGAACCGCTCACGCGCTCATCGCGAGTCAGGGAACTCATTCTGGGTGCTGGGAGGAAGAGACTGTTGGCGACACTTGTCCAGCAATTCTCGTTTTGGCGCTTTCACCCGGTTTCGGGTTGCGGGGAAGCTGGCTCGAAGCCTTGTGGCATGAACGTCATCACGGTGGCGGGTGGACGATACGCTAAACGGTTGTGCAATCGCTGCTCGTTATACCAATGCTGGAAGAATATCGGTAATAGGGCCTTGAGGTTTGACTGCTCATGGAAGAAATGCTTGGGGCATTATCGAACATGACTCCACATTTCATCGCGGGTCATCGTGGGATTCGCTTCAACTCAATTTGTTGCCCGTCACGCAGGCTTGTCGGAAGGACACGCGTGACTTGGGGAGATCGAGGCGGCGGCAGCCCGAGCGAGTCAGGCTGCGCCAAGTCGATTATGAATTGAAAGGTCGGTGGAAAAAGGGCGGGATGGGATAGAAGAGACCATGAGCGTGTCAGCCTCTTCAGCCAACCCCCGAGAGCAGCGACTTGATCAACCGCTCCCGCAACAGTTGCGCTGCCTCGAAAATTTCCTGGGCGGTTTCCACGTACAGCGGTCCGGCTTCGCGATAGATGCTGCCTTGGTTGCCCACCAGGCGAACCGCTACCCGGGTTTTCTGCACCATCTTGGTTTGCTGTTGGTCCCAAACCAGCGCTTTGTCGGCGGCAATGGCTAACGACATGATCGTATCCTCTCGGTTTGAGTGATCGAAACCGGCTCGATACTCCAGCGTTCGAGCCGGCTGACGCACAGGCGTCAAACAGAGAGATGCACTACTCATGCCAATAAATAAAGAGGCCGAGCCCGCGATGGCTGGCGGACTCGATTGGCTTCAGAATTTGAACTCGTCGATCAGCAACTGCATCTGCAACAGCGTCTGCATGTTGATGTTCTGGATGCGGAAGCCGGTATCGTAGAAATCGGGATTGATGTCTCGACCGCTCCACAGGCTTTCCGCCTCCAGCGGGATGCGTTGCCGCGAATTGCCTTCCCTGGGGACGTCCACCCATAACCGGAAGGTTTGGTTGACTGGGATGGGACGGTCGCTGACCAGTCGCATGCCTCCCTTGTTGATATCCACGACATGGCCCAATAGGACTTGATCATCCTGATTGTAGACACGCAAATACATCACCAGATACCAGCGTTTGAGCTGGCGTTTTTCGGCTCCGGGCGGATCGGGAGGACTCATGGCGACCTCTTGGCCTGTTTGCAAGGCCGTTGCGCTACCTGCGGTAAGCATCCGCGGAGCGCGCGGGCCGTTGGGGGAAAAGATCATCGTGCCTGGTCGAGATTGACGTTCATCGTCGGGCGCTTCAGGCCGGTACGGCTGGATTCAGGCTGTAAGTGACCGTCAAACTGGCTTGATCCAACACATGTCCGGCGATCGCGTCGAGCACGTCGGGGCCGGTGAATTCGCCGTCCACCGGACAACGCTCCACATCGAGCGCGTACAGCGTGAAGATGTAATGATGCACGATGCTGTCGTTCCAGGGTGGGCATGGGCCGTCGTAACCGAAGTAACGGCCAGCCATCGCCGGGTCGCTGGCAAACCATTCCCGATAATTGTTGATGCCCTGGCGGGTGCCGCGCGGGCCGTCCGGCCCTGGCTTGCCGCCGGGCGCGATGCCCTCGGAGAACTCGCCGGCCAGAATCTGCGCGGGTTCGGGGGGCAGATCCACCAGTATCCAATGATGGAAATCGGTGCGCGGCAGACTGGCCGGAACCTCCCGCCCTTCCTGGTTGACGTCGTCCGCCTCGGTCGGTACGTCCGGGTCGTGGCAGATCAGCACCAGCGAGCGGGTTTCCGGCGGCAGGTCGCTCCACTGGAGCGGTGGGTTGGTGTTGGACCCAAGCACGATGTGCTGTTGGGGGTCGGCAACGCCGAAGGCGAATTCGGCGGGGATCGGTTGATGATCGCGCAAGACGGGGCTGGTCAGTTTCATGCACTCTTTCCTCAATCGGAGCGTGGCCGGGAATGGTGTCGACGCGTCGGCGGCGAGGAGCGCGACCAATGCGTCGGGAGCCGGAATTGTTTTGGCGTTCGACCGGTCAAGGGGGCGGTATTCGCTTGACCTGTCTTCGCCGTTCTTAAAGAATTGCCGTGACTCGTATCGGTATCCAGGCAACGAGTTTGTTTTTTTATCGATCTATGATAACGCATAACATAGCACGTTGATTCGCGATGCCGGCAAATGGAATTTTCCGCCTCCGCCGCGAAGCCGCCACGGAAGCCATCGTGGCGGCGACGGTCCAGACGGGTGCTTGACTGGCGAGCCAATCCGGCATTTTGACCGTGGTTTCTACACCAGAGGATGGAGGTCTATTGGACCCATGAGCGATCGAAGCGCGCGTGGTGGACTCATGGGGAACGCGTTCCCGGATGGCGATGGCGTTGGCGCCGAAGCCGGGAAAGGGTCGGAAGCCGGCCGGCCGGTGGCATCTCCAAAGCAGCCCGGCGCGGTGCGACCGGTCGCTTACTCGCGGCGGGCGCCGTTCAGAACGGCGCTGTACATGGTCGGGCTATTGATGATCCTGTTCAGCGCGACTTTGTTACCGCCGATCGGGGTGGCGTGGTGGTACGATGGCATGCCGGTGGTGATGCCATTCGCCAAGGCGTTGGGGGCCATGCTGTTTCTGGGCCTTTTGTCCTGGCTGCCGGTGTGCCGGTTCAAG
>JAGRHI010000302.1:9261-10793 GCA_020445045.1 Candidatus Competibacteraceae bacterium
GGTGGTGGTGGCGTTCTGGGTGCTGTTGTCGCTGTTGGGCGCGCTGCCGTTCATGCTGGCCGAACATCCACACATGCGCTTGGTGGACGCGGTGTTCGAAACCGCCTCCGGGCTGACCACCACCGGCGCCACCATTCTGTCCGACCTGGACAAGTTGCCCAAGGCCATCGTGTATTACCGGGCGCAACTGAATTTTCTAGGCGGCATGGGCATCGTGGTGCTGGCGGTGGCCTTGTTGCCGATGCTGGGGATCGGCGGGATGCAGCTTTACAAGGCCGAGACGCCGGGGCCGATGAAGGACGAGAAGCTGACCCCGCGCATCACCGAGACCGCCAAGAACCTGTGGGTCATCTACGTGGGTCTGACCATGGTCTGCGCGCTGGCGTTCTGGGCGGCGGGGATGAGTCCATTCGACGCGGTTTGCCACAGTTTCGCAACCCTGGCGCTGGGCGGTTTTTCCACCCACGACGCCAGCATCGGCTATTTTCACAGTGCTTCGATCGAGTTGATCGCCGGCTTCTTCTCGCTGGTGGCGGCGGTCAACTTCGCCCTGTTTTTCCTGGCGTGGCGCTCCCGTAGCTTGAAGGCGGTGTTCCACGATGCCGAATTCCAGTTTTGCATGGTGGTCATGGCCGGGATCATCACGCTCACCTGCGGTTACCTGTATGTCTCCGGCAAATTTCCGCTGTGGGAGTCGATTTATCACGGCTTTTTCCAGACCGCCTCGATCATCACCGACAATGGTCTCGTCACCACCGGCTATCCGGAAAACTGGCCGTTCGTCGTGCCGCTACTGTTGCTGCTGGGCAGCTTTTTCGGCGGTTGCGTTGGCTCGACCTGCGGTGGCATCAAGGCATTCCGTTTTCTGCTGCTGTTCAAGCAGAGCCTGCGCGAGGCCCGATTGCTGGTCCGGCCCACCGCGCAAATCGCGGTCAAGGTCGGTAATCGACCGATGCCGAACCGGGTGATGCAAGCGGTGTGGGGGTTTTATTTCCTGTACATCCTCAGCTACTGCTTTTTCTCCTTCGCGCTGGCGACGACCGGGGTGGATCTGGTGACGGCATTCGGTTCGGTGGCGGGTTGCCTGAACAACATGGGCGTGGGATTGGGTGAGACGGCGGTCGGTTTTAGCCCGCTGAACGATGCCGCCACTTGGTTGCTGTCGGCATCGATGGTGATCGGGCGGCTGGAAATCTTCCCACTGTTGTTGCTGTTCCTGCCTGACTTTTGGAAATGAGCATGAGCGAACGAACGGAGCACCCGGTGGCGGAATCAAGGTCGACCTCGGAAGAGTCCACCCCTTTTTCTCCGCCGCGACCCGAAACCGGCTGGAACCCGTGGCAAGCCCGTCAGCGGCGGGCACCGGTCAAGACGACGCTGTACATGGTCGGATTGCTGATGGTCCTGTTCAGCGCCACTTTGCTACCACCGATCGCGGTGGCGTGGTGGTACGACGGCATGGCGGTGGTGATGCCGTTCGCGGAGACCCTGGCCGCCACCCTGGGGTTGGGCTTGCTGTGCTGGCTGCCGGT
>JAGRHI010000303.1 GCA_020445045.1 Candidatus Competibacteraceae bacterium
AGCGCTCGACGGTTTCCGGCTTCATATCGCAAGCGGTGCGACCGGGCACGTTGTACAGAATCTGCGGGATCGCCACGCTGTCGGCGATCAGTTTGTAATGTTGGTACAAACCTTCCTGGGTGGGCTTGTTGTAATACGGGGTCACCAACAGGCAGCCATCGGCACCGGCCTCCATGGCGCGCTGAGTCAGATGCAGCGCCTCGCGGGTGGAGTTGGCGCCGGTACCGGCGATCACCGGAATCCGCCCCTTGACCTGTCCCACCACCTTGCGGATCACCGCGATGTGTTCCTCATAATCGAGCGTCGCCGATTCGCCGGTGGTACCGACGGCGACAATGGCATCGGTGCCGCTGTCGATATGAAACTCCACCAGCCGCGCCAACGCCTCGAAATCCAGCGCGCCGTCCGCGCGCATCGGGGTAACGATCGCCACCATGCTGCCACGAAACATAATCTTATACTCTCTGATTTTCCAAACAATCGTCGCATGGTACGGATACCAGGCGAGCTTGACAAGCGCCCGCGTGGGGCGGCGCGAGGGCGGTTTTCACCCCCGCTGGATGCCTGTACACTGCGGTTTATCATCCCCCGATTATTTGCCCGTAGGAAGCTCCGTCCGTGAAAAACTATCTGGTCGTTTCCGCCCTCGGCGAAGATCGTCCTGGTCTGGTCAACGAACTGTCCCGCGTGATCCTGGAATGCGACTGCGGCATCGTGGACAGCCGCATGACCGTGCTGGGCGGCGAATTCGCCATCCTGCTGCTGGTCCAGGGCAACTGGAATACCCTGACCAAGCTGGAAATGCAGCTCAAGCGACTGGAACAGGCGCTGGACATGACCATCGTCACCAAGCGCACCGAGGGCCGCGTGCCGGCGGGCGATGTCCTGCCCTACGCCGTGGAAGTGGTGGCGGTCAACCAACCGGGCATCGTCCATCACCTGGCCGGCTTCTTCGCCAGCCGCTCGATCAACATCGAGGACATGGTCACCCGCAGCTACAGCGCGCCGCATACCGGCACGCCGATGTTCTCGGTCAACTTGGCCATCGGCATTCCGGCCAATACCCATATCGCCCTGCTGCGCGAGGAATTCCTGGACTTCTGCGACGACCTGAACCTGGATGCGGTACTGGAACCGATCAAGGGGTAAACCGACATGAGCGTGACCGTGGGCCAGCCCGTTCCCGACTTCAGCGCCGTCACGACCGACGGAACCGCGCGGCTTTCCGAACTGCGTGGCCACCTGGTGATCCTGTATTTCTATCCCAAGGACCATACCTCGGGCTGCACGGTCGAAGGCCAGCAGTTCCGGGATCTGCACGACCGCTTCGCCGCCCTGAACGCGGTGGTGTTTGGCGCATCGCGCGACAGCATGCGCAGCCACGACCGCTTCCGCGCCCAGCAAAGCTTTCCGTTTCATCTCATCGCCGACACCGACCAGGCCCTGTGCCAACTGTTCGGCGTGCTACAGCCGAAAAAAATGTACGGCAAGGACGTGGTGGGTGTGCAACGCAGCACCTTCCTGATTGACTCACAGGGCGTGTTGCGACGGGAATGGCGCAAGGTCAAACCCGATGGTCACGCCGCCGAAGTGCTGGCGGCGGTGGAATCCCTGGCTTCGTAACCCGCGCCGACACCCGGTCCACATGCCCGCCGCGCCCGCCGCGCCGGTCTTTCCCGCTCCCCCGCCCCACCGCAAACCCGCGCCATGACGCCCAATTCCGCCCCGATGCCCCAAACCATCGCCACGCCTTCGCTTCATCCGGCCGACCGCCGCCTGTTCGTGCTTGACACCAACGTGCTGATGCACGATCCCACCGCTTTGTTTCGCTTCAAGGAGCACGACATCCACCTGCCGATGATGGTGCTGGAGGAATTGGACCGCGCCAAGAAGGGCGTTTCCGAGGTCGCCCGCAACGTCCGCCAGGTCAGCCACCTCTTGGACGATCTGATTACCGGCGCCAGCAAGGACGAGATCGATCGGGGTCTACCCCTGCCCGGTCCGGTCAACTCCCACGGGGAACCGAGCAGCGGCCGGCTCTATTTCCAGATTCGCCCCACCCGCCTGAGCCCACCTGTCACGCTGCCGGGCAACACCCCGGACAACGACATTCTCGGCATGGCGCTGACCCTGCAACAGGATCATCCCCGCCGTCAGGTCACGCTGGTTTCCAAGGACATCAACCTGCGGATCAAGGCCGCCATCCTGGGTATTCACGCCGAAGACTATTACAACGACCAGGTATTGGACGACGTCAACCTGCTTTACGGCGGCACACACAACCTACCGACCAACTTTTGGGACCGCCACGGCAAGGAGATGGAATCGTGGAAGGAAAGCGGCCGCACCTTCTACCGGGTCTACGGTCCCGACCTCATCAACTGGCATCCGAATCAAGGGCTATTTCAAGCTGAAACCGATGCGGCGTTCATCGTCCGCCAGTTGCGCGACATGGAAGCCGTCATCGAAATCCTCCGGGACCACACCACCCCCAATCATGCGGTTTGGGGCATCACCGCCCGCAATCGCGAGCAGAACTTCGCGCTCAATCTGTTGTTGGACCCGGAGATCGATTTCGTCTCCCTGCTCGGCGCCGCCGGCACCGGCAAGACGCTGTTGGCGCTGGCGGCCGGACTGGCGCAGGTGCTGGATGCGAAGCGCTACCGCGAGATCATCATGACCCGCGTGACCGTTCCGGTCGGCGAGGACATCGGTTTCCTGCCCGGCACCGAGGAGGAAAAGATGACGCCCTGGATGGGTGCATTGATGGATAACCTGGAAGTGCTGGCCCCGCAGGAAGGCGGCGAATGGGGCCGCGCCGCCACCGCCGATCTGCTCAGCAGCAAGATCAAGATCCGCTCACTCAACTTCATGCGGGGCCGCACCTTCCAGAACAAGTACGTGATCATCGACGAAGCCCAGAACCTGACCTCCAAGCAAATGAAAACCCTCATCACCCGCGCCGGCCCCGGCACCAAGATGATTTGTCTGGGCAACATCGCCCAGATCGATACCCCTTATCTATCCGAAACCACGTCGGGCCTGACTTACGTGGTGGACCGGTTCAAGGATTGGCCACACGGCGGCCACGTCACTCTGCGGCGCGGCGAGCGCTCGCGATTGGCCGAATTCGCGTCCGACCGGCTTTAAGTAAGCACCACACCACCCATGGCCGATCACCTGATCGCTCTGTTCTCGCTGGCTTGGCTGTTGTGGATCGCCCTGGTCGCGGTCGGACTGATCCTGGAGCGCCGTTCGCCGGCGGCGACCCTGGCTTGGCTGCTGGCCCTGCTGTTCATGCCCTACTTCGGCTTCCTGGTGTATCTGCTGTTCGGACCGCGGCGGCTGCACCGGCGCCGGCGGCGCTATGGCCGCGCCCGCGAACGCCTGATTCAATCCACCCGCGATCTACGCCCCGACCAGGCCATCCCGCCTCACTTTCCCGACGCCGGTCTGGAGCGGCAACTCACGCTGCTGCTGGAGCGGGTCGGCCAGGGCGCGCCCGCGCCGGCCATCGCCGTGACCCTGCTGGAAACCGGCGATGCCTGCTTCGAGGCCATCGAGGCAAGCATCGCCGCCGCCACGCATCACATCCACCTGGAATACTACCTGTGGACACCGGACCGGGTCGGCACCCGACTGCGCGACCGGTTGGCCGACCAGGCGCGCGCCGGGGTGCGGGTGCGACTGTTGCTGGACGCCATCGGCTCCGACCGCGTCAATCGCCGCTTTCTACAACCGCTGCGGGACGCCGGGGTCCAGGTCGCCTGGTTCAATCCCATCGGCCCACGCCGCTTGCGTCTGCGCCACGTCAACTTTCGCACCCACCGCAAGATCGTGGTCTGCGATGGTCGGATCGGCTTCACTGGCGGCATCAACGTCAGCGACGCTCACAGCCATATCCAGCAAGGAGCGGATGCCTGGCGCGACCTGCACCTGGGCATCGAGGGTGAACCGGTCCATCGTCTGCAATTCATCTTCCTGGAAGATTGGTACTTCGCCACCGGTCAGGAACCGCTCGAACCGGAATTTTTTCCCCATTTCGCCGCGGCGGCCGGCCCATGGCTGCAAGTCATCGAATCCGGCCCCGACAACGATCGCCATGCCATCGCCAAGCTGTATTTCGCCGCCATCGCCGGCGCCCAGCGGCAAATCCTGCTGGTCACGCCTTACTTCGTCCCCAACGAGGCCCTGACCGCCGCCCTGATCACCGCCGCCCTGCGTGGCGTGGAAGTACAGTTACTGGCGCCCAAGCAAAGCGATTCGTGGCTCGTTTCCGCCGCCGCGCGTAGCTATTACGACGAACTGGTCGGCGCCGGCGTCACGATTCACGAGTACGGCCCGCCCATGCTGCACGCCAAGTTGCTGGTGGTGGACGAGCGTATCGCGGCGGTGGGCAGCGCCAATTTCGACAACCGCAGCCTGACGCTGAATTTCGAGGCGATGGCGGTGCTGTACGACGCCGGCCTCGCCGGGCAACTGGCCCGTGGCTTCGCCGCCGATTCGCGCCACGCCAGCCGCTATGTCAAGCCGGGCCGGCGCGCCACCCTGGGCCAGCGGCTGGGCGAATCCACCGCCCGGCTGCTGTCGCCGCTGTTGTGATGGCGCTTGGCGCTTGTCAACCCGCGAAGACCAGCATCGCCTCAACCGGGGGTCAGGACCGAAGCGCGCTGGCCTCCATATCCTCATTCTCATTCTCCACCAGCAAGGTCGGCCGCGGCCACGCCTTCAGGATGGATTGCACCACGGTCGCCAGCGGGATGGCGAAGAACACCCCCCAGAACCCCCAAAGACCACCGAACACCAGCACCGCCACGATGATGGCGATCGGGTGTAGATCGACCACCTCGGAAAACAGCAGCGGCACCAACACGTTGCCGTCCAAGCCCTGAATGATCAGGTAGACCCCCAGCAACCACATGAATTCGGAACCCCAGCCCCACTGGAAAAACGCCACCAGCGCCACCGGCAGCGTCACCACCACCGCACCAATATAGGGCACGATCACCGACAACCCCACCATCAGGGCGAGCAGCATGGCAAACTGCAAGCCCATGAGAGCGAAAGCCAGAAAAGTGGCGGCCCAGACCACCAGCACTTCCAGAAACTTGCCGCGCACGTAATTGCCCATCTGCCGATCCACCTCGCGCCAGACCTGCTGCGCCAGGGTATGATCGTGCGGCAAGAAGCCGTGCAACCACTTCAGGATCAAGTCCTTATCCTTCAAAAAGAAGAACACCAGCAGCGGCACCAGCACCACGTAGATGGTGATGGTAATGATGCCCATTCCCGCCGCCAGCGACCAGGACAACACGCTCTGACCCCAGGTGGCGATCTCGGCCTTCATGGCGTTGATGACGCCCAGCACCTGTACTTCGGTGATGAATTCCGGGTACATCGCCGGCAGGCTAAGCAATAGATTCTGGCCCTCGACGATCATATTGGGTAATTGCTGGATCAACTGGGACAACTGCCGGGACACCATCGGCAACAAGCCCAGCAGCAAAAACAGCACGAAGGCGACGAACAGGACAAACACCAGCACGGACGCCAGCAGCCGCGGCAGATGCAACCAACGCCGCAGCAGTTGCACGACCCCCTCCAGCAGGTAAGCGATGACCATGCTGGCCAACACCGGCGCCAGATCTCGGCCCATGATCAGGACCACGCTGGTGCCCAACACCAGTACGACGGTCAAGATGACCGCCTGGGGATCGTTGAAAAGTTGACGAAACCAGTCGCTGATAATCTTCATGGCAGGCCTTGTAAGCTGATGCGTCCGCGTGGCGAGCGATGTTAGCAACAAAGCCGCTTCCGTCCCAACGGTAATGGCCAAGCGCTGAACCGCTCGCCACTACCGTGGTCTATCAGGTCTTGGAACCGAACCCCGCCGGCGCGTGACCCGCGTTCGATAGGCGCGGCGCAACGGACGAACCAGTCGACACGCCCGCTGTCAGTTTGAGTGCATTGCACTAAACCCGTGCAATTAGCGGATGATTCATTCTCTTCGATCGACTGCGCTTCATGGCTGCTCGCGCCCGGCCGGCCCCACCGGTTGTTCAGCCTGATTTCAGGTGAATCAAACATCATCAACTCACTGATTCTGTTGTCTTCACCTCGAACGACACCCGGATGGAATCCGTTTACGCGCCATCCAGCAACCGGGTCCTGACCCCGTCAGTCGCCAGCGGCGGTTGGTCCGTAAATTGCTGCATCTCCCCGAGCAGCGTCAGCGGAGGAAGCCAACCGCACACCCGCCACCGGGGCCATGCGGTCGATCCGGCTAGGAATACGCTGGAGCTCCGCGGCGACCCGCCCGCCGCCGGCCCGCGCCCGGGACGCAAGGATCGAGGAAGAAATCGTCGAAGTTGAACCCGAAGGCTCATACCGGGAAGCCTTCTCGCTCCCGCGACCATATAGAGAGGTATGACCGATGAAGATTTTCAATCGCTATGTATCGCGCTATGAAGAGAGCCGCGAGGAAACGCTATCGCTGCACGAGTACCTGGAACTGTGCAAGACCGACTCGAACGCCTATGCCAGCGCCCCCGAACGGTTGCTGAAGGCCATCGGCGAGCCAAGCTTGGTCGATACCCGCGACAACCCTCGTCTATCGCGCATTTTCCAAAACAAGGTGCTCAAGCTCTACCCCGCCTTCGAGGAATTCCATGGAATGGAGGATGCCATCGAGCAAATCGTTTCCTATCTCCGGCACGCCGCGCAGGGACTGGAAGAAAAGAAGCAGATTCTCTACCTGCTCGGCCCGGTGGGCGGCGGCAAGTCCTCACTGGCCGAACGGCTCAAGCAGTTGATGGAAAAGGTGCCGTTCTACGCCATCGCCGACTCGCCGGTGTTCGAATCGCCGTTGGGGCTGTTCAATCCCGACGAGGACGGCCCGATCCTGGAAGAGGATTTCGGCATCCCGCGCCGCTACCTGCGCCACATCATGTCGCCCTGGGCCGCCAAGCGCTTGCAGGAATACAACGGCGACATCACCCAGTTCCGGGTGGTGAAACTACGGCCGTCGATCCTGCATCAGATCGCCGTCGCCAAGACCGAACCGGGCGATGAGAACAATCAGGACATTTCCTCGCTGGTCGGCAAGGTCGACATCCGCAAATTGGAGCATTTCGCCCAGAACGACCCGGACGCCTACAGCTTCTCCGGCGCCCTGTGCCGCGCCAACCGCGGGCTGATGGAATTCGTGGAAATGTTCAAAGCGCCGATCAAGGTGCTGCACCCCTTGCTGACCGCCACCCAGGAAGGCAACTACAACAGCACCGAAGGGTTGTCGGCCATCCCGTTCGAGGGGATCATTCTGGCCCATTCCAACGAGTCGGAATGGCAGAGCTTCAAGAACAACAAGAACAACGAAGCGTTTCTCGATCGAGTCTATATCGTCAAGGTCCCCTACTGCCTGCGGGTATCGGACGAGGTCAAGATCTATCGGAAACTGCTCGCCAACAGCTCGCTGTCGCAAGCGCCCTGCGCGCCCGGCACCCTGGAGATGCTGGCCCAGTTCTCGACCCTGACCCGAATCAAGGAACCGGAAAACTCCAGCATCTTCTCCAAGATGCGGGTCTACGACGG
>JAGRHI010000304.1:0-4602 GCA_020445045.1 Candidatus Competibacteraceae bacterium
GATCGGCGATCATTCGGTGACCCGGCTGAAAATGGGAGCGACCCGCCGGAATGGCGGCCTGCAAGTCGAACTGGAGAGCAATGAGCTGGCTGGGCGTCTTACCTTGCCAGATCAGCCGACTCCAACGCAGCCGATCAACGCGGCATTGCAGCGCTTATCGTGGCGGCAAGAGCTGGAGAAGGACGCCGTCGCCCGTCCGTCCGTTGCCTCCGATCCGCGTCACTTGCCGCCGCTGGTGCTGACCGCCAGTGAGTTTCGATTGGACGACAAGGCTCTGGGTCGGTTGCGGGTGGTCGTCATGCCGATGGAGGGCGGTGTTCGCCTGTCCGAGATGGACCTGAATTCCGAATGGCAGCATTTCACCGCCAGTGGCGAATGGCACTGGACCCTCGCCGGTCAGCTTGCCCAGTTGCGGGCGGCCTTGTGGAGCCGGGCGCTGGGCGCAACCCTGGCGGCATTCGGCTATCAGGATATCGGCATTGCCGGCGGTGAGACCGAGGCGAAACTACGCGCCGAATGGAAGGGGGAGTTGCCCGATTTCACCCTGGAGCGCATGGACGGCAGCCTAAAATTTCAAATCGATTCCGGGCAGTTGCTCAACATCGATCCGGGTTTGGGCCGGGTGGTCGGGCTATTTAGTTTGCAAAACATCCTGCGGCGCCTAAGTCTCGATTTCAGCGATCTGTTTCAGCCGGGGACCAGTTTCGATCGGATTACCGGCGAATTCGTCTTCAAGCACGGGCAAGCCTTCACCGACGATCTCACGGTCGAAGCACCGGCCGCGCGGATCGACATCCAGGGCCGGACCGGATTGCGGGACCATGATTACGACCAGCAGATCACGGTGACACCGAATTTGGGTGGCGCTTTGCCGGTCGCGGGTGCGTTGGCTGGTGGCCCGGCGGTCGGCGCGGCGGTGCTGGTCGCTGAACGCTTGCTGCAAAAAGGCATCGAACAAGCGACCCGCTACCGTTATACGCTGACCGGCTCCTGGGACGATCCGGTGCTGGAACCGCTGCGGGAACCACCGCCCGCCACCTCGCCCAAAAAGCTCGTGGGCGACCAATGAACGAGGTGCCCGACATGCCGAGCATGGCCGCTATCCAAATGGTTTCCGGACCCGATGTCGCCGAAAATCTGGCCACCGCCGCCGAATTGCTGGCCCGAGCCGCCGACCAAGGCGCTCGACTAGCGGTGCTACCGGAGAATTTTGCCCTGATGGGCCGCCGCGAAGAGGAAAAAGTGGCGGCGCGGGAAACGGAAGGCGAGGGACCGATTCAGTCCTTTCTGGCCGAGCAGGCCGCCCGCCACCGGCTGTGGCTGATCGGAGGCACGATCCCGCTGCGGACCGCCGGCGACCCGCGGCGGGTGCGCGCGGCCTGCTTGCTGTTCGACGATCACGGCCAGCGGGTGGCCCGCTACGACAAGGTGCATCTGTTCGATGTGCAGGTGGTGGGCAGCCGGGAGCATTACGCCGAGTCGGCCACCATCGAACCGGGCGACCGCTACGTGTTCGCCGAGACGCCATTGGGTCGGTTGGGGCTGGCGGTGTGCTACGACCTGCGCTTTCCCGAGCAGTTTCGCGCCCTGATGGAGCGTGGCATGGAGATCCTGGCCCTGCCGGCGGCGTTCACCGCCGCCACCGGATTGGCGCACTGGGAGACGTTGCTGCGGGCGCGGGCCATCGAAAATCAATGCTACGTGATCGCCTCCGCCCAGGGTGGCCGGCACGCCAACGGCCGCGAAACCCATGGTGACAGCCTGATCATCGACCCGTGGGGCGCGATCCTCGACCGCTTGCCACACGGGCCGGGCGTGGTGCTGGCCGAATTCGACCGGGAGCGCTTGGAGAACGTTCGGCGGCAATTCCCGGTCCTGGAACATCGTGTGCACTGCGAAACCTGAGGAAATGATGACGACCGATACGCTGGCCCTCGCCCGCCAACAACTGCTCGCGCCCGCCGGTCTCGGCGAGGATGCCCTGCATCGAACCCTGTCCTGTCTGTTGGGCCACGCCATCGACGGCGGCGACCTGTATTTTCAGCAGCGCCGCGCCGAATCCTGGGGACTGGAGGACGGGCAGGTCAAGAACGCCAGCCACGCCATCCAGCAGGGTGTCGGTGTCCGGGCGACGAGCGGCGAGAAGACCGGCTTCGCCTATTCCGATGAAATTCTGCTGCCGGCGTTGCTGGAAGCGGCCACCGCCGCCCGCGCCATCGCCCGCGATGGTGGCGATACCCGCTTGCGAGCCTGGCGTTCCGCCCAACGGCCGGCGCTGTACGAACCGCTCGATCCGCTGGCAACGCTGTCGGCCGACGCCAAGGTCCGCCTGCTGGAAGCGGTGGACGCCGAGGCACGCCGTCAGGACCCGCGCGTGACCCAGGTCATGGTCAGCCTGGCCGCCGTGCGGGACACGATCCTGATCGCCGGCAGCGACGGCACGCTGGCCGGCGACCTGCGGCCGCTGGTGCGGTTGAACGTGAGCGTGATCGTCGAGCACAACGGCCGCCGCGAGCAGGGCAGCTCCGGTGGCGGCGGCCGGGTCGGCTACGACTGGTTCCTCGACCAGGATCGCGCGCTGGGCCACGCGCGGGAAGCGGTGCGGCAGGCACTGCTCAACTTGGAGGCCGTTCCCGCTCCGGCCGGAGCCATGACCGTGGTGCTGGGGCCGGGTTGGCCAGGTATTTTGCTGCACGAGGCCATCGGCCACGGGCTGGAGGGCGATTTCAACCGCAAGGGTACCTCGGCCTTCAGCGGGCGGATCGGCGAGCGAGTCGCCACCCCGCTGTGCACGGTGGTGGACGACGGTACCCTGGTCAGCCGACGCGGTTCCTTGAACATCGACGACGAGGGCACCCCGACCCAGTGCACCACGCTGATCGAACGCGGGGTGCTCAAGGGGTATTTGCAGGACAAGCTCAACGCCCGGCTGATGAAGACCGCGCCGACCGGCAACGGCCGCCGCGAGTCCTACGCCCACCTGCCGCTGCCACGCATGACCAACACTTACATGCTACCGGGCGAGCACGACCCGGCGGAGATCGTCGCCTCGGTGGAGCGGGGGCTGTACGCCGTCAACTTCGGCGGCGGCCAGGTGGACATCACCTCCGGCAAGTTCGTGTTCTCCGCCAGTGAGGCGTATCTGATCGAGAACGGCCGCGTCACCCGCCCGGTCAAGGGCGCCACCCTGATCGGCAACGGCCCGGACGTACTGACCAAGGTTTCGATGGTCGGCAACGACCTGAAGCTCGATGCCGGCGTCGGCACCTGCGGCAAGGACGGGCAGAGCGTACCGGTGGGGGTCGGTCAGCCGACCCTGAAGATCGAATCGCTGACCGTGGGCGGCACGCAAGCCTGAGTCCGAATCCCGAACCATGAACCCTGAATTTCGATCCATGCCCGAAGCCATTGCCCCCACCATTGCGCCACTGCCGGCGCGCGAACGACTGGAAACCCTGATCGCCGACATTTTGGCCGAGGCGCGGGTCCAGGGCGTCACCGCCGCCGAAGCGGCGGTCAGTTTCGCCAGCGCCCTGTCGGTGACCGTCCGGCTGGGCGAGGTCGAGACTTTGGAACATCATCGCCAGCGCGGTCTGGCGGTCACGGTCTACTTCGGCCAGAGCCGCGGTTCGGCCAGCACCGCCGACTGGCGGCCGGCGGCGATTCGCGACACCGTGCAAAGCGCCTGCGCCATCGCTCGTCACACCGCCGCCGATCCGTATGCGGGATTGGCCGATCCCGAACGGCTGGCGCGGGAGATTCCCGATCTCGGCCTCCACCATCCCTGGGCGCTGTCCGCCGAGGAAGCCATCGACTTGGCCCGTGAGTGCGAGGCGGCGGCGCTGGCGTTGGACCCGCGTATCCGCAACTCCGAAGGCGGCAGCGTCGCCACTCGTGCCGGGCTGGTCATGTACGGCAACTCGCACGGGTTTTGCGGCGGCTATCCGACCACCCGCCATTCGCTGAGTTGTTCGGCGATCGCTCAGGATGCGGAGGGCATGCAGCGCAATCATTGGTATACCGTGGCGCGCGACCGCGCCGAGTTGGAAACGCCGGTCGCGGTCGGACAAAAGGCCGGTCGGCGGGCGCTGCGCCGGTTGGGCAGCCGCCGGCTGGGAACCCGGCAGGTCCCAGTTTTATTCGCGCCGGAATTGGCGCGCGGCTTGATCGGTCACTTTATCGCCGCCATTCGGGGTGGGGCGCTGTATCGCAAGTCCTCGTTCCTGCTGGATCGACTCGACACGCCCGTGTTCCCGGATTTCGTGACCCTGCGCGAACGGCCGCGCTTGCCCAAGGCCTTGGGCAGCGCGCCGTTCGACAGCGAAGGCGTGGCCACCGCCGACCGGGATGTGGTCAGCGATGGGGTATTGCGGGGTTACGTGCTGGATAGCTATTCGGCGCGCCGCTTGGGGATGCAAACCACCGGCAACGCCGGCGGTACCCACAATCTGATTGTCGAGCCTGGTCCGTTGGGGCAGGAGGAGCTGCTGCGGCAACTGGATACCGGTTTGTGGGTGACCGAATTGCTCGGCCATGGGGTCAATTTGGTGACCGGCGACTATTCGCGCGGGGCGTCTGGGTTTTGGGTGGAGCAGGGTCAGG
>JAGRHI010000304.1:4646-16767 GCA_020445045.1 Candidatus Competibacteraceae bacterium
TTCCGAGGTGTGGTGGCGGTCGGTGGTGACGTGGATATGCGCGGTGGTATCCGCTGCGGTTCGTTGTTGCTGGAGCGGATGACGGTGGCGGGGGAGTAGGGGCGGACACCGGCGACTGGCCCCAGCCGACCAGGCCTCAATCCTCCCGCTTGCGCAATAGAAAGTAGAATTGCCCAAGTTCTTCCCGCGCTTCCAGCAAGGCATGGCCCATCTGCTGGCTGAAGGTCTCGAAATCCCGGACCGATTCCGGGTCGGAGGCGATCACGCGCAGCACCTGACCGCCACGTAGGCTAGCCAGGGCCTTTTTGGCTTTGAGAATCGGTAGCGGGCAGTTCAATCCGGACGTGTCGAGTTCGGCATCGATCAGAGTCATGGCGATGATCCAGTGGTTCAAGATGCGCTTAGCTTACCGGATCGAACCATGTTTTCGTTTGGGTCCGCAGTGTGGCGTCTACTGATGCGCGGTTGAACGTTGCTATGATAAGACAATATGCTCTAATAATAGACACTTTGGTGTCTTTTGGGTCATTGGGTGTTGAGTGTAACATCAACGATTTTTTTGCTAGTCTAAAGAGACAAATTTTTTCATAATGATATTTCCACCAGAGAATCAAACCGAGCACAATTCGGCCTGTTTTTGGTGAGACTGGCGATCATTTGAAGAACATGACAAAAAAACCAACGGGCACGAGCCGGGCACCGTTTCCACGATCGGATGGAGGCGGGCGCATTTTGCTTGCTGGTAGCGTTTACCTTGCTTTGTGGGTGGCAACTTGTGCCGGCGCCTCCCGGCTCGATTCCCTTGGGTCCGATGTGGCCAGCTTGGGGTTTCCCCCGGCAGGGTTGCGTTTCTTTCTACTGTTGACGTTTGGCTGGGCCGGCGTGCTGTTGGAATTGCTCGCCCTCATGGTGCATGGGGCGTTGCCGTGGTTGTTGGATGCGGTTGGTGGGCCGTTCCGGTTCTGGGATTGGCAACAGGTGCTTTCGCTCCTCGCTTGCGCCGCCGTCATTCTGCCGCTACGGCGCTGGGTTCCCGAGATTCGAAATTTCGCCATGCCCAGCCATTTCGTCCTGTTTTTTTCCGCCGCCTTGATCGTCAGTGCGCTGATGGCGCTTGGCACCGTCCCGGCTCTGCCCGACCAAGCTCAGGCCCAGGCCATTTTTCTGTCTTGGCTGATCGGCAATTTCATTGCCATCATTACCCTTGCGCCGTTGTTGCTGGTATGGGTGTTACCTGGGCTCGATCGGTATCTGCGCCAAGGCCACTGGCGCGAACGCCGCGCTCCTTATGTGAAGTCGGCGCGGCCGTGCTTCGCATGTCTGATCGATAGCCTGCTGCTGGGCGCCGCGCTGTTGGGCACCGCGCTGCTGGGATGGGTGGGAATGTCATGGGGTTTCGATCTGGAGCAGTATTTCCCGTTTGCCCCGTTGTTTCTGCTGTTGCCGCTCGCTGGCGTGGCGCTGCGTGGTGGGTTGCACGGCGCGGTGTTGGGGACGGCGGTGCTGGAAAGTGGGCTAGTGCTGTTGGTCGCGCTGTACGGCGATCCCAACGCGGTGCTGCAATACCAGATGGGTATGATCGCCATTGCCCTGACCGGTCTGCTGCTGGGTGGCGCGATGGAGGCCCGCAACCAAGCGCTCGGACGCTTGCGCAGCTACAACGAAACCTTGCAACGCGAGCTGGTGACCACGGAGCAACACCTGCAAGTGTTGCTGAGGGCGGCGCCGGTCGGCATTCTGGAATTCGACGCCAACGAGCGTTGTCGCTACATCAGCGCCATCGGCTGCACCCTGTGCGGTTGTGCGTTGGAGCAAGCCCTGGGGCGGAATGTGCTGGAGTTCGTGCATCCCAACGACCGCGATTACTTTGGGTTTGTCTGGCAGATCAACCGCCATAGCGAGGAAACGCACTGGCTGGAATTCCGTCTCAACGGCACCGATCTGTGGTGCGCGGCCCACTGGATCAATCGTCGTGGCGCCGATCGATCGCCGGAGGGCGCGATATTGGTATTGGCCAACGCCACCGAGCGTCGGGAAAAGGACGAGCGCCTGTGGTTGCTGGCACATTGCGACGCGCTCACTGGGCTGCCTAACCGCGCATTGTATTGGGATCGGCTCGAACAGGAGTTGCTCCGCGCCAGGCGCGTGGCTCGGAGCGTGGCCGTGCTGTGGGTCGATCTGGACGGCTTCAAGGCCGTGAACGACCGACTGGGCCATGCCGCCGGCGATGCGCTGCTGCGCGCGGTGGCCCAGCGGTTGTGCCATCGCATGCGCGACAGCGACACCGTGGCGCGGGTGGGTGGCGATGAATTTGCCCTGATCCTGCCGGATGTCACCGATTCCGAGGCGGTGGTCGGGGTGGCGACCGAATTGGCGGCCAGTTTGGCCGAGCCTTTCGAGTTACCGCAAGGCCCGGCGCGGATTTCGGCCAGCATCGGCATGGCCTGGTATCCCCAGCACGCCGCCGAAGCCGAAACCCTGGTCCAGTACGCCGATATGGCCATGTATGCCGCCAAACGGGCCGGTAGGAGCCGGGTGTGCGTGTGGCCGGTGGAGACGACGCCTGGATTGGAAGTCGGGGCGGCGGATCGGACCGAAGCGCTACGTTCGCCATCGGCGGTGGCATGGGGGGAACAGAACGCGGGAGAGAAGGTGCCGTTCGAGTCGTCGCTGGAAAGCGCATTACGGGACGATGGCTGAAAGAGCAAGGGTCGACCGGGAAGGGTGGGCGCCAAGGACTGACTTCGTTCGGTTTGGTGTTGCTATCGCGATTTATGGATAGCCTCTGTTTCCGACACTGGGCTCAAATTACTGTAAGCCACCTCGGAATCTCTTCAAGGCGCAAAGGAGTGGCCACGATGCCTAATCGCACGGCCGATCCTTCGCCGATGATCCAATGTGGATGGACGAAGTGGCGTTGCAATAGATGCACGTCCGGGTGCGTCGCCGTAAGGCGGCGTTGTGACCTTCCCAATGATGGGTATGAATAAGCGGTCTCGGGAAAATCCGGCGAGATATCAGGATGTTCAGGTTGGGGCGCTTGAACCTTCGGACGCTTGCAACCCTGCCGATGGTGTTGGCTACCCTTGGTCTTGATCCGTACCCGACCGCCTTTCGGCAATGTCTGGTGGGGATGACCCCGCTTCCCGGTCCGCCCCACCTGGGCACGGAGTTCGAACGGGGTGTGGAGGTGCTGATTCGGGATTACGGCGGGAGAAACAGTATTTCGGAAGTACCAGGAAAGGAGCCCTATGACACCCCTCATTGAAATGGATATGTCCGAAGCCGACACGCGCGCCAAGCTCATCGATCCGACTATCCACAAACGCGGATGGACCGAAGACATGATCCGGCGCGAGGAAACAGCCGGCAGCATCGAAATCATCGGCGGCAAGGCGCGTCGTCGCTCGCGTGGGCGGGTGGATTACACCCTTCGTCTGAAGGTCGCCACCGATGCGCAGCCGGTCGCCGTCGCTCTCATCGAGGCCAAGAAATCCAGCCTGCCGGCTGGTCACGGACTCGACCAGGGCAAAGCCTACGCTCACAGCAAGCGACTGAATGTGCCTTTCGTCTTCTCCTCTAATGGTTATCAGTTCGTCGAATACGACCGCTTTACCGGATTGACTAGCGTCCCGCGACCGATGATCGAATTTCCGTCACCGGAATCTCTGCGCCAGCGCTACGAGCAGCACATGGGGTTCACGTTGAGCGACGAAGCGGCCAAGCCACTGCTGAAGCCTTACCATAACGGTGAAGGCGGTCGCCGCTACTACCAGGATGCGGCCATTCGCGCCGTGTTGGAGAAGATCGCCCGCAGCGTCTGCGGCGGGGAACCGCCACGCGCCTTACTCACCCTGGCGACCGGCGCGGGCAAGACCTACATCGCCGTGAACCTGCTCAAGCGTATCGCCGACGCCGGGCAACTCAAGCGCGCCCTATTCATTTGTGATCGGGACGAACTGCGTTCCCAAGCCCTTAGCGCCTTCCAAAATGTCTTCGGTTCCGATGCCGCCGAGGTCAAACGCGACAGCGACGGCGGCAATCACGCCAAGAATGCCCGCGTCCATATCGCCACTTATCAAACGCTTGGGGTGGACAGCGCGGACGGCGACACCAGCTTTCTCGGGGAGCATTATCCCGAGGACCATTTCAGCCATGTGGTGATCGACGAATGCCACCGCTCCGCTTGGGGCAAGTGGTCGCAGGTGCTCACCCGCAACCCTCGCGCCGTTCAAGTCGGCCTGACCGCCACCCCGCGTACCCTGAAGATCGGCAAGCAAACCAAAGAGGCCGAGCAAGACGCCCAGATCAGCGCCGACAACCGGAAGTATTTCGGCGAGCCGGTCTACGAGTACGATATGGCCCAAGCGATGGAAGATGGCTATTTGGCCGTGTGCGAAATCCAGAAGGGGCGCGTGAATCTAGACGATACTGGCCTGAGCCTCGACGACATCATGGCCCGCAATCCCAGGGACGCGATCACCGGCCTGCCCGTCACCCGCGAGGCGCTCAAGGAGCGTTACGAAAAGACCAGCTTTGAAGACCGCCTCTTGCTGCCCGACCGGGTGCTGAAGATGTGCAAAGACCTGTTCGCGTACCTTTGCCAGACTGGTGGACCGGAGCAAAAGACCATCGTGTTTTGCGCCCGCGACCGCCACGCAGACGATGTGGCCGCCACACTGAACAATCTCTATGCCAGATGGTGCAAGGACAACGGCAAGGAGCGCCTCGACTATTACGCCTTCAAGTGCACGGCGGCATCCAGCGGCAACGACCAGTTACCCGATTTCCGTGCCGCCACCCGGCATCATTTCATCGCCACCACGGTGGACCTGCTCACCACCGGCGTGGATGTGCCCAGCGCGCGCAACATCGTGTTTTTCAAATACGTGAGGTCGCCCATCAGCTTCTATCAGATGATCGGGCGCGGCACCCGGATCGATCCCGGCAGCGGCAAGCTGATGTTCCGTGTCTACGACTACACCGGTGCTACCGATCTTTTTGGCGAGGATTTCATCACTAAACCGTCGAGTACGCAGGGCGTGAGGGAAGACCAAACGCCCTACGAACCCGAACCCACCCTCATCGTCGATGGCTTCGATGTGGAGGTGACCGACGCCGGGCGTTTTGTGGTGGTGCAGGAGAACGGCCAGGCGAAACCGATCCCGGTGGAGGACTACAAGAACCGCCTCGCCGCCGAACTGATTCGCGAGGCGCCGACCTTGGACGAGTTTCGCAAACGCTGGACCCAGCCCGACGAGCGGCGCGAGCTGATGAATCGCTTGGTCGGGGCGGGCTATCCGCCCAGTGTGCTGCAAGTGCTGGAAGAGATGAACGACTACGATCTTTACGACGTGCTGGCCGATCTCGGCTTCGGCCTGTCGCCGCGCACCCGCGCGGATCGGGTGCTGGCCTTCACCTACAAGCATGAAGACTGGCTCAAGGGCTTGCCGGCGCAGACCGCCGCCGCGATCCGTGCCATCGTCGGCCAGTTCGAGAAGGGCGGCACCGACGGGTTGGAAAACCAGATGATTTTCAAGACGCCCGAAGTGATGGCGGCAGGCGGACTCAAGGCGCTCATGGCCGGGGGTAAACCAGCGGAGTTGATGACCGAAACCAAGGCGAGAATGTTCTCGGCCTGACTGCGATGTTTCCGGTACTTCTGCTCGCCGATGACGCTCCCGACCTGCTCGAACAACTGGGGACCAAGGAAAAATACTGGTTCCGCATCGATGGTCGGCGATACTTGTTCAAAATTGGCCGACCTAACACGGGGGAAAATTGGTCGGAAACAATCGCCGCCGAATTGGCTGGACTGCTGGGGCTACCCCATGCCCATTATGACTTGGCAATCTGGCGGGGGCGTAAAGGGGTGTTGTCGCCCCTTTTCGTGCCGAAGGGTGGCCGTTTGATCCTGGGCAATGAACTGCTGGCCGAACTCCATGCCGGTTATCCACGGCATGAAGTCAGGCGGGTTAAAGACCATACTCTGGGCCGTATTCATGCTCTGATGACCCACCCGGAAATTGGATTGCCGCCAGCTTGGCAGCCGCCCGGCAATACCGTTGGAACAGCCTTCGATCTCTTTCTCGGTTACCTGCTACTGGATGCTTGGATCGCTAATCAAGACCGCCATCATGAGAATTGGGGCCTGATCCACCACCAAGGGCGAATCTACCTTGCTCCTACTTTCGACCATGCCGCCTCCATGGGCCAGAATGAAACCGATGGAACTCGCCAAGACCGCCTGAGCACCAAGGATCGAGGGCGGCACATCAGCGCCTATGTCACCAAGGCGCGCTCGGCGATTTATGAAGGCAAGACCAGCAGCAAACCGCTGCTCACTCTCGAACTGTTCCAAAAGGCAGCGGCTAAATCGCCTCAAGCAGCGGAATCGTGGCTGACCCGGTTGCGACAAATCCCGGACAATGCCGTTGAAACCCTCTTTGAGCAACTACCCTTGGATGAGGCCACGCCGGTGGCCAGACAGTTTGCCCTGACCTTGTTGGCGCTGAACAAACAGCGCCTGTTGGAGCCGAGACCATGAAAGCCCTTTACGTCGCTTGGCAAGATCCGGAAACCCGCCGTTGGCACACTGTTGGCCGCCTTAGCCGGAATGCGGACGGTTACCGCTTTGCCTACACCCAGGGAGCCAATGCCTCGCCACGCTTCGCCTACCTGGGTCGTATGCGGGACAAGGGACGGGTTTACTACTCCGATAATTTGTTTCCTCTCTTCACCAACCGCTTGCTGGACTCCTCCCGTCCCGAGTACCCCGATTACCTCGATTGGATGGGTGTGGACGGCGCGGCGGACAAGATGGAACTGTTGGCCCGTTCCGGTGGGCAGCGTGGCACCGACAAGCTCTGCGTTTATCCCGAGGTGGAACCCGACGAACAGGGCGAGATGCAGCTTTATTTCTTCAGCCACGGCCTGCGCTATTTGAGCAATGTCGAGCAAGCCGCCGTTGGCCGCCTGCAACCGGGTGAGGTACTGCGACTGACCCCGGACGATGACAATGCCCACGACCGCTTTGCCCTGCGGCTGGAGACAGCCGAGCCGATGCGAGTGGGCTACTGCCCTCGCTACCTCAACCAAGACCTGCGCCAAATCCAGCAACAGACGCCCATCCGTTTGACAGTGGAAAAGATCAACCCCGATGCCCCGCTGCAATTCCACCTGCTGTGCAAGGCCGTCTTTACCCTACCCAAGGGTTTTGGGCTCTATGCGACCGACGAGCATCGCCTAATGGTGCAAGAGGCGATGGCGGCGTGAAACTGGAATCGAAGAAGGTGGTGCCTGATGGGTGGAAGATGGTAGCACTGGGTGATGTAACTCAGATTGTTAATGGTACTACACCAAAGTCTTCAGTTTCTGAGTTTTGGGGCGGGGATATTGTTTGGATTACGCCAACAGATTTGGGAAAGCTGCAACAAAAGGAAATCGTTAATTCGGATCGAACGATTACCCACGATGGTTTTAATAGTTGTGGATTGACTGTTGTTCCTGTTGGTACCGTTATCCTCTCATCACGAGCACCCATTGGGCATCTTGGGATTGCTAAGACGGATCTTTGCATTAACCAAGGATGCAAAGCATTAGTTCCAAGTGAAATTATAGACTCGGTTTTTCTCTATTATGTATTAAAGCAGTCAGTACCTCAGCTTCAAGAACTAGGGAGCGGGGCAACGTTCGCTGAGGTTTCAAAATCACAGGTCGAAAAATTCGAAATCCCCCTCCCACCCCTCCCCGAACAAAAACGCATCGCCGCGATTCTCACCGAACGGCTGGCCGCTGTGGAACCGGCGCGTAAGGCCAGCGAAGCCCGCCTCGAAGCCGCTCGCGCCCTGCCAGCCGCCTATCTGCGGGAGGTGTTTGAGAGCGAGGAGGCGAGGGGGTGGCACAAGACACGACTTGGTGAATTGATTATATCGTCTTTGAGAACCGGCATATCGAAGCCAGAGAAGTTCGATTCAGGAAAGAAATGCTTGACTCTGTCTGCGGTTAGAAACGGTTCGCTGTTGCTCGATCAAGTGAAATCTGTGGATGTGACCGATTCTGAGGCTGCGCGCAATGGACTAAAAGCAGGCGTATTTTATGTCGTCCGTGGTAATGGCAACAGATCTCTTGTTGGCAGGGGTGGTATTGCTCCAAAGCAATGTGATGGAGTGATATTTCCTGATCTATTATTTGAGGTTAACCCAAATCCGAACATTTTATTGATAGAATTCTTACGTTGGGCTTGGGATAGCCAATCTGTGAGAAGTCAGATCGAAGAGAAGGCGAAAACCGCTGCTGGAATTTATAAGATCAATCAACAAAATTTGGCTTCTATTGCATTACCCATTCCGCCGCTCTTGATTCAGAAGCAGGTTGCGACGGTTCTATCCAATAAAATATCGAAGGTTGCAGACGTTCAAAAAATGATTTTTGATGAACTTGCCATCGTGGGTGCCATGTCCGCTTCTTATCTCCGTCAGGCTTTCTCAGGATTACTCTAAATGCCGCCCAATAAGAAAAAAACTACCACCAACGGCAAAAACCTGAGTAACCAAAAATCCGTCAACGATGCCGTCAAGTCTATTTGCGACATCATGCGTCGGGGCAATGTCACCAGCGCCGTGCAGTATGTCCCGGAGTTGACCTGGATACTGTTCCTGCGGGTGCTGGACGAAATCGAACAAGAAGCGCAGGAAGAAACCGAGGCGCTGGGGCTGACCTACACGCCGCCGCTCGCCGAGCCCTACCGCTGGCGTGATTGGGCCGCGCCCGACGGAGAAAAGCGCGGGCAACTGGAGGACAGCTACTCCGGCGCGGTCTTTGCTTTCGTCAATGCGCGGCTGATCCCCTACCTGAAAGGACTGGAAAAGCGCCTCGATGCGACCGTGCGGCAGAAGGTCATCAGCGAGATCATGAGCGGCGTGGAGCGGGTGAAGGTGGACACCGAGCGCAATTTCCTTGACATCCTCGACCGGGTACACCAGCTCAGCCATCACGCCATCGACAAAACCCACGTTTTCAGCCTTTCCCAAGTCTACGAAGGGCTGTTGCTGAAGATGGGCGAGAAGAACAACGACGGCGGCCAGTTCTTCACCCCGCGCCAAGTGATCCGCGCCATGGTGCGGGCCATCGACCCCAAGATCGGCGAGACGATCTACGATCCGGGCAGCGGCACCGGCGGCTTTCTCGCTCAGAGCTACGAGCACATCAAGGCGGCCATCGACCAGGGAGGGGCTTCCGCCGAGCAATACACCACGCTCAAGGAATACACTTTCTACGGGCGCGAAAAAGAGAACCTGATCTATCCCATCGCGCTGGCCAATCTGGTGCTCCACGGCATCGACCATCCCCATATTTGGCACGGTAACACCTTGACCGGCAAAGAAAGCTATGGCGGCCTGTTCGTGGGTGCGCCGGACCAGTTCGATATCGTGCTGACGAACCCACCTTTTGGCGGCAAAGAGGGCAAGGATGCCCAGACTTGCTTCGACTACAAGACCAGCTCGACCCAGGTACTCTACCTGCAACACGTCATCGGTAGCCTAAAAGCCGGCGGGCGCTGCGGCATGGTGGTGGATGAAGGGTTGCTGTTCCGTGCCAACGAAGACGCCTTTGTCAAAACCAAGCGCAAGCTACTGGACGACTGCAATCTATGGTGCGTGGTCAGCTTGCCGGGCGGCGTGTTCACCCAGGCCGGCGCGGGCGTGAAAACCAACCTGCTATTTTTCACCAAGGGCGAACCGACCCAGGCGATCTGGTACTACGACCTGTCCGACCTCAAGATCGCCAAAAAGAAACCGCTGACGTTGGAACACTTCGCCGATTTCTTGAAGCGCCTGCCAGACCGTTCGGACAGCGACGCGAGTTGGACCGTGGACATGGTCGCTCGTAAAAGAAAGGCCGCCGCCGAAGCCAGACCCTTCCACGAGCAGGCGCGGGAGAAAAAGCAGGAGGCCGCCCGCTGGAAGGAGCGGCTCGACGAACTGCGCAAACCTAAGTCTGTCGAGCGAGACGATGCCGCCATCGAAGAAGCGGACAACAAGATCAAGGAGTTGACCAAGGAGGCGAACGCCCTCACCGCCAAGGCGGCCGACATCGAAAACGCCGTCTACGACCTGAAAGCGGTCAATCCCAACAGGACTTCCGACACGGACACGCGCACCCCGGAAGAACTGCTGGCGATCATCGAAGCGAAAGGCAAGGAGATCGAAGCCGCGCTGGCGTTGTTGCGAAGTCCTATGACCGTTGGATGCTGATGACCCCCATGCCTTTTGCCCTCGTCCGCGCTCAATGACTCTCTGAAAGCGGTCAGGCGTGTTGCGGTAGCGGAATCACTTCCGCCCCGACCTTGAGCTTGTCGAGATAGTCCGCCCATTGCTGCATCATCTTGCGCCGTTCGGGCAGGTGGGCCGTGCGGTTGTAGGCACGTCCGTTAGGGTCGCGCACGGCATGGGCGAGTTGGTGCTCGATGTAATCGGGTCGCACCCCCAGCACTTCAGCGAGAATGGTCCGTGCCACCGCCCGGAAGCCGTGGCCGCTCATTTCTTCCTTGTCGATACCCATGCGCCGCAGGGCGGCGAGAATCGCGTTATCGCTCATCGGTCGCCCGCTGCTGCGTGCCCCCGGAAACACAAAGCATCCGCGCCCAGTGAGGGGTTGCAGTTCGCGCAGGATTGCCACCGCTTGCTTGGAAAGAGGAACGATGTGCGGGGTGTTGGTCTTGGTCACGGTGTAGCGCCACTCCGCCGCATCCAAGTCGATGTCCGCCCATTCGGCCTTGCGCAGTTCGCCGGGGCGCACGAAAACCAGTGGGGCAAGGCGCAGGGCGCAACGCACAGTGAGCGTGCCGTGATAGCCGTCCATCGCCCGCAGGATCGCGGCGACCCGTTTCGGCTCGGTGGTCGCCGCGAAGTGTTCGCCCCTCACCGGGAGCAATGCGCCGCGAAGGTCGCCGGAAGGATCGCGCTCGGCGCGTCCGGTGGCGACAGCATAGCGGAACACCTGCCCGCAATTACCCAAGGCGCGGTGCGCGGTTTCCAAGGCGCCCCGGCTTTCAATTCGGCGAATGGCGGTCAACAACTCTGGCGCGGTGATTTCGGCAATCGGTCGCCCGCCGATCCAGGGGAAGATGTCGCGCTCGAATCGCCGGATGATGCGGTCGCCATGATTCGCTGCCCAGGTTGCGGAATATTTGGCGAACCACTCCCGCGCCACCACCTCGAAACTGTTCGCCGCCCGGTCGGCCCGCGCCGACTTTTGCGCCTTGCGGTTCTCACTGGGGTCGATACCCTCGGCCAGCAGCTTGCGTGCCGCGTCCCGCCGGTCGCGCGCGTCTTTCAGAGTCACATCAGGATAGACGCCCAAGGACAGCCGCTTTTCCTTGCCGTCGAACCGGTACTTGAAACGCCACCACTTCCCACCGGTAGGGGAGATTTCCAAATACAGCCCGCGTTCGTCGAACAGCTTGACGGTTTTCTCGCCGGGCTTGGCGTTACGGATCGTGACATCGGTCAGGGGCATGGGGGCAACTCCTTGTAGTGGCAACTGACTTGCCCCCAATGTTGCCCCCACTTGCCCCCAGATGTCAATGGACAGTGTTGCCCCTTGTTGGACATAAAACCAAATAAAAAGCCGCGCAGTTACGCGGGCTTTAGGATGGTCTTGGATGGCTCTGGATGTTGAAATGGTGGAGGCGGGGGGAATCGAACCCCCGTCCGCAAATCCTCCGCCCTTGGCACTACATGTTTAGCCTGATCTTTGTTTTAACCTTTTGTCTCCCGACCGGCAGGGTGGCAAACGGCGGTTCCGGTTGGGTTTTAGCGTCTTTTCCCCCGGACAGGTGGGGCGCGAGCTTGTGTTGGTCGACCCCTGAGCGCCCCGAAAGGCTCCGGACCTCACAAGCAAGTTCCGGTCAGAGGCTAGCGGGCTTTAGGCCGCCAGAGCGTAGCTGTCGTCGTTGGCAACTATGATTTGCAGCCTGATTAACGAGGCGAGCTGCATCCTCGACATGCGCCTTGGGTTTTGCAATCCACGTCGAAACCGGATCGCCCCCTGTACAATCCAATAGAATAGCGCGGACGGCGATAAGTTCCTAGCGTTCCCGCATGAGCCGCTGTTTGTC
>JAGRHI010000305.1:0-1350 GCA_020445045.1 Candidatus Competibacteraceae bacterium
CCATGACCATGCGGTTGGCGCTCCAGCCCACATCCTCGGCGCGCATGATCTCGTAGGTTTCGCGGTGTTTGAGTACGCCGTCCTGATGAATGCCGGATTCGTGGGCGAAGGCATTGGCGCCGACGATGGCCTTGTTCGGTTGCACCGGAAAGCCGGTGATGTTGGCCACCAGCCGCGAGGCCGGTACGATCTGGGTGGTGTCGATGGCCGTTTCCAGTTGGAACACGTCGCGGCGGGTGCGCACTGTCATCACGATCTCTTCCAGCGATGCGTTGCCGGCCCGCTCGCCCAAGCCGTTGATGGTGCATTCCACCTGGCGCGCGCCGGCCAACACCGCCGCCAGCGAGTTGGCCACCGCCAGCCCTAGGTCGTTGTGGCAGTGAACGGAGAAGATGGCTTTGTCGGCATTCGGCACCCGCTCGATCAGGCTGTGGATGGTGTGGGCGAACTGGTCGGGGACGTTGTAGCCGACCGTGTCGGGGATGTTGATGGTGCGGGCGCCGGCATTGATCACCGCCTCGACGATCCGGCACAGGAAATCGAGTTCCGAACGACCGGCGTCCTCGGCGGAGAATTCCACGTCGTCGGTCCAGCGCCGGGCGCGGCGCACCGCCTCGACCGCTCGTTCTATCACCTGGTCCGGTTCCATTCGCAGCTTCATCCGCATGTGGATCGGCGAGGTGGCGATAAAGGTGTGGACACGGCCGGCCGCCGCCTCTTTCAACGCCTCACCGGCCCGGTCGATGTCGGTGTCGGCGGCGCGCGCCAGGCCGCAGACCACGCTGTCCTTGACCGCCCGCGCCACCGCCCGCACCGCTTCGAAATCACCGGGGCTGGCGATCGGAAAACCGGCTTCGATCACGTCTACCCGCATCCGCTCCAGCATCTTGGCGATGCGGACTTTCTCTTCCTTGGTCATGGAGGCGCCGGGGCTTTGCTCGCCGTCGCGCAAGGTGGTGTCGAAGATAATCAGCTTGTTCATGCGGGTGTTCTCCAGTGAGGTTCGATCGCCGCGCCGATGGCTGGCGAAGCCGGCGGACCATGGCGGTTGATTATGGCGATTTTGTAAGGTTTGTCAGCCGAATGTTGAGTGGTGCCGGGCTTCTTGGCCGGCTCGTCGCGCAACGGCCGGCATCGGGGCGGCGGGGCGCTTTTCGCCGGATGGGGGCGATAGCCTGTTACAATAATAAGTTCTAGTCATGGAGTCAGGAGATTTTATGTCTCAATCGCTTTGGCCTGGCAAACCCTATTCGCTTGGCGCTGATTGGAATGGTGACGGCACCAATTTCGCGCTGTTTTCGGAAAACGCCACCAAGGTTGAGCTGTGCCTGTTCGATGAGCAAGATCACG
>JAGRHI010000305.1:1417-4697 GCA_020445045.1 Candidatus Competibacteraceae bacterium
AATCGGACCGGGGCAGCGTTATGGATTTCGGGTGCATGGACCGTTCGCGCCACACGAAGGGCATCGTTTCAACCCCAACAAGCTGCTGATCGATCCCTACGCCAAGGCGCTCGATGGTGATCCAAATGGTTCCAGGGGCGGTCGATCCACGGTTCCGGCGTGCACGACATCCTTTGGTTCAACCCCGATGGCGGCGAGATGACCGAGGAACAATGGCATGACGGTTTGGCCAAGGTCATTGGGATTTTTCTGAACGGCGAAGAGATCGCCACCCCCAACCGGCGCGGCGAGCGGATCATCGACGATGGCTTCATTCTGCTGTTCAATGCCGATCACGAGCCGGTGGAATTCAGTCTGTCCGAGGATCCGCGCGGCTGGGCATGGCGGACGGTGATGGATACCGCCCAACCCCGCTTTCCGCGACGCAGCCGCGGCTACGGTGCCGAAGCGCCGGAAGTGCCGGTGGCCGGCCGGGCATTGGTGGTCTTGCAACGGCCATCCAGTGCCAATAACCAATAGTCGTAACCGTAGGGGTAGGGAATGCAATGCGTGCCCTATCCAGCTTCCAGATTTAAGTTTTGCCGATAAGAACGGCAACTCAATCCACTGACCACGACCCGCCACGGAGGCATCGTTCCCATGAACTCCATCAAACTGGGCGCTGATTATCGCGGCGACCGCCAATGTGTTTTTACCTTATGGGCGCCGTTGTTGAAACAGGCCGCCGTCCATCTGATCGCACCCGAGGATCGGCTAATTCCCATGACCCGCGACGAGCGTGGTTACTGGCACGCCACCGTCACCGACATCGAGCCCGACGCGCTTTACTTCTACCGGTGGGACGGGGAAACCGATCGTCCCGATCCTGTCTCCCATAGCCAACCACAAGGTGTGCATGGTCCATCGCGGGTCGTGGACCACGCTTTCGCTTGGACGGATGCGGGCTGGCAACCGTCACCGCTGCCGCAATGGGTGATGTACGAACTGCATGTCGGAACCTTCACCCCTGAGGGAACTTTCGACGCCATCATTCCGCGCCTGTCGGAATTGCGGGAACTGGGGGTGAATGCCCTGGAACTACTGCCGGTCGCCCAGTGTCCCGGCGATCGCAACTGGGGTTACGACGGCGTCTATCCTTGGGCGGCGCAGGATTCCTATGGCGGGGTCGAGGGCCTCAAGCGACTGGTCGATGCCTGCCACCGCGAAAGCTTGGCGGTGATCATGGACGTGGTTTACAACCACCTTGGCCCCGAGGGAAATTATCTGTGGGGGTTGGGCACCTATTTCACCAACCACTACCGCACCCCTTGGGGCGATGCCGTCAACTACGACGGTCCGCACAGCCCCGGCGTCCGCGAGTACGTGGTCGGTAATGCCCGTTACTGGTTCGAGACCTGCCATTGCGACGCGCTGCGGCTGGATGCCGTTCACGCCATCTACGATTTCGGCGCCCGCCACATCCTGGCGGAACTGGCCGAGGCCGCCGCTGACTGTGGACAACGCCAAGGCCGGCCTTTTTATCTCATCGCCGAGAGCGATCTCAACGATCCGCGTATCGTGCGCCCGCCCACCACCGGCGGTTACGGGCTGGACGCGCAATGGAGCGACGATTTTCATCACGCGCTGCATACCGTCCTCACCGGTGAACGCCACGGCTACTACGAGGACTTCGGTCCCCTGGAACAGTTGGCGCAGGCCTATCGCCGACCCTTTGTCTACGCTTGGGACTACTCTCCACACCGCCAGCGCTTCCACGGCGACGATCCCGACGATTGCCCGGCTTGGCGCTTCGTGGTGTGTGGTCAGAATCACGATCAGGTGGGCAACCGGGCCTTGGGCGAACGGTTATCGGGCCTGTTGCCGTTTCCGGCACTGAAGCTGGCGGCGGCGGCGGTGCTGCTGTCGCCCTACCTGCCGCTGCTGTTCATGGGCGAGGAATATGGCGAGCCGCGCCCCTTCCTGTATTTCATCAGCCATGGCGACCCGGCATTGATCGAAGGGGTGCGAGAGGGTCGAAAGCAGGAGTTTGCCGCCTTTCACGCCGAGGGCGAAGCGCCCGATCCGCAGTCCGAGGTGACGTTCGAGGATTCCAAGTTGCAATGGGGTCTGAGCAAAACCGGCCGACACGGTCAATTACGCGCCTTCTATCGTGAATTGTTGCGGTTGCGGCGGGAACTGCCGGCGTTGGCCCGGTTGGACAACGCCAGCCTGACCGCGACCGTGATGGCTCCGACCGTGCTGGAACTGCGGCGCTGGTGCGATGACAACCGCATCGTCGTCTGGATGAATTTCGCCGCCGATCCGGCGACCGTGACCGTCGCGCCGGGCGCGGGTGCGTGGCGTGGGTTGCTGGATGCGGCCGAGTCGGTCTGGGGTGGCGACGGTTCGACCTTGCCGGCGCAGCTGGCCGATGGCACGGCGCCGAATTCGCTTGTCCTTCCGCCTTACGCCGTGGCGGTCTACGCCGCCGGTGTTTCCGCTTGAACGTGCAACGACGAGGACCCAATCCCATGATGCGCATTCCCGTCGCGACCTATCGCTTGCAATTCACGCCCGATTTTGGCTTCGACGCCGCAACCGCCATTGCCCCCTATCTGGCCGAATTGGGGGTGTCCGATATTTATGCCTCGCCGATCCTCACGCCGCGCCAAGGTAGCCAACACGGTTACGACGTGGTGGACGCGCACCTCATCAATCCCGAATTGGGCGGCATGGAGCGGTTCGCGCTGCTGAGTCAGGTGCTGAAGGAACAGGGCATCGGCTGGGTGCAGGATATCGTGCCCAACCACATGGCTTTCGATAGCCAGAACCGGGTATTGGTGGATGTGTTGGAAAATGGCCCGGACTCGCTCTATCACGAGTTTTTCGACATCAACTGGAACCATCTGTACGAAGGCATCCGCGGTCGGGTGTTGGCGCCCTTTCTCGGCAAGTTCTACGGCGACTGCCTGGAAAGCGGTGAATTGCAGTTGCGCTACAGCAAGCAGGGACTGGCCGTTCACTACTACGATTTCCGCTTCCCGATCCGCATCGAGTCCTATTACCGATTGCTGACCTACGATCTGGGGCGGCTGCGCGCCCGTCTCGATCGCGCTCATCCGCACTTCGTCAAGTTCCTGGGGGTGCTTTATCTGCTCAAGTACATCCCGTCCGGCGAGGAAGGGCAGGAGCGCTACGATCAGATTTCCTTCATCAAGCAGATGTTGTGGGAGCTGTGGAACGGTAGCGCCGAGGTGCGCGAGTTCATCGAGGAGAATATCCGTATTTTCAATGGCGAAGT
>JAGRHI010000305.1:4703-6555 GCA_020445045.1 Candidatus Competibacteraceae bacterium
AACCCGAAAGCTTCGACCTGATGGATAGCTTGCTCGACGAGCAATTCTTCCGGCTGTCCTACTGGAAGGTTGGTAACGAGGAATTGAATTATCGGCGGTTTTTCACCATCAACGACCTGATCTCGCTGCGGATCGAGGACGCCAAGGTCTTCGACTTCACGCATGAGTTGATTCTGAAATTGGTGGCCGAGGAAAAGATCAACGGCCTGCGGATCGACCATATCGACGGTCTCTACGATCCGGCGCAGTATCTGCGTCGTCTGCGCGAGCAGGTGCCCTACGTGTACCTGGTCGTGGAAAAGATTCTGGAGCATGGCGAGGAATTGCCGGTGAACTGGCCGTGCCAGGGTACCAGCGGCTACGATTTTCTCGGCATGATCAATAGCTTGTTTTGCCAGCCGGATGCCGAGGCGGAGTTCACCCGGATTTATCACTCGTTCATCGGTAACACCACGTCCTGCGAGATGTTGATCGACGGCAATAAGCGCATGATCGTGGACAAGCACCTGGCCGGCGATATCGACAATCTAGCCCATCTGCTCAAGCGCATTTCCGAGCGTTACCGGTATGCCAGCGATTTCACCTTATACGGACTCCAGGTGGCGCTGATCGAGATTCTGGTGTTGTTCCCGATCTATCGCACCTACATCGATCGGGCCGGCTCCAGCCGGGCGGACCAGGAATACATCCGGCAGGTCATCGCCCAGGCTAGGCTCAACATCCCCAACTTCCGCAATGAACTGAATTTCATCGAACGGTTCCTGCGGCTGGAGTTCGACGAGCACATGGCGGCCGAGGACAAGGACCAGTGGCTGCATTTCATCATGCGCTTGCAGCAGTTCACCGGGCCGCTGATGGCCAAGGGTGTCGAGGATACGGTGTTCTACGTTTATAACCGGCTCCTGTCGCTCAATGAAGTCGGCGCGGGGCCGTTGCAGTTCGGCATCGATCTCGATGAGTTTCACGCCTTCAACCAGCAACGGGTCGCTTCCTGGCCCCATGCGATGAATGCCAGCGCCACCCATGACACCAAGCGGGGCGAAGACGTCCGCGCCCGATTGAACGTGTTGTCGGAAATGCCGGAGGAGTGGGAAGGGCAGTTGCGGGAATGGCACGAGATCAACCAGTCGCGCAAGGTGCAAATCGGCGCCCGGACGGCCCCCGAGAACGATGACGAATACCTGTTCTACCAGACCTTGCTGGGCGCCTATCCCTTCGATCTGGCGGACTATCCGGAGTTCATCGAGCGGGTCAAGGACTATTTGATCAAAGCCACCCGCGAAGCCAAGGTTCACACCAACTGGCTGGAGCCCGACGGTCCATACGAGGATGCCTTGCTGACTTTCGCCGAGCGCGTGATGCAACCGGGCATGGACAACCCTTTTCTGCAAGCGTTCTTGCCGTTCCAGCGACGGATTCAACACTATGGCATCCTCAACTCGCTCAGTCAGACCTTGCTCAAGCTGACCACGCCCGGCCTGCCGGATTTCTACCAAGGTACCGAATTATGGGATTTGAGCCTGGTCGATCCAGACAACCGGCGGCCAGTGGATTTTGAGCGGCGCGGCGCGATGCTCAAGGCGTTGCAGAACTACGGTGGGGGAAACATTCCACACTTGATCACGGAACTGTTGGCCATGCCGGAGGACGGTCGGATCAAGCTGTTTCTGATCTATCGAGCCCTGCAGGCGCGGCGAGCCGAGTCGGAATTATTCCAGCACGGCGCTTACCAGAAATTGACGGTAATCGGCAGCCTCAAATCGCATGTGGTGGCATTCGCCCGGGATCTGGGCGAGCGGCGGGCGCTGGTGGTGGTGCCGCGCTTCCCGAGTAGCCTGGTCAAGGATGGCGA
>JAGRHI010000036.1 GCA_020445045.1 Candidatus Competibacteraceae bacterium
CTCGCGGTGGCGGGCGACCTCATGCAGACGGAAGAGGCGTCGGCCTGCCGCGCCGTCGGCGTCGTTTACGCCGGCATCCGGCAGCGCTGGCTGGTCGTCTTCAGCCGCGAAGCCCGGCAACGGGCGGAGAAGACCCTGCGGCGGCAGCATCTGAGGCAGGGCGAGGCCGAGCTGAAGGCCTTCGATACCCTCCGCCGACCAGGCTTCGCCTGCGAGGCGGACGCCCAGGCGGCGCTGGACGCCTTCACCAAAGCGCTCAAGCTGACGGCGGTCGCCGAGGGCCGCGTCGCCGCGCGGACCCGCCACGCCAGGAAAGGCCGCCCGGCGAAAGGCCAGGAGCCCGGTGTGGTCAGCTACGCCATCAAAGGCCAGTTGGCGTCCCGGCTGGACCTCCATGCCCGGCGGTTGCAGCAGAAAAGCGCCTTCATCATCGCCACCAACGATATCAACGAAAGCATCCTCAGCGACGAGCAGGTCGTCGATGCCTACAAGAAAGACCAACAGAAGGTCGAGCGCGGCTTCCGCTTCCTCAAGGACCCCTTGTTCATGGCGTCCACCCTGTTCCTCAAGTCGCCCAAGCGCATCATGGCCCTGATGGCCGTCATGACGCTGTGCCTGATGGTCTACGCCGCCCTCGAACACCGCATCCGGCAAGGCCTGGCGGAACACCGGCAAACGTTCTCCGACCAGAAAGGCCATCCCGCGGAATGCCCCACCGCGCGCTGGGTGTTCCAGTTCTTCACTGGCATCCATGTGCTTCTGGTCGGGCAGATCACCGAGGTGGTGCTGAACCTCAATACCCACCACCAAACCTTGCTCGCCATCCTCGGCGAACATTATGTCGATTTATATGCCAATTCGGGATAGGGGGTGCGGAATGTCGGCCGAGAGATTCCAAGCGATGAATACCGTGATCACTCCACGCCGCACCGCTCTCATCTTGGCGGCCACGTTGAGCTTGACTCCCTGCCTGGCGGGTGCTGGAGAGAGTCGTTCAAACCCGGAGGCGATCGCCGGCGTCATGACCGCTGACCTCCTGCTCGCCAGACCCGCTGGCGTCGTGGCGACGGTGCTCGGTACGGCCATCTTCGTGGTTGGGCTGCCCTTTACCTTGATCAATGGCAGCACCGAACCAGCCGCGCGGACACTCGTCGTACAACCCGCCCACTACACCTTTGCCCGTCCCCTGGGCGAAGACATCGGGGGCTTGGGCGATCCACAACGTTGAGCTTGGCCGAGCGCCACAACCCTCCCTGTTACGATTCCAGGAGCGCCGCGGACGGTTTATCCAACACACGGGTCCGTTCCGGCGTCATGCGCGCGGCAGCCCCTCTAAACACGAATACGCCGCCGCCTGTATCCCCAGCCGCTGGCTCTCGCGCGGACCAGCCACGTTCAGCACCGCAATCCGATGCTCATGCAACCAGTCCCGGAACGCCGCTGGCTCGATTCCTTCTTCCAGCGCCACGATCAAGCACGGCTTGCCGATCTGGCGGGCGAGGCTGGCGGTGAGCGCCGTGCCGCCGTCCAACTTGCCCAGATTCAGAATCAGCGTCCCGTCCGAGTCCTCGACGTTACGGCGGGTGCGGGTTTCGTCGTCCGGCGCCGCGGATTCCCGCAACGGATACCGGTCGAGGATGAGCCCGTCCTCGGCTCGCCGCCCCTGGGAACACCAGCCACCACTGGGCAGGCCCAGCGCCAGGGCGACATCGAGGGCCGCCCGATCCACGCCGGTCTGGCCGCCGCTCACGATCCTGTGGAGTTTCACGGTCGAGCGCTTCAAGAGCGATTGAGGCGCAATGGAATAGGCCCTATGTTTAAGCGTACAGAACTCATGGCATCGGTGCTTGGCAGGCCCTTAGAGCGAATGATCATCCCTTGGTTGCTGCTTTCAGCGGGATGCAGCCCGCAGGTGTGGTACGAAGGGTTTCGGGAGAACGAACGACAGAAGTGTGATGAATCCCTCTCCCGGAGCGCCGTCCAGCAGTGCATGGACAATGTCCATCGTCTGAGTGATCCCCGGTATCAAAGGGAACGGGAGGAATTGATCAAGAATTCGCACGAGTAGCACGGTCCTGGGTGACTTTCTCGCTTAATTCCGAGCAGAAAAAGGGGGATGATGGCGAGCGGCTACCGGTCGGGCCGCGTGAGCGCTTCATTCACCACTGGGAGTGGCTCACGAACGAAAGCCCCTGTCTCCGCCGGGGCTCCTTACCGTCGCGGCGATCGATCGCCGTCAACCCGGAATAAAGAGGTCAGACAGAGTGGATGTTCGCAACTACGCCGCCGAGGAAACACTGAAAAACGGCTTATTGGTCACCGTCAGGGCGATTCGCCCGGATGATAAAAGTCGGATCGTCACCGCCTTCGAGGCCCTGGAACCGCAATCCATCTACACTCGCTTCTTCCAGTACAAACAAGCACTGAGCAAGGCGGAACTCCAACGCGCCACCGAGGTGGATTTTGAGAACGAGGTCGCGTTAGTGGCGACGATCCAGCAGGGAACGCGGGAAACGATCATCGGATCCGCCCGCTTTATCGTCTACCTGACCCCGGAGGCCGTCCGCAGTGCGGAGATCGCCTTTATTGTCGAGGAGGACTACCAGGGTCAAGGCCTCGCTAGCCACCTGCTGAAGCACCTTACCCGCATCGCCCGCGAACAGGGGGTGCCGCAGTTTACCGCGGACGTGTTGCCCGGCAATCCGTCGATGCTGGCCGTGTTCTCCCGGTGCGGATGGCCCATGACCACGAAACGACGGGACGATCTCGTCCAGGTCATCTTGAAGTTGGACGAATGAACCGTTGATCGTCATCCGCCCATGCTCGATCTGGATCGTGCCGAAAAAATTACGGTGACTGCTCGATCCAGAGTGGATGGCCACCATGGGGACCGGTCTTGATCTTCTTCGCGGACTTCATCAAGGAAACTCAGGTGATCGTCGGACCGGGCGGTCCTGGAAACCTCATCATGTCCGAAAACACCACCCCCGACCGCGCCGGCCCCGCCGACGCCTCGGACCCGCCCCTCACGACCGAGACCTTGGTCGCACTGGCCCACGCCCATCGCCAAGGCATCCCTTACGAAAGCCGAAAACGGTTGCTTCGGCCGGGACAGCATACGCGTTGGCGGCGCCGGAACGGGCGAGGCGCATCGCCATTGGTCCATGCGCCAGGAAAGACTCACACCGCAATACACGACGCAGTGGAGCGATTTGCCGGTTGCTCTCGCCTGAGGCGGCGAAGGCAACCGGTCTCAACGCAAGTCTCCCATCGTTCTTGGGTGGCTCGCTTCCGTGGGGACCCCGTAACCCGCCAAATCTGTGAGTGAAGGCATCCCAAGCGGCTTCCGGTCGTTGCGCCTTACTCACATCATATGCCTGACTAAACATGATCAAACCGGCGTCACCGCCAGCCTCGTGCCCACCGCCGAGCCGGGTCCAACCTGACGCGGAACATAGTCTGGGGGATCGTATAGGCCGTATTACCCCGATCATCCGCTACGGTTCACCGCTTCGCCCCCCGCTCCCAGGGGGGTTGTCCGCACTGTGCGCTGTCCTCGCATTCAGATATCCGTCATCAGCGCCGCCATCAGGTCCGGGCCGTCGCGGCGGGGCACGTTCACCGCCGCGCCCACCGGCCAGAGCCGCAGCCGCTCGGGCGGGCACGGGACCAGCAGCGCTTGCGGGGCGGCGGGGTCGGCGACGGCGGGATCGAGCCAGCGGGCTTCGTCGGCCGGGTCCAGAATCACCGGCATCCGGTCGTGGATCGGGGCGATCACGGCGTTGGCTTGAGTGACCAGGATCGTGCAGGACTCCAGCGCCTGGCCGTCCCGTTCCCAGCGTTCCCACAGCCCGGCGAAGGCCACCGGCTCACCGTCGGCCGGGGCGATGCAGTACGGTTGCTTGCGATTTCCCATCGAGCGCCACTCGTAAAACCCATCGGCGGGGATCAGGCAGCGCCGGCGGCGGAATGCCTGGCGGTAGGCCGGTTTGTCGGCCACCGTCTCGGCGCGGGCGTTGATCGTGCTGTACGACGTTCGTGGTTCGGGTGACCAGGTCGGAATCAGGCCCCAGCGCAACGCCACCCATTCCCGCCGACCCTCGGCCGCAATGCGGATAACACCCACCGGCTGGCTCGGCGCCACGTTATAGCGGGAGATGAGATCCGGCGCCACCGGCAGGTAGAAGCGCTCGGCGAGCCGGTCGCCGCTGGCACATTGAATGAAACGGCCGCACATGACGGGCGATGACTCCTGGATCAAGGGAAGGCTTCTTCAAGCGTAGTGGGTCCGGGCCGGTTGCGCGAACGCCGGCCGCGACCGCGTTTGATTTTGGCCGGTCGGTTGCCTCCAAAACCGGTCGAGCGCCGAAAGTGCTTCTGAAGCCACCGCCCACGCGGCCATCCCGAACCCCAACGCTTCAGAGGAGCATCGATCATGAAAACTTTCATCGCCGCCGCCAGCTTCGCCCTGACTCTCGGCCTGTCCGGTCTGGCTCACGCCGGTTTTAACGATCAAGGTCCAACGATGGACACCACCCCGGCCCGCCCGGAGCACCAGGCGCTGAGCCAGGCGCCGACCGTCCATGGCTTCAACCGGCGGACCCATCACGCGGCGGCGGCGCGGGTCGGTACTGCGCCCATGACGGTCGGCCTCAACGGCGACCTGAGCCCGCGCGTCGGCTTCCAGAACAGTAGCTCAGGCGCGAGCTGCTGAGCGGCTTGCCGTCCGGGGTCAACGGCGGTTGAGCGTTCAGTCGTCGTTGCGCCCCGCGGTGATCCCACGGGCGTGGTCTTCCACCACGGCGCCCCAATCGGTGAAGCGCACGGTAACCAGCCTTTTCGCGTCCGCCATCGGCGCGCTGGCCACGACCGCGCGCGCCGAGCGCCTGGTCAATCAAGCAAATCGCTCTCAGGCTCTCCTCCCCGGCCCCCGTGTCCGCCGCGCCCACCGCGCCCACCGAACGCCGTACACCACGCCGTTGACTCCGAGGACGACCGCCCCCAGTATCTATTGCCCTTCGCGGGTCAGCCCCACCGGGTAGAGCAGCGGCCACACATAATGATCGATGAAGCCTCCGGCGTCACCGGCCTCGCCGACGGCCTGGCGCAGGTGATTTTCCAGCGGGGTGAGCGGGCACGTCCCGCCAGCGAATTCGATCCAGGCGCCCCAGAGCACCGCCGGCACATGGAGCCACGCCAGCCGGGGCCAGCGCCAGACCAGCAGACCGCCGAACGCCACGAACAACACGAACGCCAGGTGGACGAGCGCCACCGCGTCGGCGGCCAGGCGAAGCATGAGCGTCATCGGTCGTCGATCTCACCGGTTTGCACGGGGGTTGGCCTTTCCAGGTAACAGGGCACCCAAAAAACCGCCCTACTCCCCAGCCCTGTCGCCTTCCCATCCCGTGCCCGGCGGCTCAACCCGCCTCGGACGGGCCGCGCTCCTTGAGGCGCCACTTGGGATAGGACAATGCCGCCGCGGAAGCCTTCGCCTCGGATCCGGTCGTCGCGGGCGCTGTCGGCGCCGGTACCGGGGTTGGTGTCGGCGCGACCGCCCCCTGGGCGGGTTCGACCTCGGGCCGGACCGGTTTCCCGAACCCCTGCGCGCTCGGCTGCTGGAGGGCGATCTCTCCGGCCGCGCAGCGCGCCAACGACCCGCTCAGGGCCGCCACCCAGCGCGGAGCGTCCTGGGCCGCCTGTTCCAACCGGCGCCAGACCTTGGGCGGCGGGATCGCGGTCACGATCCCCTCGCCGGTCTGGATGTCGATGTTCAGGCCGCCCTGGACGGGCAGCGGTTGCGGCCACTCGGGAAATTTGACGGTGAGTTCGAGACGTCCGGGCACGAGGGAGTCCTGGGGCAAGGGGGGGCGTGGGCGAGCAAGGCGGCTTCGGCGGGGCGCGGCGGCGCCGGTCGGCTGGCCTTCCGGGCGGTCCAGGCGGCGAGGTCGGCCCGGGCGGTTTCGGCGTCGGTCGCCGTGACCGCGCCGGCCGGCTGGCCCCGCAAATCGATGCGGATCGCGCCGGCGCGCAACGCTGTTCGGTAGCGTGGCCGGTTGCAGTAGCACGCCAGCGCCCGTTTGACGGCGGCTTTCTCGAAGCCGGCCGCCATCAGGTCCTGATGGATGCCGAGCTTGAGCGGCCGGGGGTTCTCGCCCTCGAAACCGGCCGGGTCGATCTCGGCCAGCAGCGGCAGCACCGACATGGGCGCGGGCAACGCGGGATCGGTGGCAACGGGATACGGGTTGGACCGGGAAGAACGTTCGGCGATCATAAAGGAAAGTGTAGTGGATGCGATCGGCGGGCGGTCGGCGTGCATCATGACCCGCGGATGGCAAGGACGGCGGCGTAGTTGGGCGTCCTGGAACTGGCCGTCACCGGAGACCGGGCTTGAACGGGCGGGCGGCCATTGCCAAACGATACCGACCCACCGCGCGAACACGGCCGGACCGACGGGTGACCGATCCGCTCGACATGCTCCCGCCGGACAATGTGGGTCCTGTTCAGAAGTCGTTGCCCTGCGTCTACACTCCATTCATAGCTTAAACCGCTTTTGATGGACGTCCTCGCGGCCTGGATCCAGCAGCGGGGACCAACGGCTCGAAATCCACGGAAATCTCTACAAATGGATGCAGGTTCGGCAATGGTTATTGCACCGTATTTTCAAAGCGTTATGGCCATGCTATGTAACTTCTCAATAAGTCATGGCGGCCTTGGCTGACGATATTCAGTTAGAGTACCCCATCGAGTCTCCCATCCTCACCCTGGAATCACCCCCCGGCATGCCGACTCCCCCGATCCAACTCCCCGACCTCCCCGACGCGGAACGGACCCCGCTGGTCGAGCAGTTGTTGGCATTGATCGAAGCGATGGCCGAGACCATCCATCGTCAAGCAGAGACGATTCAGCAGTTGCGCGATGAGATTGCGGTGCTCAAGGGCGAGAAGCCGAAGCCGACGTTCAAGCCGAGCGGGATGGAGAAGCAAACCGATCCCAACGTGACGGACGGCCGTGACGGTGACGGTGACGGGGAATCGAAGGGCAAACGGCCGGGTTCGGCGAAGCGGCACAAGACCCAGGACTTGATCATCCACGAGGAGTGTCCGATTCCGCCCCGCGACGTGCCGGCGGGCGCCCGCTTTAAAGGGTATCGGGATTTTGTGGTGCAGGATCTGAAGATCGAGCCGCACAATACCCGCTATCGGCTGGAAGTTTGGCGGACCCCCGACGGCGAGTATCTATACGGCGAGCTGCCGCCGGCGCTGCAAGACGGGCATTTTGGTCCGGGGTTACGTGCCTACATGCTCTATCAGCACCATCAGTGTCATGTCACCCAGCCGCTGTTGCGCGAACAACTGCTGGAATGGGGCATCGACCTCTCCGCGGGGCAGATCGATGCCCTGCTGAGTGGGCACAACGAGCCGTTCTTTGCCGAAAAGGATCGGCTGCTTGCGGTGGGTCTAGCGGTGAGTTCCTTTATCTCGGTCGATGATTCGGGGGCTCGCCATCAAGGCCGCAACGGCTACGTCACGCAGATTGGCAATGATTTCTTTGCCTGGTTCTCCAGCACCGAGAGCAAGAGCCGGATCAATTTTCTGCAACTTCTACAAGCGGGCACACCGGTCTATCGGCTCAATGACGAGGCGTTGGCGTATTGGCGCGAGCAGGGGTTACCCCAGGCGCTCTGCCAAAACCTGATGGCGCATCCCACGGTGGAGGGGGTCACCACCGCGGCCTGGGAGCAACAGCTCGACGACTGGGGCCTGGTCACCGAACGGCATCGCCGCATCGCCACCGAAGGGGCCCTGGTGGGCGGGCTGTTCGCGAAAGGACTCTCGCACGACTTGGTGATCGTGAGCGACGGTGCCGGGCAGTTCGCCATTCTGCTGCATGCCTTGTGTTGGGTGCATGCTGAACGCCTGATTCACAAACTCATCCCGCTCGATGAGAACCATCGCCAGGACCAGGAACGGGTGCGCGACGAACTCTGGACGCTCTACGCCGACCTCAAGGCGTACCAGCGCGACCCCGATCCAGCGGCGATGGACGCCCTGCGCGCGCGCTTCGAGGCCCTCTTCACTCAGAAGACCTCCTTTGCGACCCTCAATAACACGCTCAAGCGTCTGTATACCCATCAGTCCGAGTTGCTCCTGGTGCTCTTGCGCCCCGACGTCCCGCTGCATACCAATGGCAGCGAGAACGACATCCGGGGGTTTGTGAAATGGCGCAAGGTCAGCGGCGGAACGCGCAGTGACTTGGGGCGACGCTGCCGCGACACCTTTGCCAGCTTGAAAAAGACCTGCCGGAAACTCGGGATCTCGTTCTGGGACTACCTGAACGACCGGATCGGGCAGGTTGGTGCGATCCCCCCTTTGCCAGAGATCGTTCGAGAACGGGCGGCGGCGGCAGAGGCCGTGCCGTGAGTTATTGAGAAGTTACCATGCTATCTTCTTCAAAGCGCTCCGCTTCCGCGTTCATGCCGATCAATTCACATCGCCTTCCATTCCATTGACCCTCACTGCCCTCCATGACCCTGTTGTCACCCTCGGGGAAAACCGCTGATGGTGCGACCTGACCCGGATGATCGAGCCATGCTGACCGTTCCCCTTGATCTCCTGCACATCAGCCCCCTGCGCCCCGCGCTGCCCTTGCCGTGGCCCACCGCCCCAGCGGTGGCCCTGGCCCAGGCCGTGGGTTTCGTCGAGCCGGTGACGGCGCGCCCGATCCCGGGCACGACCCCGCAACGCTATGAAATCCTCACCGGCCTGAAACACTGGCTGCTGGCGCAGCGGGCGCAACTGGCGACCGTCCCCCTGTATTTGCGCGAGCCTCTCAGCGAGCAGGACGCGCGCCAGCTCGTTGAACACGAGGCCGGACCGGACGCTCAAGATCCCATCGCCGAAGCCCAGGCCATCCAGGCCGAGGTGTATCAAGGCCGGAGTATTGCCGCCGCCGGCCGGACCTTGGGCCTGTCGCGCACGGCAGCCTCACACCGACGGCGGCTGTTGCGGCTCGCCCCGAGCGTGCGGGCGCGGGTCGCGACCGGCGAACTGGCGCCCGGCAAGGCCCGTGCCCTGGTGGGCTTGGACGAGCGCGTCCAGCTCGAACTCGCGCATCGAATCGCGCGGGAGGGCTTGAACACCCGCCAAGTGGAGGCTTTGGCCAAGGCGTACAAGCAGAACGGGGGCCACCCCCACGCCGCCGCGGTCCTCCCACCCGCCCCTCCGGCCCAGGACCCCGACCTCGCGCGACTGGAAATCGACCTGGCGGAACGGCTCGGGACGCGGGTGACGATCGGCTATAGCGAGGCGGGTCGGGGACAGCTGACCATCGACTTCGCCAGCTTGGAGATTCTGGAGGGAGTGTTGGAGCGGATGGGATATGGATCTTGATCAACTGATCATATTCCTGCTTACCCAATAGTTACGCTATTTGCATGGGCACTCGAACAAGCTGCGTGGGAAAGGCTTCTACACCTGAATTTTTGAAAAAATACTCAATAGTTTTATGTGTTATAAAACATAATGTTATAAGCGATTTTTAGTTTGCTGCGGTGACCGCAGTAATCGTCGATTTTCCCTTCATTTTCTCACGTAACCGATACCGTACCGCTGCTCGAATGATCGCTGATTGGACACCTTCCGCTCGGGGATATTGAGATCGAATAACCTCAACCGCAGCATCAATAGCCACTCCATCATCCAGGCTAACAAAGAATGCATCTTCCGCATCGTTAGTTTCAAGGTCGTCTCCAACCCCAACATTTGCCAAATCAGGATCATGCTTAAAGAGTTGAGCCAATGCTTCCCGTACCCAGCGGCTTTTTCCCTTTCCTCCATATCCATCTTCAACGACTGCTTGATGGAGTGAAGTCTTCAACGTCAGCGGCATCCGACAAGTAATACGTTTCACTTTCCAGATTTCTCAACAGACTCAAGATACGCTAGGAACTTCTTCCAGGCATCCGTAACGCTACTAAAGTCATCCCATTGAATTTCACTGCCGAGGGCTTCTTGACATGCATCGCCTAGAACCGCCTCGACAATCCGGCGCACGATTACAGTATTGGCTGTCCTACCTAGCGTTACATTCTTCGCTGGTCTGCCGCGACCGCTGGTCCGTGGCTTTGACACAGATTGTTTAAGTACGCTCCTAACTCTATCCGATATTGCCCCCAAGCGAGCTTCGTCCAGCGCAGCCAAGCGTTTGGTCAAATCAGGTTCTCGGGCAATCTCAGCGGCTAATTGTATGTTCGTGATCGTGCGTGCCCGTAAAGCTTCGAGTACATCATCTGGACCTTGGATCAGATCGAAGTAGTTATTGGCCATCGATAGCTTGAGGCCAGTAAGTTCGGCCAATACCTTGGCTGAGCCGATGACTTCTTCACCGTAGGATTCAAATTCTCTTACTACCGACGTTATGCTTTCCAGCCGCTCCCAAGCATCCAGTTTGTCATGATGTTCGTTTTCGGAGAATTGCAAAGTTCGTAGAAACTTCGGTCGTTCCGGTAACACCCAGGCTGGAATCGTCTTTTCCTCAGCTAGAATAGAGGCCAGATAACGGCGTTCCCCAAATACGATGCGATATCCTTTGTCGTACCGGTAGACCTTGATGGGTTGTTGCACCTTGAAACGAGCAACACTGATTGCTAGATCTTCAATGCCTTCCAGTGCCACTTTTTTTCGTTCGTATAGCGGGTCGGATTTATCCAGCTCGCGTGGATTAGCAGGATTGAGCCCCAGACGTCGTGGGTTATCAGGATCCGGTTCAATGCGGGCAATGGGCAAAATTTCCATCACGAAGGAACCCGCTTCCGCTTCTCCTTCCTCGACAATGTCCGCTAAAGGCAAGCCGGCAGGTAATCCAAAAGTTTTCTTTTTAACCATGGTAATGCCCTAGGTCGTGTCGTCAAATAAGCCAGATGACGGCGGATGCCAAATGAATGGCGGCAAGGAAATAATGAGCGGTTTTATCGTAGCGTGTGGCGATGGCTCGGAACTGTTTGAGCTTACAGAAGGAGTTTTCGACGAGATGACGTACTTTATAAAATTCCTTGTCGTAAGAGCGTTGGATCTTGCGGTTGGACTTGGGGAGAATGACCGCTGTTGTTTGGCGTTCCGCAACGGCTCGATCACGCGCTGGTCGGCGTCGTAGCCATTGTCGGCCAATAGGGTATCGGCCTTGAGGCTCGGCAGTAGGCGATCCGATCCTTCCAGGTCGCAGGCCTTCCGCGGCATGAGGTGGAACCCGATGGGGTTGCCCAAGGCATCGACGAGGGCGTGAATCTTGGTGCTCAACCCGCCTTTACTCCGCCCGATGGCTTGCTCGCCGCCAGCTTTTTTTTCGCGCCCGCGCTGTGCTGATGGGCTCGGACAACGGTGCTGTCGATCATGGCCTATTCGTTATCGGCATCGCCTGCCAAGTCTAGGACTTACGCATTGACAAACCAAATCTTATGTTTTCTGTATTATTATCATAATGTTACGAATAATCTGCCAACAACTAAATCTATGAAAATCGTCAAAAAAACGACTCGCCAAAAATTTATAGTGCATTGTATTTAAAGAGAATAATAGATTTTTTAATCTGTCAATGCGTAAGTCCTAAAGTCTTTGAAAAGCGCCTCCTAAATCCCTTGCTTGGCCCAACGGTTAAACCGACGATGAACGTTCTTCCAATCCCCAAACCGCTCCGGCAGGTCACGCCAAGCCGATCCGGAACTATACCGATGGAGTACCGCCTCCACGAACAGCCGGTTATCCCGAGCCGTCACCCCCACCGTCTCCGGGCGTCCCGGCAAGTCGTTCTTGATCCGTTCCCATTGATCATCCCGCAAGGCATATCGTCGTCCCATCCTTCAATACCCACTTTCAAGTTCCAACCCACCGTGAATCATACTTCCTTCCCTTGAGAACTCTCTGTTTGACGACACGCATTAGGAAAATAACTTTCCATGTACAAAGTGACCAACCGCTTCGGCTTCCAAACGTGCCTTGTTGGATTTCGGTAAATCAAAAACGGACTTTGGTTTTGCATCGGTATGATCAGATTCTGCGAAAGCAATCCGATCTGCCAAGGTAACTGGAGAGATAAACCTCCCGGTACCAGGATGCCCTTTGAGCCCTTCCAGTAAACCCTCGTGAAGCCCAACTGATTTAACCCGGTTGGGAAGAATTCCGACTATTTCTAATGGTGAAGTACGGGAACGATTGATTTGTCGCCAAAAGGCCAGCATTCCCACTAATCCCTCGGTGCTCTGTGTCTCCAACAAGGTGGGAATAAGAAGATAAGTAGCTGCCGTCATGGCACTTCGAGTCAATGCGTCCTTTGAGGGAGAGGTATCAATAATAACTAGGTCATAGTGCTCGTGCAGATCATTCCGTTCAAGAAATGTCTTTAGCGCTTGAGACATAGTCTGAGCGTCATTTCGAACATGGGATTCTAATTGTCTTAGCCGTTCGCCATGTCCTGGTAGTATCTCTAGATTATCGATCCAGGATGGATAGGGAACAGTTGGATGGTGGGTGAAAATATCCGCTGTCGAGCTGCGTCCATCCCATTCTCTATGTTCTTGTGGCAGATAATCAGGATGAATAGCAGGATAGACTCCATCTGGATCTGCAGGATCATAGTCCATACTCAAGAATCGTCTTGAATAGTTGCATTGTGGGTCGAGATCCAACCCAAGAACACGGTAGCCCTTCCTAGCAAAGTATTCAGACAAAATCCGGCTTATGGAGGTTTTTCCAACACCACCTTTGTTTTGTGCCAAGACTAATGTGCGCACCCTGATTCTCCATGTGTTAGAAAGCAGCGTCACGATTGTAGTGCATCATAAATATAATAGCAGGATGTATGCTATTTACTGTATTACAAAGTCAGGGCAATCGCGCTATGTGGGGGTTCATGTCTGGCTATCGCCGCTGACCGTTTGCTATTGTAGCGCCGGCAGGGCTGTTCAATGCTTCTCAACCAGTTCAGGCTCTATGAGATCTCCCGTGGAGGCCACAAGATGTAGTGGTAGAGGTTCATGCCCAAAGGCGTGGACCCTCGATATCCAGCCACAACCGGCGGAACAGTTCGGTCGGGTCATCCAAGCCAAAGCACCGGCGCTTGAGCAGCTTCAGTTTGTTATTGAGGCCTTCGACGAAACCACTGTTATGTCCGCCCTCAAAATAGTTAAGAATCCCATCTTGCCAGTGGTGCAAGGTATTGAGGAACCGATCAAAACAGCTCAAACCCGAAGCGGCGACTTGCTTGACCCAGCGTTGAAGTCGGCTCTGGGCGGTGGCTCGATCCGGGCTGTGCTCGAAGATCGCCGTCAGCAGGGTGCGCAGCACGTAGGCGCTGGCCAGGGCCGGGGTTTGCTCGAACAACTCGACTACTTTTCCCTGCTGGCCAAGATTCAGCGACCGCCATTCCCGGCGGAGCAAGGGCCGCAACGCGGCGGTGGGCACCGCCCGCTCGGGGGACCGTCCGGCGTTGAGCCGGCGACATTCGGCCTGACGCAACGCGTCCACCGCCTCCCGGTAGTGGACGGCGACATGAAACCGGTCCACCACGATTTGGGCGTCGGGCAGCGCCGCCGCCACCGCGCCGGCGGTGCCTTCCCACCTATCCATGCAGACCCGCCGCACCGTGGCTTTCAGAGCGTCCGGGAGGGTCTCCAGAAAGGCCTGCACGGTCGCCCGCAACCGGTCGGGCAGCACCGCCAGCACAGGGTTATGCCCCTCGGCGTCCCGCGCCCAGACCACCGCCACGTAGTGGCCATGGCCCTTGAGCAGCGCCACCTCGTCAATACCCAAGGTCTCCAACGCGGCGAACGCGGTCCAGTCCACCGCCGGCGCCAGGCGATGGTCCATGAGGCCTTCCACTGCCTTGACCCCCAGAGCGAGCAGCCGACTCACATCGGCCACCGTGCCGTGGATCAACCGCTTCAAGACGTCCTGCTCGAATGCCGTGGTATGAGGGCGATTGGGGTCGTACCAAACGCAGCGTTGGGTGGTCGTCGGCCCGTCTTCACAGTAGGGACAGCGGTAGCGCTTCGGTCGGATCTCAACAAACACCACGCGCTCGAACACCGGCAGGTGTCGCAACCGAATCGGTCGGTCGAAGCCATGAAACCGGTCGATTTCCCGGCCACAGCAACGACACTGGGTCGTCCGCAAGGTGCTTTCCACCTCGATCAACACCGTACCGTCCTCCAGCATCCGGTTGGCCAATACACGCACATCGGGCAAGTCCAGGGGTACGGCAAGAGTGATCGGCATCGTCAGCAGTCCATCAGCAGGGAGACCCGGTCAGCTTTCCATAACTCGGCTCCCGGTGCCATACCACTACATCTTGTGGCCTCCACGGGAGATCTCATAGAGCCAGAAGTCGTTGCAAATAATTACAGAAGTGGATGTAAATAGATTAGAATTTATAGAAGTGGATTCAAATGTATTCAGATGTAACGATTTCCATTAAACAATAACTTCAATGGGTTAGAGTAAGTCTACCCACCTGATGGCCTTCCTCACATATTGATTTGCAAACACCCCTGTATGTAGTCGCATCCACTTCTGTAAATGACAAACAGTTCGGTTCGGGCTTGGCGCGAAACCGTGTCATGCGACACGATTCGAGCGGTTAGCAGGGTCCTTCCTCGTTGGGCGGCACGATCCGCCGTTTCCTCCTGAACTCCACCGGTGGCATGGGCTTGGTCGCCGGAGAGCAGGCTTGATCTGGCGGTTGCTCGGGTCGTTCATTAGGGGACGCCGGTGGTCGGCCGGGCGTGGGCTGGGCGGCCGCGGATTTTGGTGGCCCGGGCTGGGCGGGCAACGGGCCGGTTCGGGGACGCAACCGCGCCGAGGTCGTGTCCCGTGACACGGTTTGGTCGTGAGGTCCGCGCGCCGCCCGCTCAGCCGCCTCACGGGCCAAGCGGCGCTTGCGCTCCGAACGGGACTCCGGCGTGATGCCCTGGGCAATCAGGGCCGCCTTGCGGGCGGCGATCTCCTGTTGGATGCGCTCGTACTCGGCTTTCCGCGCCGCCTTTGCCTCGCGGTTTTTCCGCTCAATCTCGCGCTGCTGGCGTCGTTGCTCCTCTCGCTCCTTGTTTGTCCGTACTCGTTCGGCTTTGTCCTGGCCGCGCTTCGTGGACGCATCGAGCCGTTTTTGAGCTTCCGCCCGTTCCTCCATGGTCACGGTACCCACTGGCTGGCCGTCCAAATCGTAGCGCCGATCCCCTCGACCGTGAACAAGCGCCAGCAGATACCCATCCCGGCTCGTCTGGTTGGCCAGCGCCCGGCGCAGCGCGGTCGGATCGAAATCAGGCAGCCGTTCGATCAGATCGGCGAGGATGCCGATTTTCAGAGGGCGGATCGCCTCGTAGTTCTTCGGAAAGGCCTGGGGAAACCGCTCTTGTAAGCGGGCATGGAGGGTCTTGACGGCGCGGTGGTCGGATTTGCTCATGGTCGGCTCAGGCACGTTTGCACATTTCTCCGTCATGGTACTCAAACCCCGAGGGGTCGCGCACACCTTCCTCGCCGGCGTTGCGCTCTTTTGAAGACGGCTTGACGCCGGATGGTCGGCGTTCCGACTGAGTGTCGGAGGGTTGGGGTTTGCAGGGTTTTGGAGCGGAGGTTCTGAAAGAAGGCTTCTGAAGAAAGCGCCACCACCTAACGGTGGGGGTCTCCGACACTAATGGGAGGCCCAGGGGAGGTGCTAGGCGAGACCCGACAGTTATTAGGAAGTTAAACGACACTTAATGAGCGGCGATTCGGGCGCGACGAGCCGTGGCGGGCCGTCACGGACCCGGTTCGGTGGCGGCCACCGCCCGCTCGGCCCGCTCGGTGGGGAATCGGACGGCGGCGGGGGCGGGGGAACGGTGGGCGGCCGGCGTTGGGACGTGTGGGCCTGGCCCCGAGGGGATCGAAGGGGGGAGAAGAGCGCGGCGGGGGCGGGGACGCCCCGAGTCAGGCGGGCGGTCGCCCTCGCAGCTGGCCCAACAG
>JAGRHI010000037.1:0-237 GCA_020445045.1 Candidatus Competibacteraceae bacterium
TGGCGCATGAACTCGCGCCGCACCATATCACCGTCAACACGCTGCATCCCACCGCCGTCGATACCGACATCATCACCGGCATGGCCCAGGCCGCCGACATGGCGACGGAGGATTTGGTCGAATTCATCCGCCATGGCAACGCCCTGCCGGTCAAACTGATCGACGTGGAAGATGTCGCCAATGCGGCCTTATGGCTGGTCTCGGGCGAAGCACGCTACGTGACCGGGCAGAAACTCA
>JAGRHI010000037.1:333-10195 GCA_020445045.1 Candidatus Competibacteraceae bacterium
GAGCGCTTCGGCGGTCTGGTGTACCACTACGACAACCGTCGCCTCTACTTCCTGCATTCCCATCGAGCGGTCGAGTTCGTGAACTGTCTGGATGGTTACCGTTCCTTGCAGGAAACCCTGGATGATTTCCTGACATCCCGGGAAATATCACCGTCAACTGGCGAGACGCTGGTCAAAGCGGTCGCGCAATTGGAGCGATTGGGCCTTCTAGCACAGACGGCATAGTCGGTTAAGGTGTCGGATATTCACGTGGCTGAATGCCATGCTTGCGCATTTTGCGGTACAGGGTATTACGACTGAAGCCCAAGTGCGCGGCGGTATTGGTGATATTCCAGCCATGATGCTCCAGTTGGCGTAACAGAGCGTCCCGCTCGGCTTGCGCGAGACAGCTCGTGGTCGGGGTCAGGGTCAGGGTCGAGGTCGGGGTTGTCGCGCCATAACGCAAGGTGCTCCGCATCGGGTCATGTGGCGTCAACCCGGAAATCTCCGCCGGTAGGTTTTCGAGGCGGACACACTGCTCATCACACAGTGCCACCGCCGTGCGCAGCACATTACGAAGCTGACGGATATTGCCTGGCCATGAATACGCGTCCAGCGCCATCAGCGCTTCCTCGGTAATGCACACGGCAACTCCATCGCTTTCCGCCGCCAGCAAACCACGAATCAGCAACAATCGGTCGCCACGTTCGCGCAGAGCGGGCAAGCGCAACTCCAGACCATTCAGTCGGTAATAGAGGTCTTCCCGGAACGTCCCGGCCGCAATGTTCTCCCGCAAATTGCGATGGGTGGCGCTGATCAAAAACACATCCACCGGCACTGGGGTATCGCTGCCGAGCGGCAGCACCTCTTTTTCTTCCAGTACCCGCAGCAACCGGGTTTGTAGAGCCGGCGGCATGTCACCGATTTCGTCCAGAAACAGAGTGCCACCGTGGGCTTGCAGAATCTTGCCGCGTCGACCTTCCTGGCGCGCGCCGGTAAATGCTCCATACTTGTAGCCGAACAATTCGCTTTCGATCAAGGTTTCCGGGATCGAGGCGCAATTTACGGCGACGAAGGGTTTGTTGGCTCGCGCGCTGGCATCGTGAATCGCCTTGGTAAAAGCCTCCTTGCCGGTACCGGTTTCGCCAGTCAGCAGAATATTGACGCGCTTGTTCATAACCTTCCGAACGCAATCGACGTTGTACGCCATCAACGGGTCTCTCCCGGCCAAGCTCTCCAGGGTTTTCGTCGGCGGGAGCAAAGGTTCGGTTTCCTCGGTCACCAAGCGCGGACGGCTCTTGAGTGGCCGTCGTTCGGTTCCGTACAACAGAGTGAAAAACCGATGGCCGGTCTTGTCGGTGATGGGCCACAACGTTCTGGGCTGGACGCTGGCGTGGCCCAGCAAGGTCTCCAAGGCGATGGCGAAGAGAAGATCGATACGCTGGCCGACCATTTGATGGCGTGGTTGCCGGAGCTGATCCGCCGCGCTCTGGTTGGCGGCCAGAATGTATCCGCCATCATCGAAAGCCAGTAAACCTTCGTTGCTCCCACCAATAAATTCCGGTTGGTGATGGAAACGCAAGATCCATTGCTGACGAAACACCCGTAGAAAGAACCCGTGTTCGATCATCCGGGCGCTCAGAGCGGCCAGCGCGAGGGTATGGAACTGGCTTTGTCTGGAATCCTGGGAACTGACCGAGGAAATATCCAGCACCGCCAATAACTGGTTTCGCGGATCGAAAATCGGCGCCGCCGAGCAAGTCAATTGGGTATGCCGGCTAAGGAAATGTTCATCGCGATGAACGGTCAGGGCTCGTTGTTCGATCAGGGCGGTGCCAATACCGTTGGTTCCTTCGTTTTCTTCGTCCCAGATGGCGCCTGGCCACAGACCGACTTGCTTGAAAGGTCCGCTCAAGTTGGCATCGCAAATCCAGTTGACGATCACGCCATCGCCATCGGTCAGGATCACCGCGAAGCCCGAGCCAGCGATTTGCTGATAGAGGCCATTCATTTCAATTCGGGCGATGTCCAGAAAGTCATCCAGGCGCTGCTGGTGTTCGCGCAAACGAATCTGTTCGAGTACCTGGGTCTGATGAGAATGAACGGCATCAAGGCCATAGTTGTTGACGCAACGGATCCAGGACCGGGCAATACTGGCTTCCGGTGAAGATCCCGGCTTGGTTCCTTGCACTACAGACAGAATATGCTCCGCATGCGCGGTCGTCTCGTCCGACATGGTTCCTCCTCATCACGGCAAGTCTCCCTATCTGACGTAGGGTCAGTCACCGAGTACCTAACTAAGTCGTTGTTGTTCTCGGCATCGATGGACGCTCAACGGGTGTCTGAATGGAAACCATGGAAGCCTGCGGGAAGACGAAGCACGGCGTCGCTTTTCCGGGCAGATACCCACTGTAATAATATAGACCCTTGTATGGCGGCCGCTTACCTACAATTTACCCGTCACTGGCATGCGCGGCATGTCGGTTGAGGCACTAAGGCGAACTGTCTGGAATTCATGGATGAGCCCAATAAGGCTTTGGCGGGCTGGGCTGCGTTTGCATTACACTGTAAGAGCGGTGCGAGCAACGGCGGACCTGCCGCTTCCATCGCTTTCCGGCACCGCGCGATCCTCGTATTTGTGAGGTATGCAATCATGCCAGACTCCAAGCAAACCACCCCGGTTGCCCCCGTCCAAACAGTGACGCCCGAGCAGCCAACCACCCCTGAAATCAAACCTGCTCCCGTGCCGATGCGTTCCTGGCTCGGTCCGCCCGGCCAAAAGGCCTCGGTGCATCGCGCCTATGGCCTTGAGCGTTCGTTTCTTGGCAACCACATTCCCGAAACCATCAACCGAATGGTCAGCGCCAATCTTGCTCGTGGCACCGGTGGTCTTTCACCGACGGTGCTGGCCATGGCTTACCTCGACTGGCTGATGCATCTAGGTCTTTCCCCCGGCAAGCAAGCCCTGCTGAATGAAAAGGCGGTTCGCAAGATGGTGCGGTTGGCGCTGTACGCGTTCAAGGTCAGCCAGAATCCCAAGATCGAGATCCCGCCCTCCATCAAACCCCTGCCTCAAGATCACCGTTTCGATGACGAGAGCTGGCGACAATGGCCCTATAACCTCATCTCGCAATCGTTTCTACTGACTCAGCAATGGTGGCACAATGCCACCACGCATATTCGCGGCGTCAACAAGCAGAATGAAGCGATCGTCTCCTTCGTGACGCGGCAGATTCTCGATATGTTCTCGCCTTCCAACTCGCCGCTCACCAACCCGGAGATTCTCAAGGCCACCACGGAGGAAGGCGGACAAAATCTGGTGCGTGGTTGGAGCAATTTCATGGACGATATGGAAAAGGCGGTGGCCGGCAAGCAGTTGAGCGGTGAGTCCGAGCAATTCGTGGTCGGCCGCGATGTCGGCGTCACACCGGGCAAGGTCATCTTCCGCAACCGCTTGATCGAACTGATCCAGTATCAGCCAGCGACCACCCAGGTGTATGCCGAGCCGGTGCTCGTGGTGCCGGCTTGGATCATGAAGTACTACATTCTCGACCTGTCGCCCCACAATTCCATGGTCAAATACCTGGTGGAAAAGGGTCATACGGTCTTTATGATCTCCTGGAAAAACCCGACCGCCGCGGATCGCGATATCGGCATGGACGACTATCGGGAACATGGCGTGATGGCGGCGCTGGATGCTGTTTCCGTAACCTTGCCCGAACGTAAAATCCATACGGTCGGCTATTGCCTTGGTGGTACCCTGCTGACCCTCACCGCCGCCGCCATGGCCCGCGACGGTGATCATCGCCTCAAGACCATCACGCTGTTTGCGGCTCAGACCGATTTCACCGAGGCCGGTGAACTGCTGTTGTTCATCAACGAAAGTCAGGTCTCCTTCCTGGAAGACATGATGTGGGATCAGGGCTATTTGGATGCCGATCAGATGGTGGGCGCCTTCCAAATGTTGCGCTCCAATGATCTGATCTGGTCGCGAATAGTCCATGATTACCTTCTGGGCCGTCGTCAGCCGCTCAACGACCTGATGGCCTGGAACGCCGACCAGACCCGGATGCCATTTCGCATGCACTCCGAATACCTGCGACATATCTTCCTCGGCAACGAACTCGCCACCGGCCACTACAAGGTCGATGACCGCACCATCTCCATCACCGACATCCGCGCGCCGATCTTCACGGTCGGCACCGAGCAGGATCACGTCGCGCCCTGGCGGTCGGTCTACAAGATCAACCTGCTGGCGGACGCTGATGAGGTTATCTTTTTGCTGACCAGCGGCGGTCACAATGCCGGCATCGTCAGCGAGCCGGGCCACCGGCGGCGGAGCTTTCAAGTCGCCTACCGCGGTGAGCAAGACCGCTACATCGATCCAGAGGCCTGGCAGGCGATCGTACCCAAACAGGAAGGTTCCTGGTGGCCAACCTGGGAGGCATGGCTGGCCAAGCATTCGGCGGCGCAACAAGTCTCGCCGCCATCGATGGGCATGCCGGAAAAAGGGCTATACCCGATTTGCGAAGCGCCGGGTACTTACGTGTTGCAGAAGTAGTGGCGAATGGCGAACCGGTTTGATTTGCCTTCCTTGACCTCCTCCCCGTGTTCGCCGGAGAGCGAGGTTGTGCGATTCTTGCAAAAAGCGGCTCGTACCCCCGTCGCCGCGAAACCGGGTGGCCGCTTGATCTTCGCCCTGGATGCCACCGCCAGCCGCCAACCGACCTGGGATCGAGCCTGCCAGTTGCAGGGAGAGATGTTTGCGGCGACGGCGGAAATCGGTGGGCTAGCCGTGCAACTGGTCTGGTACCGGGGTTATGGTGAATTCCAGGTGGAACCGTGGCTGAGCGAGGCCGCCGATCTGCAACGGCGCATGACTTCGGTGCAATGTCGGGGTGGCTTGACCCAGATCGGTCGGGTGCTGGAACACGCCATTCGCGAAACCCGGCTGCATCGGGTCAACGCCTTGGTGTTGGTCGGCGACTGTCTCGAAGAAGCCGTGGACCCGCTGTGTCAACAGGCCGGCCAGCTCGGGTTACTGGGAGTACCGACTTTTGTCTTTCAGGAGGGTAACGATCCCGATGCCGTGCTGGGGTTTCGGGAAGTCGCACGGCTGACTCGCGGCGCCTATTGCACCTTCGATCAGGGTAGCGCCCGGCAATTACGCGAGTTGCTCACCGCCGTGGCGGTCTATGCCACGGGTGGTCGCCCGGCGCTGGAGGAATTCGGCCGGCGTCATGGCGGTCTGGTGCGGCAACTGACCCGCCAACTCTGAGCACACCGATGTTGATTCGGGTATTGCTGGTCGTGGTTGTCCTGATCGGCCTGTATCTGTTGGTTCGCAAGTTGCGCCGCTCGGGTTCGAGTGCCTACTTGCCGCGCCTGTTGGCGGCGGTTGGCATTGTCGGTTTTCTGATGCTGCTGACCGTGCGGGGCGGTGCCGAGCTGGCCGTGCCCCTACTGGCCGTGCTGGCACCGCTGCTGCTTCGCTGGTTGCGGCTCCCCTCCCCCTCCCCCGCCGCGACCGGTCAGGCCAGCTCGAATCAGTCCGCGGTCACCACCCGTTTCCTGGACATGACGCTCGATCATGCTTCTGGCGTCATGTCCGGCACGGTTCGCGAAGGCCGGTTTGCCAGCCGTTCCCTACACGACCTCACCCGATCGGAATTGTTGGAACTCTGGTGGGAGTGCCAGCCCGATCCGCAGTCGACGGCGGTGCTGGAAGCCTATCTGGATCGTCATGTCGATGCGGGTTGGCGCGAACAGGCGGGCACCGGGCGAAAGGATCGGACGCAAGCCACGGAACACGATCGCATGGATCGGGCCGAAGCCTATCGAATCCTTGGCCTGCAACCCGGCGCCGGTCGCGATGAAATCCAGGCCGCCTACCGCCGTCTGATCCAGCGGGTTCACCCCGATCAGGGCGGGTCCAGTGATCTGGCCGCGCGGATCAACCAAGCGCGGGACGTTTTGCTTCGCCGGTAGGGATTTCAATGTTGGTCGTGCCGCTGGCGGTTGATGGTGATGCCTGGCATCTGGGACAGATGGTCGAGCGTCATCCGATACTCTTCGGAACTCTCCGTGATGTTTGGATCCAGAATGATGATCATGACGTTGTTTGCACCTGGATGGAGTAGCCAGAGCCTCTTTTCCCAGTTGGACGCCATACTGCCATTGCCCGACGGAAACGCTAGCACCGCCACGAGCCGGATCGCGTCACCGTGAGCCGCTGGCCATCGCCGCTTTCCAGCCTTCGTGTGCGCAATGAACTCGCTGTCCTGCTTCGGATCGGCGGCCCGCTGGTGGCCGCTCAGTTGGTGCAGACGGCGATGGGATTTTTCGACACCGTCATGATGGGCCGGGTTGGGCCGATCGAACTGGCCGCGGTCGCTATCGGGACCGGACTGTGGCACGCCCTGTTCTTGTTCGCGCTGGGTATCCTGATGGCGCTGAGCCCCTCCGTGGCCCAACTCAATGGCGCTGGCCGAGTCGCCGCGATCGCGCCGCTGGTGCGGCAGGCGCTGTGGCTGGGCGCGGCCTTGGGTTTGTTTTGCTGGGTGACGTTGCGTCAGATGGAGGTGGGATTGACCTTGCTGGGTATTGAACCGGTCATCGTGCCCATCGCCGGCGATTACCTGCGGGCACTGTCCTGGGGAATGCCGCCGATCTTCGTCTATATGGGCCTACGCTTGTTCAGCGAGGGGATTGCTCGAACCCGTCCGGTCCTGCTGATCAGTCTGCTTGGGTTGGCGGTCGATGTCGCAGCCAACTATGCACTGATTTTCGGCCATTGGGGTTTTCCACCCATGGGTGCGTTGGGCTGCGGGATTGCAACCGCTCTCAGCATGTGGACGGTGCTGGTGGGTATGATTGCCATGATGTGCTTGGATACTCGCTACCGCCACTATGGCTTGTTTCGGCAATGGAGTGGGCCATGTTGGCGGGAATTGCGGCCGTTGCTGGCCTTGGGCTTGCCCATTGGCATCGGGCTGTTTTTGGAAACCGCCATTTTCGCCACCGTTGCCCTGTTGTTGGGTCGGCTCGGCGCGGTGGCGGCCGCTGCACATCAGGTAGCTTTGAACATGGCGGCCATGACCTTCATGATCCCGCTGGGCTTGAGCATGGCTACCACCGTGCGGGTGGGACACGCCGTGGGTGCTGGCGATCCACGCGCGGCCCGCTTCAGCGGCTTGATCGGCATTGCTCTGTCCGGGCTGTTCATGGCGACCATGGCGGTACTGATCTTCGTTGGCCATCGAACGATAGCGCGTTTCTATACCGATGACGCGGCGGTGGTGGCGGTGGCGGCGGGTTTGTTGCGATTGGCCGCGCTATTCCAGATTTCCGATGGCTTGCAGGTGGGCGCGCTGGGCGCGCTGCGTGGTCTTAAGGATACCCGGTTGCCCTTGGCGATCGTGTTGATCGCTTATTGGCTGCTGGCCTTTCCGCTGGCTTGTCTGGGGGTTCGCGTGGGATTGGGACCAGCCGGTCCGTGGCTGGGTCTGATTGTGGGTCTGACCGTGGCCGCCGTGCTGCTGAACCTGCGGTTCTGGCGGCTCAGCGGCCGTCGGGGACAATGATTTCGAGTCCCTTCAGGTAGGGTTTGAGCGCCTCGGGAACTTGAATGTGGCCTCGCTCGTCCTGGTAATTCTCGATCACCGCCACTAGGGTTCTGCCCACAGCCAAGCCGGAGCCGTTGAGCGTGTGAACCAATTCTGGTTTTCCCGTGGCGGGATTGCGCCAGCGGGTTTGTAGCCGTCGGGCCTGAAAATCCTCGAAATTGCTGCACGAGGAAATTTCCCGGTATTTTTGCTGGCCGGGTAACCAGACTTCCAGATCGTAGGTTTTGGCCGAGGCGAAACCGATGTCGCCTGTGCAAAGGGCCATCACCCGGTAAGGGAGTTCTAGCCGTTGTAACACGGTTTCGGCGTGGCTGGTCAGCGCTTCCAGCGCCGCATAGGACTCCTCGGGACGGACGATTTGCACCAACTCTACTTTCTCGAACTGATGCTGGCGAATCATGCCACGTACGTCCTTGCCGTAGGAACCCGCCTCGCTGCGAAAACAAGGAGTGTGCGCGACGTAGCGCAGCGGGAGACGATCAGCTTCGAGGATATCGCCACGTGTCAGGTTGGTGACGGGGACTTCCGCGGTGGGAATGAGGTAGTAGTTTAGATCGCCGTTCAGTTTGAACAGGTCGGATTCGAATTTTGGTAGTTGTCCGGTGCCGCGCAGGCTATCGGCATTGACCAGGTAGGGCACATAGACTTCTCGATAGCCGTGTTCCTGGGTATGTAGGTCGAGCATGAACTGGGTCAACGCTCGGTGCAGTCGAGCTAGTTGGCCCTGGATGACCACGAAGCGGGCTCCGGTCAGTTTGGCCGCCGCTTCGAAGTCCAGACCGCCGTCCGCGCCTAAGTCCACATGGTCACGTGGTTCGAATGGATGTTGGCGTGGCTCTCCCCAGCGCCGGATTTCGACGTTGTCGGAGTCACGGCTGCCGCTTGGAGTGCTGTCGTGCGGTGTATTGGGAATCTCCAGTTGGAGGGCGAGTAGCTGAAGTTGGATGACATCCAGCTCACTTTCGGCTTGTTTGAGGTCATCGCCGAGAGAAGCGATTTCGTTGAGTAACGGCTGGATATCTTGCCCATTGGCTTTGGCGCGACCGATGGTTTTGGAACGGGTGTTGCGCTCGTTTTGTAGTTCCTGTGTTCGAATTTGCAGATTCTTGCGCTGGGTTTCCAGGGCGTTGATGAACTCTACGTCCAGCGTGTAGCCGCGCCGGGCCAGTTTGGTGGCGATCTGTTCCGGTTCGCTTCTAAGTAGTTTGGGGTCCAGCATGAAGGTTGATGACCTTGTGTTGGTTATTTGGCTGGAGTGGATTATATCGTTGTAGGTTATGATTTTCGGAAGATGATGATATAAATTTCGGATTTCGATAAGGCGGCCCTTTCAGGCCGCCCGGATCGATCGAAAATTCAGCTTAACTTAGATGTCGCGGGTCCACAGCGAGGCCATCGACGGACCCGTGCCGACGCACAAGGAAGCGCCACCGGTGCTCTTACCTTGCCGTTCCAACTCGTAGTACAGGCTAACCACGATACGCAGGCCGGTCGAGCCGACCGGATGGCCCAGGGCAATGCCGGAACCGTTGAAATTGCAGTTATCCGGAGTCAGGCTCATCCCCTGCTCCTTCAGCATCCGCCCCACGCCCAACCACTGCGAGGCAAAGGCTTCGTTGACTTCCCAGTAATCGATGTCTTCAAACTTCAAACCGGCCTGCTTGAGGCACTTCGGAATCGCCACCGCCGGACCCAGCCCCATGACTTCCGGCTCGATGCCGGCGTTGCAGATGCCGACCAGCTTCATCAAGGGCTTGATACCCATTTCCTTGGCTTTGTCCAACGACATGATCACCACCGCGCTGGCGCCGTCGTTGATGCTGGACGCATTGGCGGCGGTGACCACGCCATCTTTCTTGAAGGCCGGCTTCAGCTTGCCCATGCTTTCCAGACTGGCGTCCGGGATGAAATTCTCGTCGGCCTCGAAGAAGGTCGAACCCTTCCTGGTCTTGAGTTCGACCGGCACGATCTCGCGCTTGAAAATGCCTTCCTTGGTGGCCGTGGTGCAACGAGTGTGGCTGATCAACGCCAGTTCGTCGCATTCTTGACGGGTAATGCCATACTTGACCGCGACGTTTTCCGCCGTCATGGCCATGTGACCGGGCACCAGTTCGTCGAACAAACCGTCATGGATCATGCTGTCTTCAATGTTGCCCTGCCCCATCCGGTAGCCCATGCGGGCCTTGGGCAGCAGGTAGGGGGCATTGGTCATGCTCTCCACGCCGACCGCCAAGCCGATCTCGGTCTGGCCCAACATG
>JAGRHI010000306.1:0-2715 GCA_020445045.1 Candidatus Competibacteraceae bacterium
TGCCCGGCACCTTGAATTCGACCGTCGTCCCCAAGGCATCGCCCGCGGCCAGTCCCAATAAACACCCTTCATAACGTAATCGCATTGCAAGCACCAACTCTAATTCGCCTTTCCAAGCGACCACCCTGTTGGAAGCCGTGACATTAAAAAGCGATAGGTTGCGGGCACGACCCGCCTGGAAACCATCAATGGCCAAAGTCGGGTCAGGTGTCCTGATGCCGGGCCGGGCCGGGCCGGGTTTAACAACGGCATCAGTGCCGCACCGACAACCGGAAGCGGCGGCCGCTCCGACGCAGGATCGCGCCGTCGCGAACCACGCTTTCCAGCACCGGCCCCTCGCTCAGCCGCTCGCCTTCCCGATAGCGCCGGCCATTGATGACCACAAAACGTTTCTCGGGATCGGCGCTGTAAATGTGAACATCGAGATTGAGCACAGGCATACCGTGCCGGGCATCGTCGGATAACGTCTCCAGCGGCGGCGCCAATTCCGGTACCGGCGCGATGGTCACGGAGCCAGGCGTCACGATCGGCCGGGCCGGCTGCTGGTGCCGTTCCCGGCTGGCCGGAGCGACGGTCGGGCGCGCGAGTTTAGACTCAATCGTTTGGCCGGCCGGTTCCTGGCGAGGCACGACCGACGCGCCCTCCTCCTCCAACGCCGCCGACGCGGACGAAAGGGAACGGGGCACGGGCGTGGCGGATGGCACGGCCACCGGCGGGGCGGCGACGGACGCGGACTGGGGCGCCGGCTGGGATCGACCGAGGAAGAAAGCCAACAACATGGCATTGAGCCCAAAAGCCAGCACCGTCAAGCCGTACCAAAACCGGCGGTTCCGGGTCGGTTCCGTCAGGGGTGGCGCGGCGGTCAGCGTCGGTGCTTGGCCAAGATGGCGTTCCTGTTCCGCCTTGCGCAGCGCATCGAGGATATAAGACATTTCATCGATCCTGAGCGGGTTGATCGAGCGCGGGCGTATCGGGGGTGGGCGTCAGGTTGTTCAGCAAGACCAGCGTCCGCCCACCCGCCAAGCCGTCGGGTTGCAAATCGTTATCCTGCTGAAAGACGCGCAACTGCTTGCCCAAAGCGCTATCGAAGGTCGCGGACAGCGGCTCGGGACTGGGTTGGTCCGCCGCCAGCGCCAGCCGCCGGCGCAGCCAGAGCACCGCCTCGCCGGTATTGCCGGGGCCGATCAAGAGTAGATCGATTTGCGGTCGCCACAACAACAGGTACTGACCGGTCCACAACGGCGCGAGTTGCGCCAACGGCACGGTGACCGCTTGGCCGGCGATCTCCAGCGTCGCCTCATCCCCCTTCAGCGTTCGCAGCAGCGCCGCCGTCGGCATACCGCCGGGGTTGACGGTCAGCCGCAACACGGCGGGGCGGTTGAAGCGGCGCAACATGTCCCAGTCGTCGCGGCCAGTCAGACAGCGCAAACCCTGGGTTTTGACCCATTCGCAGAACGTCGCGCCGGCACCCGGCGTTTGAGTGACACCCCAGACCGCCAGCAGCCGGTTGTTGGCATCGTCTCCCCGGAACCGGCGCAACAGACTGGCCAGCGCCAGCGGGTCGGTGGCGGCTGTAGCGGCTGTAGCGGCCGTAGCGGCCAAAGCGGGAATCGGGCCAGCGGACATGGCCGTGGGCGGTTGCGATGGAGCCGGATCGACGACCGGCGACGGGGGGAGGTCGGCCAGCGGCGGCTTGGCATGCGACAACCAGAACCCAAAGCCGATCATGCCCAAGCCCGCCAAGCCAGTGACCAGCGCCAACCCACGGTGCGCCGTTCGCTTGCGGGCACCATCGGACGCGGGTTTCGGAACCGCCGGGCGGATCGGGACCATGCGCCGTAACGCCTGCCAGAAAACCAGCATGCGTCCGCCCGCACCCTCACCGCGCAGGGCTTCCCGGGCCGCCCGGCGGACCGTGCCGGCGGTCACGCGCCGCACGCCTTGGCTGTAGGCGCCGAGCAGGGCGCGGTCGCAGATCACGTTGATCAAGCGCGGGATGCCGCCGGAGCAGCGATGGACCGCCCGCCGTGCCCCACTCGTGAATAAATCCGCCCGCCCGCCGGCTATCCGCAAGCGATGGTCGATGTAGGCGGCGGTTTCCCGGCTGTCCAGCGGCGACAGATGGTGACGGGCGGTGATGCGCTGGGCCAGTTGCCGCAAATCCGGCCGCGCCAGTAGCCGGCGCAGTTCCGGTTGACCGACCAGGATGATTCGCAACAGCTTGTGCTTGGCGGTTTCCAGATTGGTCAGCAGACGGATTTGTTCCAGCACCTCGCGGCTCAGATTCTGGGCCTCGTCGATGATCAGCACCGTGCGGCGGCCGGCGGCATGGGTGCGCAGCAGGTGCTCGTTGAGGGCGTCCAGCAATGGTTTGAGGGTTTGGTGTTCGCGCGGGTACGACACGCCCAGTTCGTCACAGACGACCGCCAGCAACTCCTCGACCGTCAGTCGCGGGTTGAGGCACAGCGCGATGTCCACCCCGTCCAGCCGTTGTTCCAGCAGCGCACGGACCAGGGTGGTCTTGCCGGTGCCGACCTCGCCGGTCAACTGCACGAAACCGCCGTCCTCGCCAGTGCCATACAGCAGATGGGCCAGCGCCTCCTGATGGTGGCGGCTCGGATAGACGTAGCCGGGGTCGGGGGTGATGGCGAAGGGGGGCTCTCGCAACCCGAAATACGCCGTGTACATCATTACACCTCGCCGTAGCGCGCGCCG